>JAPLSJ010000083.1 GCA_026398695.1 Arenimonas sp.
ACCGGGTTCGCGCAGGATTCGGCGCGCGTGATGGACCCCGGCTACACGGTGTCCATCCTGCACAACTACTACTTCAAGGTGGCGTCGGCGTTCACGGTGATGCTGGCCGGCTGGTTCGTCACCGACCGCATCGTCGAGCCCCGGCTCAACCGGCAAAACCCCGAGGACAAGGCGGCGGCGGGAGACGACACCGCGCGGGAAATGGCGCTCGCTCCGCGCGAGCGTCGCGCGCTGATGGGTGCGCTGGCCAGCCTGCTGGCGGGCCTGGCCCTGGTGGCGGCGATGGTGCTGGTGCCCGGCATGCCCCTGCACGGCGACGGAAAGCCCAGCCTGCCCAACGGGCGCGTGGCCACCACCACGGCGGTGCAACTGCTGCCTGCGGGAACCGAAGTGGAGGAAGGCACCACGGTGCTGGCCACCGAACCTTTCACCGTGGTGGCCGACGGTGCGCCGCGCCTGCTGGAGTCGCCGGGCCCGCGCTGGTCGCACGTGATCGTGCCGCTGATCGCGCTGCTGTTCCTGCTTCCGGGGCTGGTGTTTGGCGCCATGAACGGCTCACTGCGCAACCAGAACGACCTCGCCGACGCCCTCAACCACGGCATCCGCGGCATCGTCCCGGTGCTGGTGATGCTGTTCTTCCTCGCCCAGTTCGTTGCCTACATGGGCTACAGCGGCCTGGACCGGATGCTGGCCTACACGGGCGGAAGCCTGCTGTTCCAGGCCGACCTGCCCATCCCGCTGCTGGTGGTGGCCTTCGTGCTGGTGGTGGTGTTCGGCGACTTCGCCATGAGCGGCATGCTGAGCAAGTTCGGCGTGCTGGCGCCGATCTTCATCCCGATGTTCATGATCGTGGGCATGAGCCCCGAGCTGACGACGGCGGCTTATCGCATTGGTGATTCGGTCGTCAACATCGTCACGCCGCTCAATTCCTACCTGTTGATCATCCTGGTGGTGTTCCAGAAGTACCGGCCCAAGGCCGGCCTCGGCACGCTGATCGCGCTGATGGTGCCGTACTCGATCGTGCTGGGCCTGGCCTGGACGCTGATGCTGGTGCTGTGGATGGCGCTTGGCCTGCCGCTGGGGCCGGACGCTCCGCTGTACTACCTTCCCAAGGCCTGACGTGGCGGGCCGGCCGCCTTGGCGGCCCGCGGCGGTGCCCCAGCGGGGGGCGCGTCCGCTATCCTTGGCGCTCGCGCCCGCCGGCCACGACCCTTCCGGTCGTGCCGCGGCAAGACACCCATGGCATTCGGGCGTGAATTCCCGGCCCGGACGGATACGCCCCCCATGCTCCTGATGATCGACAACTACGACAGCTTTACCTACAACCTCGTGCAGTACTTCGGCGAGCTGGGTGAAGACGTGAAGGTGGTGCGCAACGACGCGCTGACCGTCGCGCAGATCGCCGCCCTCAAGCCCGACCACATCGTCATCTCGCCGGGCCCGTGCACGCCCAACGAGGCCGGCGTGTCGCTGGAGGTGCTGGAAAAGCTGTCGGGCGTGGTGCCCATCCTGGGCGTCTGCCTGGGCCACCAGAGCCTGGGCCAGGCCTTCGGCGGCGAAGTGGTGCGCGCCCGCACCATCATGCACGGCAAGACCTCTCCCATCCGCCACACCGGCGTGGGCGTGTTCGCCGGGCTGCCCGATCCGTTCGAAGCCACGCGCTACCATTCGCTGGTGGTGCGCAGGGAAACGCTGCCCGATTGCCTCGAGATCACCGCCTGGACCGAGAACGAAGACGGTTCGATGGACGAGATCATGGGCCTGCGGCACCGGACGCTGCCGGTGGAGGGCGTGCAGTTCCACCCCGAATCCATCCTCACCGAGCATGGGCACGACATGCTCCGCAACTTCCTTTCCGGCCGTCGGGCCTGAAGGCCCTACTTCAAGAGATGCAGGTCAAGGCCATGCCGATCACTCCGCAGGATGCGCTCCAGCGCATCATCGACCACCGCGAGATCTTCCACGACGAGATGGTGGACCTGATGCGCCAGGTGATGCGCGGCGAAGTGTCGCCCGTGCTCACCGCGGCCATCCTGTCGGGCCTGCGCGTGCGCAAGGAAACCGTGGGCGAGATCGCCGGCGCGGCGCAGGTGATGCGTGAGTTCGCCGCCAAGGTCACGGTGCCCGACCCGCATCACTTCGTCGACATCGTGGGCACCGGCGGCGACGCCTCGCACACCTTCAACATCTCCACCGCCAGCATGTTCGTGGCCGCCGCGGCCGGCGCCAAGGTGGCCAAGCACGGCAACCGCAGCGTGTCGTCCAAGTCGGGCAGCGCCGACGTGCTGGAGGCCCTGGGCGCGGTGATCGAACTGCAGCCCGAGCAGGTCTCGGCCTGCATTGCGCAGACCGGCATGGGCTTCATGTTCGCGCCCGTGCACCACCCGGCGATGAAGAACGTGGCCGCGGTGCGCAAGGAGCTGGGCGTGCGCACCATGTTCAACATCCTGGGCCCGCTGACCAACCCGGCCGGCGCGCCGAACATCCTGATGGGCGTCTTCCACCCCGACCTGGTCGGCATCCAGGTGCGCGTGCTGCGCCAGCTGGGCGCCAAGCGCGCCATGGTGGTCTGGGGCCGCGACGGCATGGACGAGATTTCGCTGGGCGGCGCCACCATGGTGGGCGAGCTGCGCGGCGACGAGATCGTGGAGTACGAAATCCATCCCGAAGACTTCGGCATCTCGATGTCGGCCAGCCGCAACCTGCGCGTGGAGAATTCCACGCAGTCCATGGGCCTGCTTATGGAAGCCATCGACGGCAAGGACGGCTTGCCCAAGGAAATCGTCGCGCTCAATACCGGCGCCGCGCTGTACACCGCCGGGCAAGCCGTATCGATCGCCGACGGCATCGACCAGGCCCGCGCCGCGATGGCGTCGGGCAAGGCCCGCGCCAAGCTCGACCAGTTCGTCGCGGTGACGCGCGGGCTGGCCGGCAAGTAGCCCGGAATGGCCGCGTCCGCCTTCGCCACGCTGCCGGCGCCGCCTTACTACGCGGTGGTGTTCAGCAGCCAGCGCCGCGATGATGGCGACGCGGGATACGGCGCCACCGCGCAGCGAATGGTCGAGTTGGCGGCGGTGCAGCCCGGTTACCTGGGCGTGGAAAGCACGCGCGGCGCCGACGGCTTCGGCATCACGGTCAGCTACTGGGCCAGCGAGGCCGACATCCTGGCCTGGCGTCGGCACGCCGAACACACCCTGGCGCGCGAGCAAGGGCGAACCCAGTGGTACGAACACTTCGAGCTGCGCGTGGCCAAGGTCGAACGGGCCTACGGCGGCCCCTGAAAGGAATTCCATGAGCGACATCCTGCAAACCATCCTGCGCCGCAAGGCCGAAGAAATCGCCGAGCGCTCGCAGCGCGTGCCGCTGGCCACGCTGGCGGCGCGCTGCGAGGGCCTGCCGGCCGCGCGCGGCTTTGCCGCCGCGCTGCAGGCCAAGGTGGCCGCCGGGCTGCCGGCCGTGATCGCCGAAGTGAAGAAGGCCAGCCCGAGCAAGGGCGTCATCCGGCCTGATTTCCACCCCGCCCAGATCGCCGCCAGCTACGAGCGCGGTGGCGCGGCCTGCCTGTCGGTGCTCACCGACGTGGACTTCTTCCAGGGCGCCGACGACTACCTGGTGCAGGCGCGCGCCGCCTGCTCGCTGCCGGTGCTGCGCAAGGACTTCACCATCGACGCCTACCAGGTGTACGAGGCCCGCGCGATGGGCGCCGACTGCGTCCTGCTGATCGTGGCCGCGCTGGGCGACGCCGCGCTGGCCGAGCTCTCGCACCTGGCGATGGACCTGGGCATGGACGTGCTGGTGGAAGTGCACGACATCGACGAACTCGAGCGCGCGCTGCAGGTGGGTGCGCCGCTGGTGGGCATCAACAACCGCAGCCTGCGCACCTTCGAGGTCTCGCTCGACACCACGCTGGCCCTGCGCCAGGCCGTGCCGACCGACCGCGTGCTGGTGACCGAAAGCGGCATCGCCACCCGCGACGACGTGGCGCTGATGCGCGGCAACGGCGTGCACGCGTTCCTGGTCGGCGAAACCTTCATGCGCGCGCCCGACCCGGGCGCCGAGCTGGCGCGGCTGTTCGCCTGACCCATGGCGAGCGCGGCGGCCACCGTCCTGTTCGATTTCGACGGCACCCTGGTGCGCGGCGACTGCGCCGCGGCCTGGCTGCGCATCCAGCTGCGCCGCGACCCGTTGCGCCGGCTGGCCGCCGGCCTGAGCTTTCCGTTCCTGGCCCCGGGCTTCGCCTGGTGGCGCAGCGCGTGGCTGCCGGCCAGCTTCTACACCTGGCTGGCCACCGTCGGGCGCACGCACGAGGCGCTGGCGGAAGCACGCGAGGATTTCCTGCGTGACTGCGCCGCGCGCCGCGACGAGCTGCTGATCCTGCCCGCGGTGCTGCGCCTGCGCGCCCACCTCGACGCCGGCCACCCGGTGGTCATCGTGACCGGTGCCGAGGCGTCGCTGGCGCGCGAGCTGTGGCGCGCACTGGGCCAGCCCGACGTGCCTGTGGTGGGTTCGAGCGTGCGCGAGGCCTTCGGCGGCTGGATCGGCCAGGAGCACACCGTGGGGCCGCGCAAGATCGCGGCGCTGGCGCGGGAAGGCATCCATCCGCCCTTCGCCGCCGTCTACAGCGACAGCGCGCGCGACCTGCCGCTGCTATGCGAAACCGCCTGCCCGGTGCTGGTGCGGCCCGATCCGCGCAGCCTGGCGCGCGTCAACAGGCGCCTGCGCGGCGCCTTCGAAACCCTGCTCTAGCCCTCTCTGCGCGAGGGCGGCGGCTCAGGCGTCGCCGAGGCGCTTGAGGAAGCGCAGGGCGCTCTCGTCGAAGCCGCAGGCGCGGTAGAACGCGTGGGCTTCGTGGCGATGGCTGGCCGACGTGAGTTCGATGCGGGCGGCGCCGCCCTGGCGCGCGCGCAGCTCGGCCTCGCGCAGCAGCATGCGGCCCACGCCGCGGCGCTGTTCCTTCGCCGAGACCACCAGCGCGGTGATGCGGCAGGTGCGGGCGCCCAGCGGCAGGTAGTACATCAGGTCCAGGCCCAGCAGCCCCGCCAGCTCGCCGTGGCGGTCGGCCACCAGCAGCTGCTGGTCGGGCTCTTCCTGCAGCGCCAGCAGCCGGGCGGCGGCTTCTTCGCGGGTGCAGGGGTAGCCCAGCACGCCCAGCAGCATGGCCACGCCGGCGGCGTCCTGCGCCGACGCCGGCCGGATGAGCAGGCTCTCGCGACCGGGTGTCGAGGCCGTGCCCATGGCTCAGCGGGTGCCGAAGACCACGATGGTCTTGCCGCGCGCGTGCAGCAGGCCCTGTTCCTCGAGCTGCTTGAGCACGCGGCCGGCCATTTCGCGCGAACAGCCGACGATGCGCGCCAGCTCCTGGCGCGACACCCGGATCTGGGTGCCCTGCGGATGCGACAGCGCGTCGGGTTCCTGGCACAGGTCGGTGAGCGTGCGGATGATG
The DNA here is from genome assembly GCA_026398695.1 of Arenimonas sp. Classification (GTDB taxonomy): domain Bacteria; phylum Pseudomonadota; class Gammaproteobacteria; order Xanthomonadales; family Xanthomonadaceae; genus Arenimonas. The sequence continues at coordinate 5,444 of JAPLSJ010000083.1, forward strand.
CGGCCGCTCACGTCCATGAAGGCCAGTCGGCTGGCCTTGCGGCTGGTGTCGAGCAGGCGCTTGGACAGCTGCAGGCCAATGGCATACAGGATGCGCGGGCACTCGGCCGCCAGCGGGCCGGCGAACAGCTGGTGCAGGCGCTCGTAGTTGATCTCGGCCAGCTCGCAGGCGGTGCGCGTGCGCACCACCACGGCGCGCTGGTCGGCGGCGAAGAACAGGCCCATTTCGCCGATGAACTCGCCGGCGTTGACGTAGCCCAGCACCAGTTCGCGGCCATCGGACTCTTCGCTGACCACGCTCAGCGAGCCGCTGACCACGTAATAGAGCGAGGTGGCGGGCGCGCCGGGACGGAACACGTCGGTGCGCGTGGGGTAGCGGCGGCGGTGGCAGTGGTCGAGGAAGCGGTTCATGGCCGCGGCATCGGGCGCCAGCGGGCTGATGACGGCTTTGTGTGGCTGGACAGACATCGACGAACTCCTTTTCTCAGCCATTGCCGCCCCGGGGGGCGGCGGGTTGTTTCGTTCAGCTTAGGCGCCCCGGCCGCGCCGGGCAATGCCGGACGGGCCCGGTGGCGGCTTCCGTGACGGGGTCGGTTCCCCCCGGGGGCGGTTTGCCCGATAATGCCGGCCCCCGCTGCATCCCCCTTCCCTAGCAGGAACGCCACCGTGGTCAAGCCGCTTCCTCGCCTGAGGCTCCAGGGTTTCAACAACCTGACGAAGGCCCTGAGCTTCAACATCTACGACGTCTGCTACGCGGTGTCGGAAGAACAGCGCCAGCGCTACATCGATTACATCGATGAGGAATACAACGCCGACCGCCTGACCCAGATCCTCACCGACGTGGCCGAAATCATCGGCGCCAACATCCTCAACGTGGCCCGCCAGGACTACGACCCGCAGGGTGCGTCGGTGACCATCCTGATTTCCGAAGAGCCCGTCATCGACAAGAAGGCGGCCGGCAAGGAGCTGATCTCCGATGCCGTGGTGGCGCACCTGGACAAGTCGCACATCACCGTGCACACCTATCCGGAAACCCACCCGCACAACGGCATCGCCACCTTCCGCGCCGACATCGACGTGGCCACCTGCGGCGTCATCTCGCCGATGAAGGCGCTCAACTACCTGATCGAGAGCTTCGAGTCCGACATCGTGGTGATGGACTACCGCGTGCGCGGCTTCACCCGCGACGTGAAGGGCAAGAAGCACTACATCGACCACCGCATCAATTCGATCCAGGAATTCCTGTCCAAGCCCATCAAGCAGCGCTACGAAATGATGGACGTGAACATCTACCAGGAAAACCTGTTCCACACGAAGATGCACCTCAAGGAATTCGACCTCGACACGTACCTGTTCGAGGAGAAGGCCAAGAACCTCGGCTTCAAGGACCGCCAGCGCATCGAGATGCAGCTGCGCCGCGAAATCGAGGAACTCTACGGTGCCCGCAACCTGATTGACTGATCGCCCGCGCGGGACGGCCCGCGCGCCGTATGGCGGCGATGAACCACCGACGACGGTCCGGCGCGCAAGCTCCGGGCCGTTGTTGTTTCCAGGCACCGCGAAAAGGAGCAGCGACATGGCATGGATCTACCTGGCAATTGCCGGCGTGTTCGAAATCGTCTGGGCCGTGGGCCTGAAGTACAGCGAGGGCTTCACGCGGCCCCTTGCCAGCGTGGTCACCGTGGCGGGCATGGTGGTCAGTTTCTGGTGCCTGGCCCTGGCGCTGAAGGAAATTCCGATCGGCACCGGCTATGCGGTGTGGGTGGGCATCGGCGCGGTGGGCACGGCCATCCTGGGCATTGCCCTGTTCGGCGAGTCGGCGGCCTGGCCGCGGCTGGCCTGCATCGCCCTGGTCCTGGCCGGCATCATCGGCCTGAAACTCACTTCGCCCACCTGAGGAGCGGTTTTGGCCACGTAAATCCGCGGCAGCCCTTCAGCCCCGGTATGCCAAGGCCTTCATCACGCGCGAGCTCAGGGCCATCAGCCGCGGGATGGGCTGGGGCAGCAGGCGCGCGCCGGCTTCCAGGGCGTTGTCGGCGTGGCGGGCCTCGTCGGCCTTCATGGTGCGAAGGATGGCGCGGCTGCGCTCGTCGCCGGGCGGCAGGTGGGCCAGGTGTTCGTCCAGGTGGGCTTCCACCTGGCGCTCGGTCTCGACCACGAAGCCCAGGTTCCAGCCGTCGCCGCGCAGGCCCGCGGCCAAGCCGATGGCGTAGCTGCCGGCATAGAACAGCGGGTTGAACACGCTCGGGCGGCTGTGCAGTTCGTCCAGCCGGTCGGCGCACCAGGCCAGGTGGTCGGTTTCCTCCTGGGCGGCGTGCGCGAGCTGGGCGCGCGTGGCGTCGTCGCGCGCCACGGCGGCCTGGCCGACGTACAGCGCCTGCGCGCAGACCTCGCCGGTGTGGTTGATGCGCATCAGCCCGGCGGCGTGCCGGCGGTCGGGTTCGTCCAGCTGCAGGTCGGGCGTGTCGCCCGCCGGGTTCGGGCGCTCGGCGCGGGCGCGGCCCAGGCTGGTGCCCAGGGCGTGCTGGGCTTCGATCAGGATCCGGTCCAGCGGGCTGAAGTGTCGGGTCAGGCTCATGCCAGGTGCTCGGCGAGGAAATCGATGGGATGGCGCACCGGCATTATCGCGCCATTGGCCAGGTGCAGGCGGCAGCCGATGTTGGCCGACAGCAGTTCGCTGGCGCCGCTGCCGGCCAGCGCGGCCAGCAGGGGCGCACGCAGGGCGTCGGCGCGCGCCGGCTCGGCCAGCTGATGAAGGCCGGCGGCGCCGCAGCAGCCGGTGTCGGGCAGTTCCACCAGGTCCAGGCCGGGGACGCGGGCCAGCAGCCGCCGCAGGGCCGCGTCGCTGCGCACCACGCTGCGCTGGGTGCAGGGCAGGTGCAGGGCCACGCGATGCCGGGCGGGCCGGAAGCGGAGTCGATCGCCCAGGCGGTCGAGCGCCGTGAGCGCGTCCTCCACCGGCGCGACCGCGTGCAGGCTGCGCGCCAGGCTGTCCTGGCAGCCGCTGGCCAGGCACAGCACGGCGTCGCGGCCGGCGAAGGCCTGGCGGTTGGCCGCGGCCAGCCGGGCCGCCGTGGCCGAATCCCCCGCGTGCGCGGCCGCCGCGCCGCAGCAGCCCTGGCCATCGGGCAGCGCCACCGCGATGTCGGCGGCGCCCAGCAGCCGGGCGAGCGCGGCGCGCGTACCGGATTCGTAGCGGTCGGCGATGCAGCCGATGAAAACGGCCACTTCGCGCACGGCCGCCGCCCGAGGCGCGGGCATGGCGACGGCCTTCGGAGCCGGCGGCAGGGCGGGGCGCAGCGCCGTCGGCAGCCAGCCTGCGACCCGCTGCAGGTCGACCAGGCGGCCGAGCAGGGGCGGCCGCGCCAGCAGCCATCCGGCGGCGCGCAATTTCATCGGCGGTGGGCGCCTGGCGGCCTGGGCGGCGCGCGCCCCGACCAGCAGTTCGCCGTAGGGCACGCCGGCCGGGCAGACCGGCTCGCAGCGGCGGCAGCCCAGGCAGTGGTCGAGGTGGGCGTCGCCGGCCGGGGTGGGGGCCAGGCGGCCCTGGGCCACGGCCTTGATGTAGGAAATGCGGCCCCTTGGCGACTCCGCCTCGGTCTGGTCCAGCCGGTACGTGGGACAATGCGGCAGGCACAGCCCGCACTGCACGCAGCGGTCGGCGAGGGCCGCCAGGCCTGCGTCGGCAGGCGCTTCCGGCGTGGCGCGAAGGGCCTGGTCAGGCGGGACGGGCATGGCCGGATGCTAGCACGGGGTAGGAACGGGCTTGCGCGAGCCGGAAAGGGCCGCTATCATTCCGCCTCTTTCCACCCCGATTTCTATATTTTGGAGCCGTCATGAAGACCATGACCGTCAGCGCCAACGCCCAGACCGTCAAGCAAGACTGGTACGTGGTCGATGCCAGCGGCAAAACCCTGGGCCGCCTGTGCTCGGAACTCGCGCTTCGCCTGCGCGGCAAGCACAAGCCGGACTACACCCCGCACGTTGATACGGGTGACTACCTCGTCGTGATCAACGCCGAGAAGATCCACGTCACCGGCAACAAGATGCAGGACAAGAAGTACCACCGCTTCACCGGCTACGTCGGCAACCTGAAGACCCAGTCGCTGGGCCAGGTCCTCGACGCCCACCCGGAGCGCGTGATCGAAATCGGCGTCAAGGGCATGCTCCCGAAGAACCCGCTCGGCCGCGCCATGTACCGCAAGCTCAAGGTCTACAAGGGCTCGGAGCATCCGCATTCTGCCCAGCAGCCGCAGGCTCTGGACTTCAAGGCTTAAGGCACAGACATGGCTATCCAGCAGAACTACGGCACCGGCCGTCGCAAGTCCTCCACCGCCCGCGTGTTCCTGCGTTCGGGCAGCGGCAAGATCGTCGTCAACGGCAAGCCGGTTGACGAGTTCTTCGGCCGCGAGACCTCGCGCATGATCGTGCGCCAGCCGCTCGTCGTCAGCCAGATGGGCGAGAAGTTCGACATCACCGTGACGGTCGCCGGCGGTGGCATCACCGGCCAGGCCGGCGCCATCCGCCTGGGCATCGCCCGCGCGCTGGTTGAATACAACGACTCGCTCAAGCCCGACCTGCGCAAGGCTGGCCTGATGACGCGTGACGCCCGCGAAGTCGAGCGTAAAAAGGTTGGCCTGCACAAGGCTCGCCGCGCCACCCAGTTCTCGAAGCGCTAATCGCTTCAAGCCCTGGCGGCGACCCCGTATTGGGGGATCGTCTAACGGTAGGACTGCAGACTCTGACTCTGCCTATCTAGGTTCGAATCCTAGTCCCCCAGCCACAACGAAGAAGGCCCCCGCATTGCGGGGGCCTTCTTCGTTGTGGCCGGGCAAGGCAGGTCGGGCCCCGTCATCGGGCCGCTACCCCAAACACCCTCCCCGGCGATAGACTCGAAGGCACTAGCTCCAGGAGTCCGCCCATGCCCGTTCCCGCCACCGACCTGGCCCGCCTTTTCCCGCTCGAGTCCCTGCGCCAGGAAACCCGGGACCAGCTGGCCCGCGAGGCCTCCGTGTCCGACTACTCGCGCGGCGAGAACGTGTTCGAAGCCGGCGACCTCGACGACGACACGGTCTACCTGCTCGACGGCGAGCTGCGCTGCAACTACCCCGATGGCCGCAGCGTTGCCCACGTGGCCAGCGCCCCGCACGGCCGCTATTCGCTCAACGACGCCGTGCCGCGCCGCTTCACCGCCAAGGTCGTGTCGGGCAAGGCGCGCGTCATGCGCATCGACCGCCGCTACCTCGAAAAGCTCATCACCTGGGACCAGCTCAGCCGCGACGAGAACAACCGCCACTTCGGCACCGGCCCCGGCGGCAACAACTGGGTCTTCCGCCTGCTGCGCAGCCAGGCGTTCGCGCGCCTGCCCACGGGCAACATCGAGAAGATGTTCCAGCTGTTCGAGCCGGTGAACGTCAAGCCCAGCGAAATCGTGATGCGCGAAGGCGACGCCCCGGACTTCTTCTATGTCGTGCGCGAAGGCGCCGCGTCGGTCGCCAAGTACCTGGATGGCGCGCCGCAGGTCGTGGACTACCTGCGCGAGGGCGACACCTTCGGCGAGGACGCGCTGCTGTCGAACCTGCCGCGCAACGCCACCGTGCGCATGATGCAGGGCGGCGTGCTGATGCGCCTGTCGCGCGAGGCCTTCGAGGCCGTGCTCAAGCCGCCGATGCTGTCGTGGGTGCTGCCGTCCGAAGCCGCCAAGCTGGCCCAGCTGGGCGCGGCGCTGGTGGACGTGCGCATGCCGGAAGAACACGCGCAGCGCGCCATCGACGGCTCGATCAACGTGCCCCTGTACCGCCTGCGCGAAGACATCGCCGGTGCGCTGCCCTCGGGCAGCCGCGTGGTGGTGTACTGCAATACCGGCGAGCGTTCGGCCGCGGCGGCCTTCGTGCTCAAGCGCCTGGGCTACGAGGTCAGCGCGCTGCACGGTGGCCTGGGCGCGATGCTTCGCCTGATCGCCGCCAACACGCCCGCCTGACCCTTCCGGGAGGGACTGAAGCCCCTCCCGCGGTTTGATTCAGCGGCGGATCGGGCGGATGGCGTCGCCGATGATCACCACGTCGGCCGGGCGCGCCGCGAACAGTCCGCAGGCCACCACGCCGGTGACCTGCTCGAGCTTGGCTTCCAGGCCCACCGGGTCCTGGATGCGCCAGTGGTGCACGTCCAGGATCCAGTTGCCGTTGTCGGTGACCACGCCTTCGCGCCACACCGGCTGGCCGTCCATTTCGGCGATTCGGCGGGCCACCAGGCTGCGCGCCATCGGGATCACCTCGATCGGCACCGGGAACTGGCCCAGCAGCTCCACCTGCTTGGCGGCGTCGATGATGCAGACGAACTTGTCGCTGGCCGCCGCGATGATCTTCTCGCGCGTGAGCGCCGCGCCGCCGCCCTTGATCAGCCGGTTCCACGGGTCGCACTCGTCGGCGCCGTCCACGTAGAGCTTCAGCGGCCCCACGGCGTTGAGGTCGAACACCGGGATGCCGTGCTGCTGCAGCTGGCGCGTGCTCTGCTCGGAGCTCGACACCGCGCCCTCGATGCGGTGCTTCATGCGCGCCAGGCCGTCGATGAAGAAGGCCACCGTGGAGCCGGTGCCGACGCCGACCACCATGCCGTCCTCGACGAATTCCAGGGCCTTCTCGGCGGCGAGTTTCTTCTGTGCATCGCGGGACATCGGCGGGCTCCGGGGATTATTCGAGGGTGAGGATGTGCTTGTACTGCGCCGCCGTCACCGGCAGCACCGACAGGCGGTTGCCGCGGCGGAGCAGGGCGAAATCGCCCAGCGCCTCGGCCTGCGCGCGCAGCTCGTCCAGCGCGACGACGCGCTTGAACTTGCGCTTGAAGCCCACGTCCACCAGCCACCAGCGCGGCTCTTCGGGCTTGCTGGCGGCGTCGAAGTAGTCGGACTTGGCCTGGAACTGCGTGGGGTCGGGGTAAGGCGTCGACGCCACTTCGGCCAACCCCGCCACGCCCGGCACGGCGCAGTTGGAGTGATAGAACAGGATGCCGTCGCCGACCTTCATGTCCTTCATCATGTAGTTGCGCGCCTGGTAGTTGCGCACGCCGCTCCACGGTTCCCGGCCGACCTTGCACAGGGCGTCGATCGAGAACTCGTCGGGCTCGGATTTCATCAGCCAGTACTTCTTCATGCCGCCATTATCGCCCGGCCGGGTGGAATCCGTGCTCGGTGGCGATGGCGTCCAGGGCCACGTCCCAGGGTTCGGCCGCGAGTTCGGGCAGTTCCTGGAAGGCATAGCCCACGCCGACCAGGCGGGGCGGGGCATCGGTGCCCCGGCGGAACGAGAAGGCCCGGTCGTAGTAGCCGCCGCCCATGCCCAGCCGGCCGCCGCGCCGGTCGAAGCCCAGCAGCGGCAGCAGCGCCCACTGCAGCTGCGCGGGCTCGAGGGTGGATTCGGGGGCAAGCACGGGCTCGGGGATGCCGTAGCGGTTGGGCTGCATCGGATCGCCGGCGCGCCAGGGCGCGAAGCGCAGGCTGCCGTCGTCCTGCACGATCGGCAGGCACCAGACCTGGCCGGGGGCCAGGCGCAGCTGCACGGCGTGCAGCGGCAGTTCGCCGTTCACGGCCCAGTAGCCGCCGACGTAGCCGGGTTCGCGCAGGTGGGGCTGGTCGCCCAGGTGCCGGGCCACCGCATCGGCGGCCGCCAGGCGGATGCCGGGAGTGAGCGCGGCGCGCCTGGCGCGCAGGTCGCGGCGGAGTTCGGCGCGCGAAAGGGTCAATGAATATCCTCCACCATGCCGATGCGGGCGAAACGACCTTGATCCCTGGGATCAAGTGGGTACCTGTGCGACTGCTTCAGGCTTTCCGCAACAGGGCGGACATGCACACCGCGATCACCGCAGGTTCCCGGGTCGTGTTTATGGGACAAGGCGAATGTTTTGCACGCTGTCGGACACGGCAGAGGACAGGCGAATTATAGGACGGGAGGCGAAACGTTGGGTGAACGTCAGCGCGGCGCGTCGAACAGCCCGTCGAGCTTGCGGTTGAGGTCGCCCAGGGTGCGGTTGAGCGCCACGTCGCGCTGTTCCGCGGCCTGCTTGAGCTGCAGCAGTTCGTGCGCGAGGTTGAGCGCGGTGAGCACCGCCACCCGGTCTAGCGCCGCCATGCGGTTGCTGCCGCGGATTTCGCGCATGCGCGCGTCAAGCAGGTGCGCCGCCGCCATCAGGCTGTCGCGCTCGTCCGGCTCGACGCCCACGGTGAACTCGCGGTCGAGGATCTTGACGTTGAACGGCTCGCTCACGCGTTGTGCTCCAGCGACTTGAGCCGCGTGATCATGGCTTCCACCCGCGAGCGGGCCTGTTCATTCTTGTTGAGCAGGGCGGCACGTTCGGCCACCAGCTGTTCCTGGCCCTGGCGCAGGCTGCGGTTTTCCTCCAGCACGCGGCGGTGCTGCTCGGCCAGGCGATCGAAGCGCTCGGCGAGGGCCTGCAGTTGGGCGACGGGGTCGGAGGGGTTCATTGCAGGCACCTTAGGCGTGGCCGCCGGCGGGGTCAATACGGGGACGGGATGGCCGCGACGGTGCCGGGCTGCCAGCTGCGGATGAAGGCCAGGCAGCGGTGCGAATCCAGCGGCGGCGACAGCCAGAAGCCCTGGATCTCGTCGCAGCCCTGTTCGCGCAGGTAGCCCAGCTGCTGTTCGCTTTCCACGCCCTCGGCGATCACGTTCAGGCCCAGCGAGTGGCCCATGGTGATGACGGTGGCGGTGATGGCCTCGTCATCCGGGTCGCGGGTGAGGTCGCCGATGAATTCCTTGTCGATCTTGAGCGTGTCGATCGGCAGGCGCTTGAGGTACACCAGCGAGGAATAACCGGTGCCGAAGTCGTCGATGGCCAGGGTGATGCCCAGCTTGCGCAGCTCGTTGAGCACGTGGGTGGTCTGCTCGGCGTTCTGCATCACCATCGATTCGGTGACTTCCAGCTCGATGCGGTTGGCGGGCACGCCCAGGTCGCGGATCAGGTTGCGGATCTGCTCGGGCAGGTTGCCGCGCAGCAGCTGCAGCACCGACACGTTCACGCCGATGGAGATTTCGTTCAAGCCATGGCCGCGCCAGCGCTTGAGGGTTTGCATCGCCTCGCCCAGCACCCAGTCGCCGATCGGCAGGATCAGGCCCGACTCCTCGGCCAGCGGGATGAACACCGTGGGCGGGATTTCGCCCAGTTCGGCGCTGTGCCAGCGCAGCAGGGCTTCCACGCCCGTGATGCGGCCGTCGGCCAGCGCCATGCGCGGCTGGTACACCAGGCGGAACTCGCCGCGGTCGAGCGCCTTGCGCAGCGAGGCCAGCACGGTGGCGCGGCGGCGCGACTCGGCGTCCATGGTCTCGTTGTAGATCTGGTAGGTGTTCCGGCCTTCCGCCTTGGCCTGGTACATGGCCGTGTCGGAGAACTTCAGCAGGTCGGTGGGCACCAGCGCGTGGTCGGGGTAAAGGCTGATGCCCAGCGACGGGGTGATGTTGACGTCGTGGCGCTCGTCCACCTCCAGCGGCATCGAGAACGCGGTGAGGATCTCGCGCGCCATGCGCTCGACCGCCGGTATCGACTCCACGTCCTCCAGCACCACGGTGAATTCGTCGCCGCCCAGCCGTGCCACCGTGTCGGACGCGCCGACGGTGGCCTGCAGGCGCGTGGCCGCGGCCTTGAGCAGGCGATCGCCGGCCGCGTGGCCGAGTGAATCGTTGATGTCCTTGAAGCGGTCGAGGTCGAGGAACAGCACCGCCACCCGGGTTTCCTGCCGGCGCGCCCGCACGATGGCCCGGCCCAGGCGCTCGGACAGCAGGGAACGGTTGGGCAGGCCGGTGAGCGTGTCGTAGTTGGCCAGGTAGCGCAGCTCCTGCTCGGCGCGCTTCTTGTCGGTGATGTCGTTCACCACGGCGACGAAGTGGCTGCGCAGGCCCATGGCGTCGCGCACTTCGCTCATCTCGATCCAGCCCAGGAACTCTTCGCCGTCCTTGCGCTTCTGCCACATCTCGCCGGCCCAGTGGCCGGTGCGCTCGAGCACGTCGCGCACGCGGCGGTAGAACTCGGCGCTGTGCTGGCTGGAGTCGAGCAGGCGGCTGTTCTGGCCGATCACTTCCTCTTCGCTGTAGCCGGTGATGCGCGAGAAGGCGGGGTTCACCGAGATGAAGCGGAAGTCGAGGTCGATCACCGCCACCGCTTCGCTCATGCTGCGCAGCACTTCCAGCGCCACGCGGCGCTCGCGCTCGGCGCGGCGGATCACGGTGATGTCGCGGGCGGTGCCGGCCATGCGCAGCGGGCTGCCGCTGGCGTCACGCTCGACGACCTTGCCGCGCGAACGCACCCATACCCACTCGCCGCGCGCGTTGCGGATGCGGTGCTCGGACTCGAACACGTCGGTGTGGCCGACGATGTGTTCCTGCAGCAGCTTCTGCACCCGGGGCAGGTCTTCGGGGTGGATGGACTGGGTGCGCCAGTCCTCGGTGGTGAGTTCCTCGCGGCTGCCCTGGCCCAGCAGCTGGTTGGCGCCGAGGCGGTAGAGGGTGTTGTCGCGGATGTTCCAGTCCCAGAACTCGTCGCCCGAACCCCACAGCGCCAGGTTCAGGCGCTCTTCGCGCTCGCGGATCTCGGCGACCAGGGAGGTTTCCTGCTGCAGGCGCTCGCGGCGGACGCGCCAGAGCAGCCAGCCCAGCAGCAGGGCGATGGTGAACAGGACCAGCTGAAGCAGGAAACCCGACGAGGGACCGCTGGCCTGGGCCCAGGCGATGCCCGGGGAGACGACGGCCAAGGTCGCGGCGACCGCACCGCGGACGGCCGAAGCCTTGACATGATTTCGCCACAGCGCCATTTGGCCCGGAGGTCCCCTGATTCGATCCGTGCTTGTCGAGGGAGTGTAGGGTGGCGCCAACAAGGCCACAAGCGGCGAGCCGAAGTCGACAGCTCCGGCTTGATAGAATGCCGTCATCCCCAAGGCAGGCAGACCATGTCCGAAGCCCAGCTTCCCGAATACGCCGCCGTCGTCGCCGAGCTGCAGGGCCTCGAGGCCGGCCTCGACCCTTGCGAGCTGCACGGCTCGCTGTGCGGCTTCCTGTCCGGCGGCGGTCGCCACGACCGCCAGGGCTGGTTCGCCCAGGTGATGTCCGACCCGCTGCTGTCGCCGCCCGAGCCCGGCGGCGCCATCGACGCCCTGTACGCCGCCAGCACGCGCCAGCTCGATTCGCCCGATTTCGAGTTCGAGCTGCTGCTGCCCGACGGCGAACGGCCCGTGAGCGAGCGCGGCGACGGCCTGGTGTCCTGGTGCCGCGGCTTCCTGGGCGGCTTCGGCCTGGCGTCGGGCGCCAAGCCGCCGCTGTCCGAGGAGTCCGAGGAGGCGCTGGGCGACATCGCCCGCATCGCCGCCAGCGACCTGAGCTACGAGGATCCCGAAGCGGACGAGGAAGCCCTGGAAGAGGTGACCGAGTTCATCCGCGTCGCCGCGCTGCTGCTGCACAGCGACTGCGTGCTGGGTCCGCGGCACCGGCGCAAGCTCAACTGAGGCGCCGGCCGTGATCAAGTCCGCCGAGTTCGCCCGCCGCCGCAAGCAGCTGATGCGCATGGCCGACGAGGACGCCATCCTGGTGCTGCCCAGTGCGCCGATGCGCGTGCGCAGCCACGACACCCACTACCCGTACCGCCAGGACAGCGACTTCTGGTACCTCAGCGGCTTCTCCGAGCCCGAGGCGGTGCTGGTGCTGGTGCCGGGCCGCAAGCACGGCGAGGCGCTGCTGTTCTGCCGCGAGCGCGACGCCGACCGCGAAGCCTGGGACGGCCCGCGCGCCGGGCCCGAGGGCGCCGTGGAGTCCCACGGTTTCGACGACGCCTACCCGATCGCCGACCTCGACGAGATCCTGCCGGGCCTGCTGGAAGGCCGTTCGCGGGTCTACTACCACTTCGGCCGCGACACCGAATTCGACCTCAAGCTGATCGGCTGGGTGAACCGCGTGCGTTCGCAGGTGCGGCACGGCGCGCAGCCGCCGCACGAATTCCTCGAGCTGGGCCACCTGCTGCACGAGCTGCGCCTGTTCAAGAGCCCGGGCGAGCTCAAGCTGATGCGCCACTCGGCGCGCATCGCCTGCGAGGCGCAGCTGGCCGCGATGCGCGCCACCCGCGTCGGTGGCCGCGAATACGAAGTGGAAGCGGCGCTGCAATACACCTATCGCCGCAACAACGCGGTGGCCGCCTACGAGCCCATCGTCGGCGCGGGCGCCAACGGCTGCGTGCTGCACTACCGCGACAACAACGCCGAGACGGCCGACGGCGACCTGCTGCTGTGCGACGCCGGCGCCGAGTTCGCAAACTACGCCTCCGACATCACCCGCACCTGGCCGGTGAACGGCCGCTACTCCACCGAACAGCGCGCGCTGTACGAAGTGGTGCTGGCGGCGCAGCAGGCGGCGCTGGCGCAGGCGCGGCCGGGCAAGCCCTGGATCGCGGGCCACGAGGCCGCCGTGCAGTCGCTCACCGAGGGCCTGCTGTCACTGGGCCTGCTCAAGGGCACGCTCAAGCAGGCGCTGGCCAGCGAGTCGTACAAGAAGTTCTACATGCACAAGACCGGCCACTGGATCGGCCTGGACGTGCACGACGTGGGCGAGTACAAGGTCGCCGGCGAATTCCGCGAACTCGAGCCCGGCATGGTGTTCACCATCGAGCCCGGGATCTACATCGCGCCGGGCACCAAGGGCGTGCCGGCGAAGTGGCAGGGCATCGGCATCCGCATCGAGGACGACGTGCTGGTCACCAAGGACGGCCACGAGGTGCTGACCGATGGCGTGCCCAAGGCGATCGACGCGGTCGAGGACGTGCTGGCCTCGCGCTGATCAGACCGCGGTGGTGACCAGGTCGTCTGGCAGCTCGGGCTGCTCCGGCGGCGGCACCAGGGCGATGCTGCGGTCCTGCGCCTCGCGCACGCGCCGCACGATACCCATGAACACCAGCGACAGCGGGATGCTGAACACGCACAGGCCCACGCCGATCCACTCGGCCCGGATCATTTCCTCCAGTGTCTCCGCGCCCATCGACATCCGGAAGCTGATGTTGCCGATGATGTTGCCCGCCAGCCACAGCGTCCACCACAGCGTCAGCGTGCCGACCGAGGTTTCCCGCCAGCGCGTGGGCTCGTGGCTGGCCAGCCAGATCTCGCGCATCGCCCGGAACGGTATCACCAGGTTGGCGAAGGGCACGAAATACCAGCCCACCGACCACCCGGGCGTGTACTCCAGGCGCTTGGCGCCCAGGTGCCGCACGTTCCAGGCGGCCCGGAAGATCCAGCGGCCGATCATGAAATAAAGCGACACCGTCACCAGCGTGCTGAGCAGGGCCACGATCAGCTGCACGATCTCGGCGGGCGAGAAGTCCGGTGATTTGTCGTTGACCACCACGGTGCCCGACAGCAGGTCTCCCATGTAGCCAATGACCGACACGGTGGAGAACACGTAGAGCAACTGCAGCACCACGTCCAGCCAGAGCACGGCGATGATGGCCCCGCTGAGTCCCTTCAGTGATTCGTAGCGATCCTTCGCAGCCATTCCCGTCCCCTGTTGGATTACATGTCGTGTTTCTTGACGTCGATGCCGCGCGCGACGTACTGCTTCCAGCGCTCGCGCAGCGGGCCGCGCGCGGAGTCATCCGCCGGCACCACTTCCAGCACGCGTTCGAAGCCGTCGGGCACGGCGGCGTCGCGCAGGTTGAGCACCATCGGGCGCATGCCCGGGTCGTGTTCGGGGGCGGCCAGCAGCACCGGCACCTCCTCCTCGTCCTCGTCGGCGCCGACGATCTGGTGCGGCACGTAGGCGTCGGGGTCGAACGACCACAGCAGGTCGTCCAACTGCTCGGCCTGGGCCGCCGACGCGCACAGCACCAGCATCGGCAGGCCGGCGTCGCTGGCTTTGCGCGCCAGCTCGCACACCAGCAGCAGCGGCTGCTCGCGGAAGCGCGGCTTGCCGATCAGGTAGAAATCGGCGCGGGCCATCTCAGCCGGCCTGGTCGATCAGCCACTGCGTGAGCAGGCCGACCGGGCGGCCCGAGGCCATGCCCTTGCGGCCGTCGCCATTGGCCACGCCGGCGATGTCCAGGTGGGCCCAGCGCTGGCCTTCGGTGAACCGGGCCAGGAAGCAGCCGGCGGTGATGGCGCCGGCGTTCTTGCCGCCGATGTTGTAGACGTCGGCGAAGGCCGACTCGAGCTGGGTCTGGTATTCGTCCCACAGCGGCAGGCGCCAGGCGCGGTCGAACACCGATTCGCCGGCGTCCAGCAGCTCGGCGGCCAGGTCGTCGTGCTTGCTCATCAGGCCCGAGGCGAACTTGCCCAGCGCCACCACGCAGGCGCCGGTGAGCGTGGCAACGTCCACGGTGGCCTGCGGCTCGAAGCGCTGCACGTAGGTGAGCGCGTCGCACAGGATCAGGCGGCCCTCGGCGTCGGTGTTGCCGACCTCGATGGTCTTGCCCGACATGGCGGTGAGCACGTCGCTGGGGCGGTAGGCGTCGGCGTCGGGCATGTTCTCCACCGCCGGCACCACCATCACCAGGTTGATCGGCAGCTGCATCTTGGCCACTGCGGCAAACGTGCCGATGACGGTGGCGGCGCCGCACATGTCGAACTTCATCTCTTCGATGCCGCCCTGCACCTTGAGGTTGATGCCGCCGGTGTCGAAGGTGATGCCCTTGCCCACCAGCGCATGCGGCTTGGCCGCGCCGGCGCCGGTGTAGCTGAGCACGATGAGCTTGGGCGGGTTGGCCGAGCCGCGGGCCACGGCCAGCAGCGAGCCCATGCCCAGCTTCTCCATGTCGGCGCGCTCGAGCACGTCCACGGTGACGTTGGCATGCTCGGCGGCGATGGTGCGGGCGGTGTCGGCCAGGTAGGCCGGGTTGCAGATGTTGGGCGGCAGGTTGCCCAGCTCGCGCGCCAGCTCGACGCCGGCGGCGATCGCCACGCCGCGCTCGAACTGGCCGTGGGCGGCATCGTCGGCCGGCAGCAGCAGCGTCTTCAGGCCGGCTTCGGCGGTCTTGCGGCTGCGGGTGGCGGTGTAGTTGTACGCCGCGTGGTCGGCGGCGATGGCGGCCTGGCGAAGGTTCCAGCCGGCGTCGCGGCCCGGCACGGGCAGTTCCACCAGGGTCAGCAGGGCGCTGGCGGACGGGCCGGCCTTGAGCGCGCGCACCGCATCGGCCACGGCCTTGAGGTACTGCGGCACCGCGAACTTGGCGGCGTCGCCCAGGCCTACGGCCAGCACCCGCGGCGCTTTCACGCCGGACAGGTCGGGCAGCAGGGAGGTGCGGCCGGTCTTGCCCGACACGTCGCCGCGCGCCACCAGGGCCGCGAGTTTGCCGCCGCTGGCCTGGTCGATGGCCTTGCCGGAGGGCGACAGGCTGCCGTCGCCGAAGATGCCGACGACCACGCAATCGGCGTCGACGGAGGCGGGGGCGAGGGGGTTCAGGCGAAATTCGAGGGCCATGGTGTTTGATTCCGTACAATTGGGGGAGTCGGGAGCGAAGCGGCCATTGGCGGCGACGACCCGTGAAGACCCTGCGATTCTAACAAGGCACGGGCGGGCAAGGCCCGCTCCCCGTTTCTTTCCCCGGCAAAGGTCCCCAACCCCGGCATGCTGCTGATCGAACGCCACCTGCTGCGCCAGTTCGCCCTGAGCGTGGCCGCCGTCGCGGCCGTGCTGCTGCTGGTGGGGCTGGGCGGGCTGCTGGTGGACCTGATGTCGGAGATCGCCCGCGGCAAGGTGCCGGCGGGGCTGCTGCTGTCGCAGCTGGGCCTGCGCTCGATCCAGGTGCTGCCGCTGCTGCTGCCGCTGGCCCTGTTCATCGGGCTGCTGCTGGCGGTGGGCAAGCTTTACGGCGACAGCGAGATGGCCGTGCTGTCGTCGGTGGGCCTGGGGCCGCAGCGGCTGTGGCGCCCGCTGGCGCTGGTGACGGTGCCCGTGGCCGCGATCATCGCCCTGTCGTCGCTCTGGCTGGCGCCCACCGGCTCGCGGGTGGCCGGCGAGATGGTGGAAAACGCCAGGCGCTCGTTCCTGGTCGCCGGCCTCGAGGCCGGCCGCTTCATCGAACTGCCGGGCCGCGCCGGCGTGCTGTACGTGGGTGAGCTGAGCACCGACGGCACCCGCTTCCGGCAGATGTTCGTGCAGTCCGAGCGCGACGGCCGGCTGGACGTCATCACCGCCAGCGAAGGCGAGCTGCTCGTCGAGGGCGACACCGGCCGCTTCCTGCGCCTGCGCGACGGCTTCCGGGTCGAGGGCACGCTCGACTCGAAGGACTTCCGCCTGATGCGCTTTGGCGAAAACGAACTGCGCGTACCCGACGCCGAGCCGGACGCCGGCAGCGACGATCTCGAAGCCCGCTCCACGCTGCAGCTGTTGGCGCGCACCGACGCGAACGCGCGCGCCGAGCTGCACTGGCGCATCGCCACGCCGCTGATGGCGCTGGTGCTGGGCGTGCTGGCACTGCCCCTGGGTCGCGGCGAGCCGCGCCAGGCGCGCTACGGCCGCATCCTGGCGGCCCTGCTGATCTACGTGAACGCCATGGCGCTGCTCGTGCTGGGCAAGGGTTGGCTGGCCACGTCGGTGCTGCCCACCTGGGCCGGGCTGTGGTGGCTGCTGCTGCCCATGGCGGCGCTGGCCTGGTGGTTGTTCCGCACCGACGGCCGCCTGCGCGCACCGAAGCGGGCACTGGCTTGAACCTGCGTCCGCGCATCGTCGACCTGTACCTGGCGCGCACCGTGCTGGTGAGCACGCTGGGCGCGTGGGCGGTGCTGGTGGGTTTCGACCTGCTCTCGGCCTTCGTCAACGAGCTCGACGAAATCGGCCAGGGCAGCTACACCCTGAGCCACGCCGTGCTGTTCACCGTCTACACCGTGCCGCGGCGCATGTATGAAGTGTTCCCCACCGTGGCCCTGATCGGCACCGTGCTGGGCCTGGGCGGGCTGGCTGCCCGCTCGGAGCTCACCGCCATGCGTGCGGTGGGCATGTCGCGCCTGCGCATCGGCCTGGGCTCGCTGCTGTCGGTGATGGTGCTGACCGTGCTGATGGTGGTCAACGCCGAGACCGTGGCGCCGTTCGGCGAACAGAGCGCGCAGTCGGTGGTGACCCAGGCCAAGACCGGCGACGTGGTGGTGGCGCGCGTGTCGGGCCTGTGGGTGCGCGAGGGCGACGTGTTCCTCAACGCCCGCGACGGCGCCAACCGCCGCACCAACGGCGTGGAATGGACCGAGCTGCGCGGCGTGCGGCTGTTCGAGTTCGACGGGCAGGGCAAGCTGCTGTCCATGGCCGAGGCCAAGACCGCCGAACACCGCGGCGACCGGTGGCTGCTGCGCGACGTGAAGCGTTCGACCTTCGGCGAGCGCTCGGTCACCACGCAGGTGCTGGCGGAGGAAGTCTGGCAAAGCGAACTGGACGATCGCGCGCTGGCCGCCGCGGCGTCGCGCCCGCGCTACCTCAGCGCGCAGGAGCTCGGCCGCAACATCGAATACATGCAGCGCAACGGCCTGGACGCCAAGGCGTTCGAGAACGCCTACTGGGGCCGCTGGTTCTACCCGCTGAACGTGCTGGTGCTGTGCCTGGCGGGGCTGCCGTTCGCGTTTGGTTCGCTGCGTTCGGGCGGGTTCGGCAAGCGCCTGTTCACCGCCATCGTCATCGGCGTGGCCTACCTGCTGGCGCAGCGCCTGGTGGTGAGCCTGTCGGACGTCTATCGCTTCGACGCACGCGTGGCCTACCTGCTGCCGCCGATGATGCTGCTGGGTCTCAGCTGGGGCGTGCTTTCCCGGCGCGAATAGCGCTCAGCGCGGCGGCATCCGCACCAGCACCGTGCCGCTGGCAAGGTCGTGCCAGGTGCGGCGTTCGCGGTCCACCAGCGACCAGGCGAAGCCCAGGCCCGCCGCCGCCAGCGACACCGTGGCCACCGCGTAGCGGATCCAGAGCGCGCGTGCGCCGGCGATGCGGCCGTCCTTGCCCAGCACCTTCAGTCGCCAGGGGCGCATGCCCAGCGTCTGGCCGATACCCTTCCAGGACATCACCGCATACAGCCCGCTGGTGCCCCAGCACATCAGCCACAGCGCCAGCTGCCCGGGACTCCAGGGCGCGAACGGCGCATGGCCCGGCACCACGGCCAGCGCCACGCCGCTGACGGCGAACCACAGGGCGATGTTGGGCATGGCGTCGTACACCAGTGCGAGCAGGCGCCAGCCCAGGTGGGCGGGCAGGGCGGTGGGCAAGGGGGTATCGGTCATGCGCACAGCATAGCGGCGCCGCCGGGGCATCGCTAAGCTGGCGCCATGCCCAACCGCCGACCCGCAGACCGCCGCGCGCGCGCGCAGGCCATGCCGCCCGCGCCGCCGCACGACCTGCTGGCGATCACGTCCTTCCTTGACCGCGCCTGGGCCGAATCGGGCCTGTCGCAGCTGACCCTGCAGAGCTACCGCCGCGACCTGGAGGGGCTGTCGCGCTGGCTCGGCACGTTCGGCCGCGACCTGGCCGGCGTCGACCGCCAGGTGCTTTTCGACTACCTCGCCCAGCGCACCGCGGCCGGCTACGCAGCGCGCAGCAATGCCCGGCTGCTGTCGGCGCTGCGGGCCTTCTTCGCGCAGCAGGTGCGGCTGGGCGTGCGCGAGACCGACCCCACGGCCCTGCTCGACCCACCCAAGCTGGGGCGGTCGCTGCCCAAGGCGCTGTCGGAAAGTGAAGTCGAGGCGCTGATCAACGCACCGTCGGTGGACACCCCCGCGGGCCTGCGCGACCGCGCCATGGTGGAGCTGATGTACGCCACCGGCCTGCGCGTGAGCGAGCTGGTGAACCTGCCGGCCATGTCACTGAACCTGCGCCAGGGCGTGGTGCGCGTGATGGGCAAAGGCAGAAAGGAGCGCCTGGTGCCGCTGGGCGAGGAGGCGCTGCACTGGGTGGAGCTTTACATCGCCCAGGCGCGGCCGGCGCTGGCGGGCGGCAAGGCGGCGGCCCCGCTGTTCCTGGGCCGCGCCGGCGCGGCGCTGAGCCGGCAGCAGTTCTGGAACGTGGTGAAGCGGCTGGCCCTGGTGGCGGGCGTGGACCCGGCCCGGGTCAGCCCGCACGGGCTTCGCCACAGCTTCGCCACCCACCTGCTCAACCACGGCGCGGACCTGCGCGCGCTGCAGATGCTGCTCGGCCACAGTTCGCTGTCCACGACCCAGATCTACACCCTGGTGGCGCGCGAAGGCCTCAAGCGCCTGCACCAGCAGCACCACCCCCGGGCCTGATCCGGCCAGCCATGACACAATCGCCGGAACTTTCCGACCCGCTGCCGGGTCGGAGCCGGACACCAACCCAGGACGCCCCATGATCCGCCAATCCCTTCTTTCCATTGCCCTGCTGGCCAGCCTCGGCGCCTGCGCCGCCGAGCCGCCGGCCAAGCCGGCCGCCGCTGCCGCTGCCGCCAAGGCCGCCGCCCCCGCCAACGAGGCCGCCCTGCGCGCCGCAATGAAGGAAGTGGCCCCGGACGCGGAGATCACCCGCATCAGCGACTCGCCCATCCCCGGCTTCAAGGAAGTGGCGCTGGGCGCGCGCGTGGTCTACCTGTCCGACGACGGCAAGCGCCTGATCCAGGGCGCCCTGTTCGACATCCCCAGCCGCGAGAACCTCACCCAGGTGAGCGAAGCCGTGCTGCGCAAGGGCCTGCTCGATTCCGCCGGCGCCGACCGCCGCATCGTGTTCGCGGCGGAAAAACCCCGCCACGTGGTCACCGTCTTCACCGACATCGACTGCGGCTACTGCCGCAAGCTGCACGAGCAGATCGGCGTCTACAACCGCCTGGGCATCACGGTGGAATACCTGTTCTACCCGCGCTCGGGCCTGGGCAGCGAGTCGTTCGACAAGGCCGTGGCCGTCTGGTGCGCCCCGGACCGCCTCAAGGCCATGACCGCCGCCAAGGCCGGCCAGGTCCTGCCCAAGGGCAACTGCACCAACCCGATCACCCAGGACTACGAGCTGGGCCGCCGCATCGGCCTGGAAGGCACCCCGGCCATCTACGCCGCCAACGGCGAGCAGCTGGGCGGCTACGTCGAGCCGGCCGCCATGCTGGCCCGCCTGGACGAAATCGCGGCCAAGCCGGCCCCCTGAGCCCCCGGCCTTCGACAGGCCGGGCCGAGCGCCCGGCCTTCGTCTACAATACGGCGCTCGTTTCCCACGGAATTGTGCGGACATGATCGTCCTCGAGGGCCTCCCGGCCCTGTCGCCCTTTCGGCGCGACCGTCTTCAGAACCGCCTGCAGCTGATCGTCCCTGGCCTTCGGGTCACGGGCGCCTGGCATGTCTACTTCGTCCAGCCCGAGCCGGGCGCCACGCCCGACCCCGCGGTGCTCGGGCGCATCCTGGAAGGCTGCGCCGGACGGGACGAGCCCGCCCCGGGCGCCCGGTCGCGCTTCGTGGTGCCTCGCCTGGGCACGCTGTCGCCCTGGGCCACCAAGGCCACCGAGATCCTGCGCGGCGCCGGCCTGGCCGTGCAGCGGGTCGAGCGCGGCCTGCGCCTGGACCTGGACGGCCTGCCGCCCGAAGGCGACCCGCGCTGGCCGCGCCTCGGGCGCGCCCTGCACGACCCGATGACGCAGTCGCTGCTCGACACCCGCGAAGACGCCGTGCGCCTGTTCTCCCGCCTGGCCCCGGGCCCCGTGGAGCGCATCGCGCTGGCCGCGCTGCCCGAAGCCAACGTGCGCCTGGGCCTGGCCCTGTCGGAAGACGAGATCGAATACCTGCAGCAGCGCTACGCCGAACTGGGCCGCGACCCGTCCGACGCCGAACTGATGATGTTCGCGCAGGCCAACTCCGAGCACTGCCGCCACAAGATCTTCAACGCCGACTGGACCATCGACGGCGAGCCGCAGCCGCTTTCGCTGTTCAAGATGATCAAGAACACCCACGCGCAGTCGCCCCAGCTCACGCTCACGGCTTACAGCGACAACGCCGCGGTGATCGAAGGCCACCCCGGCGCCCGCTTCCGCGCCGACCTCGCCAGCGGCGAATACGGCCACGGCGCGCCGCTCGATTCGGCGTTCTGCATCAAGGTCGAAACGCACAACCACCCCACCGCCATCTCGCCCTTCCCGGGCGCGGCCACCGGTTCGGGCGGCGAAATCCGCGACGAAGGCGCCACCGGGCGCGGCGGCAAGCCCAAGGCCGGCCTCACCGGCTTCTCGGTCTCGCACCTGCGCATCCCGTCGCTGCCGCGCGCCTGGGAAGCCGACCGGCCGCTCAACCCGCGCATGGCCACGGCCCTGGAAATCATGACCGACGGCCCGATCGGCGCCGCCGCGTTCAACAACGAATTCGGCCGCCCGGCGCTCACCGGCTACTTCCGCAGCTTCGAACTGCCCACCGACCAGCCCGGCCTGAGCCGCGCCTACGACAAGCCGATCATGCTGGCCGGCGGCCTGGGCGCGATCGACCGCGGCCAGGTGAAGAAACTCGACCTGCGCGCCGGCGACTACGTGGTGGTGCTTGGCGGCCCGGCCATGCTGATCGGCCTGGGCGGCGGCGCCGCGTCTTCGGTGGCCTCGGGCCAGAGTTCCGAAGACCTCGACTTCGCTTCCGTGCAGCGCGACAACCCCGAGATGCAGCGCCGCTGCCAGGAAGTGATCGACCGCTGCTTTGCCCAGGGCGAGCGCAACCCCATCCTCACCGCGCACGACGTCGGTGCCGGCGGCCTGTCCAACGCCATCCCCGAACTGCTGCACGACTCGCATGTCGGCGGCATCATCGAAATGGCGAAGATCCCCAGCGACGATCCCTCGCTGTCGCCGATGCAGCTGTGGTCGAACGAGGCGCAGGAGCGCTACGTGCTCGGCGTCGCCGCCGACCGCCTGGCCGATTTCGAAGCCATCTGCCGGCGCGAGCGCGCGGTGTTCGCCGCCGTCGGCGTCGCCACGGCCGAAGAGCGCCTGGTGCTGAAAGCGCCCGATGGCTCGCTGCCGATCGACCTGCCGATGGACGTGCTGTTTGGCAAGTCGCCCAAGATGCACCGCGACACCCAGCGCACGCCCGTCCCGCGCTGGCCGCGCCTGGACACCACGGCGCTCGACCTGCGCGACGCCGGCCTGCGCGTGCTGTCGCATCCCACGGTGGCGGCCAAGAACTTCCTGGTCACCATCGGCGACCGCAGCGTCGGCGGCCTGTGCTCGCGCGACCAGATGGTCGGCCCGTGGCAGCTGCCGCTGGCGGACGTGGCCGTCACGCTCACCGATTTCAACGGCGTGGCCGGCGAAGCCATGGCGATCGGCGAGCGCACCCCGCTGGCCCTGATCGATGCCGCCGCGTCGGCGCGCATGGCCGTGGGCGAAGCCATCACCAACCTGGCCGCCGCCGGCGTGGCGTCGCTGTCGGAAGTGAAGCTGTCGGCCAACTGGATGGCCGCCGCCTCGTTCCCGGGCGAGGACGCGCTGCTGTTCGACGCGGTGAAGGCCGTGGGCATGGAGCTGTGCCCCGAGCTCGACATCGCCATCCCGGTCGGCAAGGACTCCCTGTCCATGCAGGCGCAGTGGCAGGCGCCGGAAGGCCCGCAGAAATCGGTGTCGCCGGTGTCGCTGGTGATCACCGCGTTCGCCCGCGTCGCCGATGCGCGCGACACGCTGGTGCCGGTGCTCGAGCGCGGCGTGGATTCCGAACTCTGGCTGATTGGCCTGGGCGCCGGCGCGCGCCGCATGGGCGGCTCGATCCTGGCCCAGGTGCACTCGGCCTTCGGCGGCGCCAGCCCCGACCTGGACGAGCCCGGCCGCTTGCGCGATTTCTTCGCCCTGGTGCAGGCCGCGCGCAAGGACGGCCTGCTGCTGGCCTACCACGACCGCTCCGACGGCGGCGCGTTCGCCGCCCTGTGCGAAATGGCGTTCGCCAGCCACTGCGGCCTTGAGCTCAGCCTCGATGGCTGGGGCGACGACCCGTTCACCACGCTGTTCAACGAAGAGCTGGGCGCGGTGGTGCAGATCGCCGCGCAAGACCGCGCGGCCTTCGCCGACCTGGTCAACCGCCACGACCTCACCCACTGCGCGCAGCGCATCGGCAAGCCCAGCACGGCGCCGGTGGTGCGCATCAGCGAAGGCCGCGAAACCCTGGCCGAGTGGACCTGGCAGGAGCTGTTCGAAAACTGGTGGTCGGTGACCCACGCCATCCAGGCAGGCCGCGACGACCCCGCCGGCGCCGACGCCGAGCGCGACGCCAAGCTCGACTTCGCCGACCCGGGCCTGGTGCCCAGCCTCAGCTTCGACCCGGCGCAGGACGTCGCCGCGCCGTGGATCCACACCGGCGTGCGCCCGCGCGTGGCGATCCTGCGCGAGCAGGGCGTCAACGGCCAGGTGGAAATGGCGGCGGCGTTCGACCGCGCCGGCTTCACGGCGGTGGACGTGCACATGTCCGACCTGATCGCCGGCCGCACCTCGCTCGACACCTTCAAGGGCCTGGCCGCCTGCGGTGGCTTCAGCTACGGCGACGTGCTGGGCGCGGGCCGCGGCTGGGCCACGTCCATCCTGGAGCGTCCCGAGCTGCGCGAGCAGTTCGCGCGCTTCTTCGCGCGCAGCGACAGCTTCAGCCTGGGCGTGTGCAACGGCTGCCAGATGCTGGCCCAGCTCAAGGGCCTGGTGCCGGGGGCCGAGCACTGGCCGCGCTTCCTGCGCAACCGCAGCGAGCAGTACGAAGCGCGCCTGGCCCAGGTGCAGGTGCAGGAGTCGCCGTCCATCCTGTTCCGCGGCATGGCCGGCTCGCGCCTGCCGGTGGTGGTGGCGCACGGCGAGGGCTTCGCCCGCTTCGATGCCCCCGAACACGCGGCCCAGGCCCACGTGGCTGTCCGCTTCGTGGACGCGCAGGGCAACCCGGTGGAAGCCTACCCGGCCAATCCCAACGGCTCGCCCGAGGGCATCACCGGCCTGACCAGCCGCGACGGCCGCGCCACGCTGATGATGCCGCACCCCGAGCGCGTGTTCCGCACCCTGCAGATGAGCTGGCACCCGCGCGAGTGGGGCGAGGATTCGCCGTGGCTGCGGATCTTCCGCAATGCGCGGGAATGGGTGGCCTGAACCGCGGCCGGTGGCCCCGCGTCCCCGGATGAACGGGGCGGGGCCGCACCGGCGGGTGCGGCGGTAGCGCGCGCGGGCGCCCCGACCTGCTAAATTCCGGGGCAGTCCTGCGTGGAGCCGCTGTGGCCTCGGTCATGAACGAAACGATGGAAAACGCCGACAGCCGCATTGCCGCGGCCCTGTCCGCTCGCGGCCGCCTGAAGGAAGCCGACCTCGCCCGCGCCCAGCGCCTGCAGGCCGAAGCCGGCGGCTCGCTGTCGGCGCTGCTGGTGCGCCTGGGCATGGTGTCCGAGCGCGACATGGCCGAAACCTCGGCCGAGGTGCTGGGCCTGCCGCTGCTGTCGGCCAAGGATTGCCCCGACGCGCCGCCGCCCGGCGTGCAGCTGTCGCTGCGCTTCCTCAAGCAGCTGGCCGTGTGCCCGGTGGGCGAGGGCGCCGACTACGTCGAACTGATGGTGGCCGACCCGCAGGACGGCTACGCGTCCGATGCCGTGGCCCTGGCCACCGGCCGCGCGGTGCGGGTGAAGGTGGGCCTGCGCGCCGAGATCGCCGACCTGATCGAGCGCTACTACGGCTCGGGCCGCTCGGCCATGGGCACCATCGTCGAGAACCTGGGCGACGACGCCAGCGGCGACGAGGCCGACGTGGAGCAGCTGCGCGACCTCGCGTCCGAAGCGCCCGTGATCCGCCTGGTGAACCTGATCATCCAGCGCGCGGTCGAGCTGCGCGCTTCCGACATCCACATCGAGCCGTTCGAGAGCCGCCTGAAGGTGCGCTACCGCGTGGACGGCGTGCTGGAGGAATCCGAATCCCCGCCGGCCAACCTCACCGCCGCGGTGATCTCGCGCATCAAGATCATGGCCAAGCTCAACATCGCCGAGCGCCGCCTGCCGCAGGACGGCCGCATCATGGTGCGCGTGCAGGGCAAGGAGCTCGACCTGCGCGTGAGCACCGTGCCCACCGCCCACGGCGAAAGCGTGGTGATGCGCCTGCTCGACCGCGAGTCGGTGGTGCTCGATTTCAAGGCGCTGGGCTTCACCGACGAGTTCCTGTCGGACTTCATGAAGGTGCTCGAGCAGCCGCACGGCATCCTGCTGGTCACCGGCCCCACCGGCTCGGGCAAGACCACCACGCTGTACGCCGCGCTGAGCAGGCTCAACACCCCCGACGTGAAGATCATCACCGTCGAGGACCCGGTCGAATACCAGATCGAGGGCATCAACCAGATCCAGGCCAAGCCGCAGATCGGGCTCGATTTCGCCCACGCCCTGCGCAGCATCGTGCGCCAGGACCCCGACATCATCATGATCGGCGAAATGCGCGACCTGGAAACCTCGCGCATCGCCATCCAGTCCGCGCTCACCGGCCACCTGGTGCTCAGCACGCTGCACACCAACAACGCCGCCGGCGGCATCACCCGCATGATGGACATGGGCGTGGAGGACTACCTGCTCACGTCCACCGTGAACGGCATCCTGGCCCAGCGCCTCGTGCGCCGCATCGAGCCCACGCACCGCGAGCGCTACGAGGCGCTGCCCGAAGTGGTGGAGGAGTTCGGCCTGCGCCGCTTCCAGCCCGAGGGCACCATCTACCTCTACCGCCCGAAGCCGTCGGCGCTCACGCCCACCGGCTACCTGGGCCGCACCACCATCATGGAATTCCTGGTGATGAACGACGGCCTGCGCCGCCTCGTCATGAAGCACGCCGGCATGGGCGAGCTGGAGGAGGCCGCGCGCGCCTCGGGCATGCGCACCATGTACGAGGACGGCCTGGTCAAGGCCATGCAGGGCCTGACCACCATCGAGGAAGTCCTGCGCGTCACGCAGGAAGGCTAGGCCCATGGCGCTGTTCCGCTACAAGGCGCTGTCGGCCGCCGGCGAAGCCCTCGACGGCCAGATGGAGGCCGCCAGCGCCGACGAAGTGATCTCGCGCCTGCAGGACCAGGGCCACCTGCCGGTGGAGGCGCGCCGCGCCGACCAGGCCGGCGGCGAGGGCCTGGGCGCGCTGTTCAAGCGCAAGGAATTCGGCAACGAACAGGTGCTGCAGTTCACCCAGCAGCTGGCCACGCTGCTGGGCGCCGGCCAGCCGCTGGACCGCGCGCTGGGCATCCTGCTCGACCTGCCCGACACGCCCGAGGCGCGCCGCGTGGTCGAGCGCGTGCGCGAGGCCGTGCGCGGCGGCACGCCGCTGTCCACCGCGCTCGAGCAGCAGCACGGCACGTTCTCGCGCCTGTACGTGAACCTGGTGCGCGCCGGCGAGGCCGGCGGCAACCTGCACGAAAGCCTGCGCCGGCTGGCCGACTACCTCGAGCGCAGCGCGCAGCTGCGCAGCCGCGTCATCAACGCGATGATCTACCCGGTGATCCTGGTGGTGCTGGTGTTCGCCTCGGTGACCTTCCTGCTGGCCTTCGTGGTGCCGCAGTTCCAGGCCCTGTTCGAAAGCATGAACGCCACCTTGCCCTGGTATTCCACCGCGGTGCTGCAGGTGAGCCTGCTGGTGCGCGGCTGGTGGTGGGCGCTGCTGCTGGCCGCCGCGGGCGTCGCGGCGTGGCTGGTTTCGCGCTTCAACAACCCGGCCACGCGGCGCGCCCTGGACGCCCGCGTGCTGGGCTGGAAATTCCCCGGCGACCTGATCGCCAAGCTCGACACCGCGCGGCTGGCCCGCACCCTGGGCACCATGGTGCGCAACGGCGTGCCCCTGCTCAGCGCGTTGAACCTGTCGCGCCCCGTGCTGTCGAACCGGGTGCTGGCCGAGGCGGTCGAGGCCGCGGCCGAGGACGTCAAGACCGGCAGCGGCCTGGGTTACGCCATGGCGCGCCAGAAATGCTTCCCGCGCCTGGCGGTGCACATGATCCAGGTCGGCGAGGAGTCGGGTGAGCTCGACACCATGCTGCTCAAGGCCGCCGACACCTTCGACCAGGAGACCGCCAACGCGCTCGACCGCCTGCTGGCCGCCCTGGTGCCGCTGCTCACCATGCTGATGACCCTGGCGGTG
>JAPLSJ010000010.1 GCA_026398695.1 Arenimonas sp.
GTGCCAGCCCGGGAAGCGCTGGCGCAGCCACGGCACCAGCTGCGCCAGGCCCACGGCGTTGAGCACGGCGGCGGCCAGCACGTGGCCCAGCAGCGAGGCGTTGCCCAGCGTGTCGCCGGCCACGTGCCCGGTGATCAGCGAGGTGCGGTTCACCGCCTCGCCGTCGCCCAGCAGCAGCGGCCGGGCCAGCACCCAGGTGATGTAGACCGCGAAAGTCCACTGGCTGGCCAGGGCGGCCACGAACCAGGCGCGGGCCGACCAGGCCAGCGGGCGGGAAACAGCGGGGGACGTGGCGGACATGGCGGGTTCTCCGGGAAAGGGACGCCCACGGTGCCGGCCGCAGGCGCTGCCCGTCCTGCCGGTTTCCGAATGCGGAAATAGGTCGTGACCTACGGCCGACGCGCGCCGGCCGCAAAGCGCACACCATGGGCCACGTTTTCAGATTCCGGATGGCGCGGCCATGACCGCTTGGATCCCCGCCGTGCAGGCCACGGCCCTCAGCCTGGCGCTGCTTTGGCTTGCCGTGGCGCTGGCGTCACGCCCGCGCTCGCCGCTGGCGGCGGCGTGGGCCGTGTTCTGCGGCTCCATCGCCATGCTGATGGCGCGCAGCCTGGTGGGCCCCGACGCGGCGGGCTGGTACCAGCTGTTCGGCCTGGGCGCCTGCCTCACCTGCAATGGTTTCTGGCTGGTGTCGCGCGCGCTGTTCCGCGCCGGCCGGCCGTTCGGCGCGCCGCACCTGGCCTATGCCGGCATCGTGGCGGTGCTGATCGTGACGGTGCAGCAGCGCGCGGCGCTGCCGCCGATGCTGGCGGTGCCGGCGGGCGAGCTGCTGGGCATGATGAGTTCGGCCGCGCTGGTGATGGCGTTCTGGGAAGGCCTGCGCGGCTGGCACCAACACCAGGGCGTCGAGCGCGCGCTGCGGGTTGTCTTCCTTGCGACCTACGGTGGCTGCGTGGCCGCCTGCCTCGTGGCGCCCGCGCTGTTCGACCCGATGGGCACCGGCGGCGTGCACGCCGCCAGCGCCGCGGCCGCGGCGGCCGCCATCCTGCTGGTGACGCAGGGCCTGGTGGCGTGGCGGCTTCGGCATCCGCTGGCCGCGGCGGGCGAGGCGCCGGCCGTGGCAATGGCACCCGGCCACAGCGAGGCCGCGGCCTGCATCGCGCCCGCTGCCGACACCGAAGAAGAAGCCACGCTGCGCGAGCAGGACATCGTGCTGGCGCGCGCACTGGAACGGCACATGCGCAACCAGCGCCCCTGGCTGCAGCCCGAGCTCAAGCTCACCCATCTCGCGCACGCGCTGCAGGTGGGCGAGTACCGCATCAGCCGCGCCATCCACGGGCCGCTGGGGCATCGCAACATCAGCCAGTACGTCAACGGCTACCGCCTCGACCATGCGCGCTCGCTGCTGCTCGATCCCGCCTGCGATGCGTGGTCCACGCTGGTGGTGGGCATGGAAAGCGGCTTCGGCTCGCTGGGCGCGTTCCACCGTGCGTTCAAGGCGGCCGAAGGCTTCACGCCGGGCGAGTACCGCGCGGCGCGCGGCGCCACTGCCGCCGAGCCCAGCCCGGGCTGAGCCCGACAGAATCGCGTTGCGCGGGTCTCAGTCGGCCGCGGGCGGGGCCATGGCGAGCGCGAGCGCCGCGTCCAGTTCCCCCGCGCGCACCACGGCCGGATGCGCGGCCACGCGCGCCAGGTAGGCCATCACCACGGGCAGCTTGGGCACGATGCCGAACTCGGTGGTCCAGCGCAGGCCCGTGCCCCACAGCAGGTCGGCGGCGGTGAGCGTGTCGCCGACGATGTAGTCGGCGCGCGAGAGCTGGGCCACCAGCGCATCCACCACGGTGTCGTAGTCGCCGTACGGCGACGTGGTGGGGCTGACGGGCGGGCGCTTGAACGCGTGGTCCACCAGCGCGGGCTCGAAGCAGGCGGCGTAGAAAGTGAGCCAGCGCAGGTAGGGCCCGCGCAGCGGATGGTTGAACGCCGGCGCCAGCCCGGCGGCCGGGAACAGGTCGGCCAGGTAGATCGTGATGGCCACCTGTTCGGTGACCACCGCGCCGTCGTGCACCAGCGTGGGCAGCTTGCCCAGCGGATTGATGGCCAGGAATTCCGGCGTGCGGGTCTGGCCAGCGGTGAAGTCCAGCACCTTCACTTCATAGGGCGCGCCCACCGCCTCCAGCAGCACCCGCGCGCTGGTCGAGCGGGATTGGGGGTTGTGGTACAGGGTGAACGAGCTCATGGCGATCCTTGTGTGGGCGGGACGTGCGGAAAAGGTATCGGAGATTGCGGACAATTACTGTCCTCGATAGGCTGCCGCGATGCTATCCACTTCCGCCCGACTGCTGCGCCTGGCCAGCCTGCTGCAATCGCGGCGGCACTGGCCCGGCGCGGCCCTGGCCGAAGAACTGGGCGTGGACGCGCGCACGATGCGCCGCGACGTGGACCGCCTGCGCGAGCTCGGTTATCCGGTGGAAGCGTCGTCGGGCGTGGGCGGCGGCTACGCCCTGGGCCGCGGCGCCGACCTGCCGCCGCTGGTGCTGGACGATGACGAAGCCGTGGCCCTGGCCATTGCCCTGCGCGCGGCCAGCGCCAGCGTGGGCGGCATCGAAGCCACGTCGCTGCGGCTGATGGGCAAGCTGGACCAGCTGATGCCCACGCGCCTGCGCCGGCGCGCCACCGCGCTGCATGCGGTCACGCTGTCGCTGCGCAGCGGCCTGCCGCTGGTGGACGCCGGCCTGCTGAGTTCACTGGCCACCGCCTGCCGCGACTGCCTGGCGGTGAAGTTCGGCTATCGCAACCACGCCGGCGAAGCCAGCCAGCGCCACGTGCAGCCGCTGCGCCTGGCCAACTACGGCCGCCGCTGGTACCTGATTGCCTGGGACACCGACCGCGCCGACTGGCGCAGCTTCCGCGTGGACCGCCTGCACGGCGCGCCCACGCTCGGCGCCCCGTTCACGCCGCGCCCGGTGCCCGACTACGTGGCGGCGCGGCTGGAAAGCGGCATCGCGTATGCGCCGTTCGCCTGCCGGATCACGCTGCGGCTCGAGGGCACGGTGGAAGCGCTGCAGGCCGCGCTGCCCACCTGGTGCGGCGTGCTGGAGCGCGACACCGACACGCACAGCCTGCTGCGCGTGGGCGCCGATTCGCCCGAGGGCGTGCTGGCGCAGGTGCTGATGATCGGCCGCGACGCGGAGCTGGTCGAAGACGCGGCGATGGCGCCCCAACTCCGGGCCGTGCTGTCGCGCATGACGGCGCTGTTTTCCGGGCCGGTGCCCACACCGCTTCCCGGCTAGGAAAACACGGCGACGCTAGAAGAACGTCGCGACCTCGGACAGCGCCTTGCGCTCAATCGCCGGCACGCGGCAGCCGGGCGCGGGGTGGCCCACCACCAGCAGCAGGTAGGGCACCTCGTGGCGCGGCCGGCCCAGCAGGTCGTTGAGGAAGGCCATCGGGCTGGGCGTGTGCGTGAGCGTGGCCAGGCGCGATGCCGGTGGATTCATGAGGGTAGTAGCGCTTGGCCTTGCGGCCGTCGGCCTCGGGGCCGGTGCGCTCGTAGAACACCGCGATCAGCCACGGCGCGATTTCCAGGAAGGGCTTGTCGGCGTCGGTGCCCAGCGGCGCCAGTGCGGCCAGCCATTCGTCGGGCGCGCGGCGTTCGTAGAAGTCGCGCTCTTCGGTTTCGGCGGCTTCGCGGATGCGGCGCTTCATGTCCGCGTCGGCGATGGCGACGAAGTGCCAGGGCTGCTGGTTGGCGCCGCTGGGCGCGCTGGCGCCGGCGCGCAGGCAGGCTTCGATCACTTCGCGCGGCACCGGCGTGGGGGCGTAGTCGCGCACCGTGCGGCGGCGCGAAAGCTGCGCGGCGAAGGCCTGGGCGCGGGCGAGGCGCTCGGCTTCGCCCAAGGCCGGCGGCTGGGGCAAGGGTTGGGTGGGCGTGTCGGGCATCGGGGTGTGGGCAGGCGGGGCGAGGCCGTAACTCTAGCTGGTCAGGCCGCCACGTCCACGTACTGCACCTGCGCCACGGGCGGTGGGATGGGATCGCCGTCTTCGCGCATCCCGGCAAGGTGCATTTCGATCGCCTCCTGCATCAGCCGCTGGACTTCCTCGACCGTGTCGCCGACGGCTACGCAGCCCGGAAGATCGGGAGCCCACGCGCCGTAATTGTTGTCCGTCTTGTCGATAACGATGGCGTAGCGCATGGCGTTCATCTCTTCAGGCCGGCCTGTTTCAGGATGCTCTTGTACAGCACATGTGGCAAATCCTTGCTGGGCTTGCCCGCAACGGTAACCCGGCCAGGCTTGATGGGATGGACGAACTGCCGATGGCTCCCCCGCTGCGCCACGAGCACCCAACCCTCCCGTCTCAGGAGATCCAGGATTTCACTGACTTTCGGCGGCATGGCAGGGCTCTCGGAAGTGGCGGCATGAACCTCCTCCGAGCCGGCAGGTGCGGCCCGCCAGCGGCCGGGTCCGCTCACCTGCTACGTTGGCCCCAGCAAGCCCAAGGAAACCGCCCGATGACTACCCGCCTCCGCGTCAGCCTTCCCCTCGCCCTGCTGCTGGCCAGCGCGCCCGCGCTCGCCGCCGACACGCCCGCCGATGCGGCGCTCGAAGCCCGCATCACCGCCATGGGCAAGGTGAGCAGCGCCGGATCGGGGCAGTACTCGCCCGATGGCAAGCAGATTGCCTACATCAGCAACGTGAGCGGCTCGCCGCAGGCCTGGGTGATGCCGGCCGCCGGCGGCACGCCGACGCAGCTCACGAAAGGCAGCGACCCGGTGTCGGGCCTGCGCTGGTCGCCCGACGGCAAGCTGGCGTACGCGGTGTCGCCGGGCGGCGGCTACAACGCGCAACTCTTCCTCACCACCGCCGACGGCACGCAGGTGAAGCGCATCAACGAAGGCGAATCCAACACCTTCCCCGGCGACTTCACGCCCGACGGCCGCTACCACTTCCGCAGCAACGCCCGCAGCGCCGACAGCACCGACACCTGGATCTACGACCCGGCCACCGGCACGGCCAAGCTCGCCATCGAGATGAAAAGCATCGGCGGCATTGACGACGTGCTGGGCAACCGCGCCCTGGTGAACCGCCTGGTGACGCGCGGCGACAGCAACCTGTGGATGGAAGACCTCACCACCGGCCGCAGCATGCTGCTGACCCCGCACCGGGGCACCGCGCAGGGCGGTGGCGTGTTCGGCAAGGACACCAACACCGTGTACCTGGTGCACAACCTTGACCGCGACCGCATGGCCCTGGCCCGCATTGACGTGGCCGCCGACGGCAAGTCGTTCAAGCGCACCGAGCTGGTTGCGCGCGACGACGCCGAGCTGGAAGACTTCGTGCTCAACGACGCCAAGACCCAGGCCTTCCTGGCCTGGAACGTGGCCGGCCGCAATGAGCTGGAGCTGATGGACCTGGCCACGGGCGAGCGGCACGAACTGCCCGCCGCCCCGTCCGAACTGGTGGCGGGCGCCGACTACTCGCCCGACGGCAAGCGCCTGCTGCTGGCCATCAGTGGCTCCACCGCGCCGTCCGACCTGTGGCAGCTGGACCTGGCCACGCAGGAATACACCCGCCTCACCTTCAGCCCCGCCGAAGGCGTGGACCTGGCCGCGCTGGTGAAGCCCGAACTGCGCACCTTCAAGGCCCACGACGGCCTGGAGCTGTCAGGCTGGCTGTACCTGCCCAAGGACTTCAAAGCCCCCGGCCCCGTGGTGCTGAGCTTCCACGGCGGCCCCGAAGGCCAGGACCGCCCCGCGTTCCGCGCCGACTACCAGGCCCTGCTGGCCAGCGGCATCGCCGTGTTCGCGCCCAACATCCGCGGCAGCTCGGGCTTCGGCAAGACATTCATGAGCCTGGACAACCACGCCGGCCGCTTCGACGCCAACAAGGACATCAAGGCCGCCGCCGACTTCCTGGTGGCCGAGCGCATCGGCGCCAAGGGCCGCCTGGGCATCATGGGCGGCAGCTACGGCGGCTACGTGGTGATGGTGGCCGTAACCGACTACCCCGACACCTTCGCCGCCGGCGCCAACCTGTTCGGCATGGTGAACTTCGAAACCTTCTTCGCGCAGAGCACGCCGTGGATGGGGGCCATCAGCACAGGCGAATACGGCGACCCGAAGACCCAGCTGCAGCTGCTGCGCGACCTGTCTCCCATCCACAAGCTGGACCGGGTGAAGACGCCGCTGCTGGTGATGCATGGGGCGAATGATACGAATGTGCCGGTGGTGGAGGCGGAGCAGGTGGTGGCTGCGCTGAAGAAGCGGAATGTGCCGGTGGAGTACGTGCTGTTTCCGGATGAGGGCCATGGGTGGAGGAAGCAGGTGAACCGCGTGCGCTCCACGCTGGAGCTGACGCGCTTCTTCAGCAGGCACCTGTCGGGCGACTAGCCATGACCGTCCGGGCCGTCACATGGGTGCCTCCTGAGTGATGGCGCCGGACTGTATCGCGCCCTTCGCCGCGGCCAGCACTGTCGCGATGTCGCCTTCCTCTCCGCCAGGCGGAAGAGTGTAGGGACGCAGGCTGTGTTCATCCGTGATGACATGGCTGCGCATCGATCGCACGTACCCCAGGCGTAAACGCTCGTCACCCATCTCCACCGGGGCCAGGCGATGGCTTGATACCGAAAAGTAGAAGTGGCGCCAGGCACCCACGCCGTTTTCCTTCAGCAACTCGCGCGCCTCGTCCCTGAAGTACCCACTGATCAGGATTCGGTCCGGATCGCCGGTCCGCATGGCGGAACTCGGGAAGAAGCCGGGCAGCGCAATCCGGCGACGGTTGAGGTTCGGAAGCTCGTGGAAGTCGACTGCCTCGTCTTCGAAGGTCAGGTGCTGACTGCCGACTATCAGCTGGGGAACTGTCGGGCCAAAGTCGATGGCATGCGGCCTTCCCAGCGTGGCAGTAACGCCGGCAGCGCCCGGGACCAACGTCAGCTCGTAGACGTTCCTGCGGGCCTCGAAGGAGAAGCGGTCCGCGCCTTCCAGCGGCACCGCGCCGAACTCATGCGCCTCGTCCTCATCGCGCCCGGGGACCGTCAACAGGCTCGTCTCCAGGCCCGTGGCCAAGTCGAGATAGACGACACGAGGCAACTTCGAACCTTCCGCTGGCGGCGCGACGTGCAGCGAGCCGTGGTCGCCGATCCAGTGATGTTCAAAAAGCGTCGCGCCCTGCAGGAGTACGACCACCTCGCCCGATTCGGTGCTGCGCAGCTCGAGGCCGCCCTCCCCCTGCACGGCCACGACGCGGCCGTTGGGCGAAAGCATCCCGCCAGACTTGCTGGCACCGCTGGCCAGAACGTCGCCCGTGGCGATGTCCATCACGGCGTAGCGCTCCATGCCGGAGATGATCACGACCCCGGCATCCGCTGCGAACTGCCGCGACTGGTAGAGCTGCTTGCCACACGGATACGGCGGGCGCAGTTCCGCCATGGCCTCGGGCACGGGCCGTAGCGGCGGCATATTCAACAGCTCGGCGACACGGGCGAGCTGGGGTGCCTCGTCCACGACGCGCGGCGGCGGCAATGCGCTGCTGCAGGCCACCAGCGCGACGAGGCAGGCCGTCAGGCCCAATCCGAGAAATTTTCTCAACGCTGCGCCAAGTGTCCGCATCTCAGGACGACTCCTTCGGGGTGGTGAGTGAGGCCAGCTGCTCCGCGGCGGGTTGATCGCCCGCCGCGGCGGCCTTGCGCAGCCACTGCAGCGCCGCCTCGCGGTCGCCTTCCCTGCCCCGCGCCAGCAGCATCTGGGCCGCGTTGTAGGCGCCAATGGCCAGCCCCAGGTGCCCGGCCCGCTCGAACATCTCCAGCGCGCGCGTGGGGCACAGGCTGAAAGCGTCCCAGCCCACCCCGGCCGCCAACACCAGCTCGGGCTCCAGCGGCGCATCCGCGGTGGCCACCACCTGCGCGGCCCAGCCCGCCGCCAGGGGCACGAACACTTCCTTGTCCGAAGGCACGCCGTAGCTGCCCGCGCCCTCGCGCACGGAATAGGCCTGCTGCGTGGTGCGCGTGCGGCCCTCAGGCGAAATCCACAGGAAGCCGTCCTGGCCCTCCACCGGGAAACCGTCCAGGGCCTTGGACAACTGGTCGGCCAGCGATGACACCCCCGCCGAAGGCGCCACCCCCGACCACGAGGTGACCAGCACGACCTTCTTCTCGCCCTCGCTCTGCGCGCCACGCACGGCCTTCGCCAGGAAATCCAAGGTGAGAATCCGGTTGTCCGGCCCGTAGAGCCGCCACGGGCTGCCCTGTGCCGTAATGCCCATGGCGGCCGGATCGTCGGGAATCGCCTCGGCGTAACGGAACACCGCCTCGCCCGAATACAGGCAGTCCTCACTGCCCAGCGGGCAGGTGGGGATGGTTTCGATGCCGGCCAGCGCGGGGGTGAACAGGACCTCCTCGCAAGCGGCGTGGACATTCGGGCTGGCGATCAGGAGCAGCAAAGGCAGCAGGCGGCGCATCGGAACTCCGAGGCAAGGCGATGTGGGATGGTAGCCCACGACGTCGGCCGCGCCAGAGAGTGACATCAAGGCCGCCGCCGACTTCCTTGTGCAGGAGCGCATGGGCGCCAAAGGCCGCCTGAGCATCATGGGCGGCAGCTACGGCAGCTACGGCGGCTACGTGGTGATGGTGGCCGTAACCGACTATCCCGACACCTTCGCCGCCGGCGCCAACCTGTTCGGCATGGTGAACTTCGAAACCTTCTTCGCGCAGAGCACGCCGTGGATGGGCGCCATCAGCACCGGCGAGTACGGGGATCCGAAGACCCAGCTGCAGCTGCTGCGCGATCTGTCGCCCATCCACAAGCTGGACCGGGTCAAGACGCCGCTGCTGGTGATGCATGGCGCGAATGATACGAATGTGCCGGTGGTTGAAGCCGAGCAGGTCGTCAACGCGCTGAAGAAGCTGAAAGTGCCCGTGGAGTACGTGCTTTTCCCGGACGAGGGGCATGGGTGGCGGAAACAGGCCAACCGAGTCCGCTCAACGCTGACCCTGGCCAACTACTTCAGCAAGCACCTGTAGCGGACCTCGGTCCGCCATGATCGGATCAGGGATCCCTCGTGGCTGATCGAGTTGTCGCCCAACCCTATTGGCGGGCGGCACACCCAAAGCTATCAGGCGAAGATTCGGCAACGAGCTCTTCGGCTCCATTCGCCTCGCGATAGATCTCGACACTGCAGGCGCGGCCTTTTTGCTGGAACTTCTGTATGTAGCTGGCGCCTTCTTCAGGAACGAACTTGGCGACCGGGATACAGGTAAATGACACCGCTCCGGTGGACTCTTGGTATTGGGCGCCCAAACGCACTTCCTGACCGGCAGGGATGCTTGCGAAGCCCGATCGGTCCGACGACAGCCTGCTCGCCTCGTCATCAATGCAAATCGTTGCGGTGGCCGGATAACCCACGGGCTTGATGCGCGCCGTCGGACCACCCTCTGCGGGCTTGTACGTGCTCAGACAACCCGTCAACAGGGCGAGGGTCAAAAAGCTGAAAACTGCGGTCTTCATTTGGTTCGAATTCCAGGAGTGAGGGAAAAGGTGCCTGATCAGAATGCCTTGGGCACTCCCTTCATTCGGAAACCGGGTTGTTCCTCGATACGTCGATCTTGTACTGCTTGATCGCCCGCGCAACATCCTTCCCATTCATCTTTCCTTCCGCCGCCAGCGCTGCAATTGCCGCGTGGGCGATGTAGTACCGATCCACCTCGAAGAACCGGCGCAGGTTCGCGCGTGTATCTGAGCGACCGAATCCGTCCGTACCAAGAACGGTGTACTTCATCGGCACAAACGCCCGAATCTGATCCGCGAACGCGCGCACATAGTCGGTGGCGGCAATCGCCGGCCCCTGGCGGCCTTCCAGGCAGGAAGTGACGTAAGCCTTCTTCTGCTCACCCTCCGGATGGAACCGGTTGTAGCGCTCCGCCTCGAACACGTCGCGGCGCAGTTCGGTGAAGCTCGGGCAGCTCCAGATATCCGCTGAAACCCCGAAGTCCTTGTCCAGCAGCTCCGCCGCGGCGATGGCTTCACGCAGGATGGTGCCGCTGCCCAGCAGCTGCACGCGCAGCTCGCCCTTCTTGGGCTTGCCGGCGTCCTTGAGCAGGTACATGCCCTTGAGGATGCCTTCGGCCGCGCCTTCGGGCATGTCCGGGTGCGGGTAGTTTTCGTTCATCAGGGTCAGGTAGTAGTACTCGTCCACCTGGTTTTCCAGCATCTGCTGCATGCCGTGCTGCAGGATCACCGCCACTTCGAAACCGAAGGTGGGGTCATACGCTTTGCAGTTCGGGATGGCGCCGGCCAGCAGATGCGAATGGCCGTCTTCGTGCTGCAGGCCTTCGCCGTTCAGCGTGGTGCGGCCGGCGGTGGCGCCCAGCAGGAAGCCGCGGGCGCGCATGTCGGCCGCCTGCCAGGCGCTGTCGCCGATGCGCTGGAAGCCGAACATGCTGTAGTAGATGTAGAACGGCAGCATCGGCTGGTTGGACGACGAGTAGCTGGTGGCCGCGGCCATCCAGCTGCTGAAGGCGCCGGCTTCGGTGATGCCTTCTTCCAGCACCTGGCCGGTCTTGTCTTCGCGGTAGTACATCAGCTGGTCGGCGTCCACGGGCTTGTACTTCTGGCCGTCGCGGGCGTAGATGCCGATCTGGCGGAACAGGCCTTCCATGCCGAACGTGCGCGCCTCGTCGGCCACGATCGGCACGCACAGCGGGCCCACCTGCTTGTCGCGCAGCACGATGTTCAGGGCCTGCACGAAGCTCATGGTGGTGGAGTTCTCGCGCTCGCCGGTGCTCTTGAGCAGGCGCTCGAACACCTCGAGCTTGGGCGCGGTGAGTTCCACGCTCGTCTTGCGGCGGCGCTGCGGCAGGTAGCCGCCCAGCTTCTCGCGGCGCGACTTGAGGTATTCAACTTCCGGGCTCTTCTCGCCGGGGTGGAAGAACGGCACCTCGGCCAGCTTGTCGTCGCTGATGGGAATCTGGAAGCGGTCGCGGAACGCCTTGACGGCGCTGTCGTCGAGCTTCTTGGTCTGGTGCGTGGGGTTGAGGCTTTCACCCCAGCTGCCCATGCCGTAGCCCTTCACGGTCTTGGCCAGGATGACGGTGGGCTGGCCCTTGTGGTTCACGGCGCTGTGGTAGGCGGCGTACACCTTGTGCGGGTCGTGGCCGCCGCGGTTGAGGCGGGCAATGTCCTGGTCGCTGAGGTTGCTGACCAGGTTGCGGGTGGTGTCGTACTTGCCGAAGAAGTTCTCGCGCGTGTACGCGCCGCCGAACGCCTTGCAGTTCTGGTACTCGCCGTCCACGGTTTCCATCATCAGCTTCTGCAGGGTGCCGTCGGTGTCGCGGGCCAGCAGCGGGTCCCAGTAGCTGCCCCACACCAGTTTCAGCACGTTCCAGCCGGCGCCGCGGAAGCTGCCTTCCAGCTCCTGGATGATCTTGCCGTTGCCGCGCACCGGGCCGTCCAGGCGCTGCAGGTTGCAGTTGATGACGAACACCAGGTTGTCCAGGCCTTCGCGGCCGGCCACGCCGATCGCGCCCAGGCTCTCGGGCTCGTCCGTCTCGCCGTCGCCCAGGAAGCACCAGACCTTGCGGTCGCTCGGGGCGATCAGGCCGCGGTGTTCCAGGTACTTCAGGAAGCGCGCCTGGTAGATGGCGCTGATCGGGCCCAGGCCCATGCTGACGGTGGGCGTCTGCCAGTAGTCGGGCATCAGCCACGGGTGCGGGTAGCTGCTGACGCCCTTGCCGTCCACTTCCATGCGGAAGTTGTCGAGCTGGTTTTCGCTGATGCGGCCTTCCAGGAAGCTGCGGGCGTAGATGCCCGGCGAGCTGTGGCCCTGGATGTACAGGATGTCGCCCGGGTGGTCGGCCGACGGGGCGCGCCAGAAGTGGTTGAAGCCGACGTCGTACAGCGTGGCGCCGGAGGCGAACGACGCAATATGCCCGCCGAGGTCGCCGGGCTTGCGGTTGGCGCGCACCACCATCGCCATCGCGTTCCAGCGGATGATGCTGCGGATGCGCCATTCCAGGTTCGGGTCGCCGTCGCTCTTGGCTTCCAGGTGCGCGGGGATGGTGTTGATGTACTGCGTGGTGGGATTGAACGGCAGCTGGCCGCCGGCGCGGCGGGTGAGTTCGACCATGCGCTCGAGCAGGTGGTGGGCGCGCTCGGGGCCGTCGGCATCGAGCACGGCCTTGAGCGATTCCATCCACTCACGGGTCTCGATCGGGTCGAGGTCGTTTTCCAGTACGTCGGTAAGCCAGTTCATGTCCCTTCCCTGTGGCCGGCGCCTGGCGCGGCCCTGCTGTTTTATGTTGTCCGGGGAGTTTAGCGCAGGGCGGGGACCCGACGCCGCCGTATGCCGGGGGGCTGCGGCGGGGCCGCCACGGGCTATGCTGGGGCCACTTGTCCCCGGGGGACGGATGGTCGCCAAACCCGCCAAAACCGCCGCCCTGCGGCGCCGAGCGCCCAGCCGCGTGGACTGGCGGCACAGCCTGCGCACGCGGCTGGTGCTGCTGTCGTCGGTGAGCAGTGCGCTGCTGATGCTGGCGCTGGCGGTGGTGTTCTACGTGGCCATGCGCGGGCTGCTGGTGGACACCGCCCGCGACGACATGCGCAACCTGGCCCAGCAGACCACGCGCGGCCTGGAGGCCACGCTGGGCTCGGTGCAGGTGAGCGGCCAGAACCTGGCCTCGAACGCCGCGGGGCTGGGCCGCGCGCCGATGGGGCTGCGGGTGCTGCTGCTGTCGGCGGTGAACTCCGACCCGGACATCGTGGGCGCGATGCTGATCATCGAGCCGGGGCGGCTGTCGCCCGACGACCCGGGCTACAGCTGGTACGTGCGGCGCACGGCCACGGGCGTGGTGGAGTCGTCGGTGGCGGACCTGGGCTACGACTACCGGGTGATGCCCTGGTACATCCGCACCACCACCGCGGCGCGGCCGTGGTGGTCGGAGCCCTACGCCAACGAGGCCACGGGCGGGGCCAGCTACATCACCTACAACGTGCCGCTGCGGCGGCCTTCGCAGGACGGCGCCCTGCCCGGCGCGGCCATCGGCATGGTGAGCGTGGACGTGGCGGTGTCGCGCCTGCGCACGCTGCTGGGCGAGGTGCCGGCCGACAACGAGCTGCAGCCGGTGCTGCTGTCGCCCGAGCGCGCCATCGTGCTGCACCCCGACCCGACGGTGAGCGGCCAGGCCACCCTGCCCCAGGTGGTGGCCGAAGGCGGCCGCAGCGACCTGGCGCCGCTGCTCAAGGCGCTGGAGCAAGGCCAGCCGATCGAGTTCGAACACGTCACGGCGCGCACCAGCAGCGAATCCCCCGCGGGCGAGAAGCGCTACACCCTGGCCTACCCGGTGTCGGACACGGGCTGGGCGTTCGCGCTCACCGCGTCCAACCGCTACGTGCTGGCGCAGCTGCGGCAGATCACGCTGTGGGGCGTGCTGGCGGGCCTGGTGGTGGCGCTGGCGGGCATGGGGCTGGTGCGGCGCACGTCGCGGCTGATTGCTCAGCCCATCGAGGACCTCACCGAGTCGGCGCAGCATTTCGCGCTGGGCGAGTTCGACTATCCGCTGGAGCACGTGAAGCGGGTGGACGAGGTGGGGGTGATGGCGCGGGCGTTCGACAGTGCGCGCGCGTCCATCAAGCAGCAGATGGAGGAGATCGCCGACATGGGCCTGGCGCGGATGAAGATCGAGCGCGAGTTCAACATCGCGCGCGACATCCAGCTGGCCATGCTGCCCAGCGGCAGTGCGTTCGACGCGGGCGATGCGCGGCTGGAGCTGCACGGCATGCTGCAGCCGGCGAAGGCGGTGGGCGGGGACTTCTACAATCTGTTCGAGCGCGATGGCGACGCGGTGTGGTTCGTGATCGGCGACGTGTCGGACAAGGGCGTGCCGGCGGCGCTGTTCATGACGCGCACCATGACGGTGCTGGAAGTGGCGGCGCAGCTGGGCGGCTCGCCCGGGCGGGCGCTGCACGAGGCGGCCAAGCACCTGGTGGCGGGCAACGACACCTGCATGTTCGCCACGGTGCTGTGCGGGGTGGTGGAGCTGCGCACCGGGGCGCTGTCGCTGGCCAGTGCGGGGCATGAGCCGCCGGTGCTGCTGCGGGCGGACGGGCGGCGCGAGTTCCTGCCGGTGCCGTCGGAAGAGCCGCTGGGCGTGTCGGTGGCGGACAAGTACCCGGTCTGGCGTGGCCGGCTGCTGCCGGGCGACACGTTGTTCACGTATACCGACGGCATCACCGAGGCCTTCGATCGTGGCAATGAAGCGTTCGGCCCGCAGCGGCTGCTTGACGCGCTGGACCCCAGTCTGGACGCGCGCGCCCAGTGCAAGCGGGTGGTGGACGCGGCCAACAGTTTCGCGGGCGACGCGCCGCAGTCCGACGACATCACGGTGTTTGCGCTGCGCTTCCTGCGCGACGCGCGCACGCACGAGCGCTTCGAGGTGAGGGCCTACCTGCGCGCGCCGCTGCCGCCCAATGCGGTGGGGCTGCTGATCGAAGAGGTGGACGCCGGGCTGGCGGGCCGCGGGCTGCCGGCCACGCTGATGCACGACGTGCACCTGGTGCTGGAGGAAGTGGCCTGCAACGTCTTCAGCCATGGCCAGGTACGGGGCCGCGACCCGGCGCTGGAGCTGCTGGTGTCGGTGGACAGCGACCGGCTGTGCCTGGAGTTCCGCGACGACGGCCGGCCCTTCGACCCGCTCAGCCAGCCAGCGCCGGACCTGGAGGCGGACATCGACGAACGGCCGATCGGCGGCCTGGGCGTGCACCTGGTGCGGGAACTGGCCGAGGAAATCGCCTACAGTCGGGACGACCACCACAACGTGCTGCGCGTGGTGCTGCACATCACCCATCGGGAATCAGACGCATGAGCCTGACCATCGAAAGCGCCCCGCTCGCCAACGGCAACCAGCGCCTGGCGCTGGCCGGCCGGCTGGACACCCACACCTATGCCGAGCTCGACCGGCAGCTGGCGCCGCTGCTGGCAACGGGCATCCGGTCGCTGGTGCTGGACCTGGCGCGGCTGGACTACATCAGCTCGGCCGGCGTGCGCTCAATCTTCAAGGCCCGCAAGGCGCTGGCCGCGCACGGCGGCAAAGTAGTGGTGGTGCACCCGCAGCCCCAGATCCAGAAAGTCTTCGACGTGGTCAAGGCCGTGCCCCTGGAAGAAATCTTCCCCACCATCGAAGAAGCCGACGCCTACCTCGACGCCATGCAGCGCAAAGTCCTCCAGGGCGACGACGACGAATAACGGGGTCAGGTTCACTTCCTGCAGGAACGGGGTCAGGTTCACTTACCGACGGGCGGCCGGGCAATAGCCCTACGCCTGCTGCGCATTTTCGCGGTCGCGCGGCGCGCTGCCCAATGGCGATCTGGCCGCATGGCCAGACTTCCCCGCATCGACCTCCCCGGCGTTCCCCAGCACGTGCGCCAGCGCGGCAACAACCGGCAGCCGTGCTTCCTGGACGACAATGACCGGCGTAACTACCTGGAGCTTCTGGCCAAGGCGCTGCGCGACACTGGGTGCCGCCTGCACGCCTATGTGCTGATGGACAACCACGCGCACCTGTTGCTGACGGTCCTGCCTGGTGGAAAGCGAGCACCATCTGCTTCTCTGTGCCCGCTATATCGACCTCAACCCGGTGCGGGCCCGGCTGACGGACAACGCGTGCAGCTACCGATGGTCGAGCTGTGCGGCGCTTTGCGGACTTCGCCACGACTCGTTGCTGACACTGCACGCGTCGCAGTTGGCCACCGGCCCGACGGTGGAAGCGCGCGGGCTGGCGCACCGGGCGCTGCTGGACGAGGGCGTTCCGGATGAGGAACTGCAGGCCATTCGCCTGTATCTGCAGCAGCAGCGCGCTTGGGGTCGCGACGATTTCCGCGCCATGGTCGAGGCCACGACCCGGCGCTTCGCCACGCCGCGACCGGCACACCGTCCGGTGGATGGAAAAAATAAGTGAACCTGACCCCGTTCCTAGTGCAACAGAAGCAGGCTGACGTAGAGCATCAGGGATGCCACCACGTAGCCGATTTCCACCACGCGCTTTCGCGCGGGGTTCTCGCGTGAGCCGGTGATGTCGACCACCAGCTGCCGCAGCAGGAAAGTGTAGAGCACGTAGTACAGGAAGGGCGTCACGTGCACCCACGGCGAGAAGTCGGCCAGCGACTTGTCGAACCAGCCCAGGATGATGTCGATCTCGGCCCAGATGCCCAGCAGGCCGAGGCCGGCGTTGATGAGCATCCACTTCACCTCGTCCACGCCGAAGATGGCCAGGTAGAACAGCATGTACACGGTGATGGCGATGCCGCCATGCATGTAAAGGAACGCCAAGTCGGGGCTGTCGCTGCCATAGGCCATCAGGAACCCCGACAGCCCGAACATCGCCATGTGGAACAGGAAGAACGGGTAGATGAACAACATCGGCGCCCGCTCGCCGGCGGCGTACTGTTTCCCACCTACCTTGATGGCTGACTTCAGCTTCACGGCGCCCCCATGGCGGCTGTCTCAGTGAAAAAGAAAATGTACCTGGTATGTTTTCCTCAGCTGCGGGCGGAGCGGATTTGGGCGTCTACGGCGGCTATGGCGGTCATGTTGACGACGCGGCGGACGGTGGCCGAGGGGGTCAGGACGTGGGCGGTGCTGGCCAGGCCCATCAGGATCGGGCCGATGCCGACGCCGTCGGTCACGCTGCGCACCAGGTTGTAGCCGGCGTTGGCGGCGTCGAGGTTGGC
>JAPLSJ010000095.1 GCA_026398695.1 Arenimonas sp.
CGCCGGCCCGTCCGGCGGAAACCCGCCTGGCCGACCTGCTGCGCCCCGGCGCCCTGCCGGGCCCGGTGCGGCTGCAGCACACCGGCGCGCCGGACCTCGTGCTTGATCCGGCCAGCCAGACCTACCTCGGCGCCGCGGCGCTCAAGCCGCTGCTGCCCTACTGCGCCGCGGTGATCACCGACGCCGACCTGCTGCCCGTGGCCCCCGCCGACCTGCCCGCCATCGCCGCCGGCCTGGGCGGCAGCCAGCCGTTCTCGCGCCTGGCCTGGCTGTGCGCACTGAGCAGCGGCAACGGCGCGCTGATGCCCGGCTTCAGCCCGAACGACAAGTACAAGCTGCTCAAGTGGCCGCAGACCGAGCGCGAGTTCCCCAAGCACTTCCGCATCGCCACCGTGATGATGAAGGGGCCGACCAACCTCACCGAGATCGCCGAGCTCAGCAGCACGGGCCTGGGTGAAGTGATCGACTACGTGAATGCCTGCCTGGCCAGCGGCGTCGCCGAACCCGACGGCGCGGCGCCGGCCCCGGTGGACAACGGCAAGGGCGGCCTGCTGGGGCGGTTCCGCCGCTGACCGGCACGCGGCACCGCCACCTGAACGCAAAGCCCGGTTCGCCTTGCCCCCGCGCGGCGGGTGCCGGACAATTTGCACCTGTCCCAACGCCCGAGCCCTGATGGATCCCCAGCGCTACCCGCGCCTGTCCCGCATCGCCGTCCCCGCCGACCTGCGCGAGTTCCCCGAAACCGAGCTCCCTGCCATCGCGGACGAGCTGCGCGGCTACCTCATCGAAGCGGTCAGCCAGTCGGGCGGCCACTTCGGTGCCGGCCTGGGCGTGATCGAGCTCACGGTGGCCCTGCACTACCTGTTCGAAACGCCGGTGGACCGCCTGGTCTGGGACGTCGGCCACCAGTGCTACCCGCACAAGATCCTCACCGGCCGCCGCGACACCATCCACACGGTGAAGCAGAAGGACGGCGTGGCGCCGTTCCCGCGCCGCGAGGAAAGCGAATACGACACCTTCGGCGTCGGCCACAGCTCCACGTCCATCTCGGCGGCGCTGGGCATGGCCATCGCGCTGCAGGCCAGGGGCGACGAGCGCAAGGTGGTGGCGGTGATCGGCGACGGCGCGATGACCGCCGGCATGGCCTTCGAGGCGCTCAACCACGGCGGCGGC
Organism: Arenimonas sp.; assembly: GCA_026398695.1. Classification (GTDB taxonomy): domain Bacteria; phylum Pseudomonadota; class Gammaproteobacteria; order Xanthomonadales; family Xanthomonadaceae; genus Arenimonas. The sequence goes on from JAPLSJ010000095.1 coordinate 1,174, forward strand.
ATGGACCCCGAGCCCAACCTGCTGGTGGTGCTCAACGACAACCGCATGTCCATCTCGGAAAACGTCGGCGGCCTGACGCGAATGCTCGGCCGCATGTCGGGCAGCCGCACGCTCAACGCTCTGCGCGAAAGCGGCAAGAAGCTGCTGGGCGACAAGCGCCGTCCCGCCGCGCGCTTCATGCGCCGCTGGGAAGAGCACTGGAAGGGCATGTTCGTGCCTTCCACGCTGTTCGAGGAAATGGGCTTCCACTACACCGGCCCGATCGACGGCCACGACGTGCCGGCGCTGCTGGCCACGCTCAAGACGCTCAAGGGCCTCAAGGGCCCGCAGCTGCTGCACATCATCACCACCAAGGGCAAAGGCTACGAGCGCGCCGAAGGCGACCAGATCGAATACCACGCGGTCGGCCCGTTCGACCCCAGCGTGGGCATCGTCAAGAAGGCCGCGCCGGCCAAGCCCACCTACACCCAGGTGTTCGGCGACTGGCTGTGCGACATGGCCGCGGCCGACGACACGCTGATGGGCATCACGCCCGCCATGCGCGAAGGCTCGGGCCTGGTGCGCTTCAGCAAGGAATTCCCGGCGCGCTACTTCGACGTGGCCATTGCCGAACAGCACGCCGTCACGCTGGCCGCGGGCATGGCCTGCGAAGGCGCCAAGCCGGTGGTCGCCATCTATTCCACCTTCCTGCAGCGTGGCTACGACCAGCTGATCCACGACGTGGCGCTGCAGGACCTCGACGTGCTGTTCGCGATCGACCGCGGCGGCGTGGTCGGCCCCGATGGCGCGACGCATTCGGGCAGCTTCGACCTCAGCTTCCTGCGCTGCATCCCCAACATGGTGGTGATGGCGCCCGCCGACGAAAACGAATGCCGGCAGATGCTCAGCACCGGCTTCCGCCACGCCGGCCCCGCCGCGGTGCGCTATCCGCGCGGCAGCGGCCCGGGCACGGCCGTGCAGCCGGCGCTGGACACGCTGCCGATCGGCAAGGCCGACGTCCGCGTGCGCGGTTCCGGCGTCGCCCTGCTGTCGTTCGGCGCACTGCTGCCGGCGGTGGAGGCGGTCGGCAGGGAGCTCGGGCTGACGGTGGTGAACATGCGCTTCGTGAAGCCGCTCGACCGCGCGCTCTTGCTTGAGCTGGCGGCCAGCCACCAGGGCTTCGCCACCATCGAGGACAACGCCGTGATGGGCGGCGCCGGCAGCGGCGTGGCCGAGCTGCTGTCCGCCGAGGGCATCGCCCTGCCCGTGCTGCACCTGGGCCTGCCCGACCGCTACCAGGAACACGCCAGCCGCGAGCACCTGCTGGCCGAAGCGGGCCTGGACGCCGCCGGCATCCGCGACGCGCTGCTGCGCCGCTGGCCGTCGCTGGCCGCGACGCCGCCGCGCGCCGTCATCGGCTGAACCGCGCGCGGGCCGCTCCCGCGGCCCTTTGCTAGAGTGGCGGGCGTCACCCAACCCAAGGGAACGCCCATGCGCCGCATCCGATTCCTCGCTGCCGGCCTGATCGCGGCCACGACCTGCGCCGGGGCCTTCGCGGCCGGCGACGACACCTGGCAGCAGGCCAGCGCCACCACCCGCGACGGGCCCGAGGCCGACCTGGTGGTGCAACTGGGCGACATCGACAACCTCGGCTTCGGCTGGCCCGAGGGCTTCACGCCCTTCAGCGGCCGCTCCACGCCGGCCCATGCCTTCCCCTACCAGCCCGAGGCGGACGACCCGTCCGGCACCGACCGCATCATGGTGGTGAGCGGGTACGGCAAAGGCGCCGGCTCGCGCGACGGCTACACCTACGAAACCTCCCGGCCGGCCAACCAGCCCAGGCCGCTGGTGATCAGCTTCGACCTGCAGGGCCTGGCCGTGAAGTCGGCCGCGCTGCAGCTGTTCGTGGACGACTTCCAGTCACCCAGCATGGGTAGCCGCTACCGCGCCTGGCTGGACGGTCGCGAGACCACCGACCTGCCGGTGGTGCTCAATTCGCTCGACCAGACCGGGCCCATCGGCAAGCTGCTGACGATCCAGCTGCTGCCCGAGTACCTCGACCTGCTGGCCGACGGCAAGCTCGAGATCCGCATCGACGACCCCGACAATGACGCCGGCGACGGCTTCGCCTTCGATTTCGCGCGCCTGCTGGTGAACCCCAAGGGGTATCGCTACGCGGGCACGGTGCGCGGCACCGCGGTGGCCGCAGGCTCGGGCGAGCCGCTGGCCGGCGTGCTGGTATCGGCGGCGAACGTGCGCCAGGCGCTCACCGATGCGCAGGGCAAGTTCGAACTCACCCAGGTGCCGGCCGGCCTGGTGGTGACCAGCGGCAGCAAGCCCGGCTACACCGGCGACAGCGAAGCCAGCGACCTGGAGGACGCGCAGACCGTGGACCTGGTGCTGGAACTGGCGCCGCTGGGCAAGGACAGCGCGTCGCTGGCCGGCCAGCTGGCGCGTGAGGGCGAGGCCGACCTTTACGGCATTTACTTCGACACCGCCAAGGCCACGCTCAGGCCCGAATCGGAAGCCACGCTGCAGCAGGTGCTGGGCGTGCTGAACGCCGACCCGAAGCTGCGGCTGGTGGTCGCGGGACACACCGACAGCGAGGGCGAGAACGCCTACAACCAGCGGCTGTCGGAGCAGCGGGCCGCGGCGGTGATGCAGTGGCTCACCGGCAAGGGCATCGATGCGGCACGGCTTTCTTCCGAAGGCCTGGGCGAATCGCGGCCCGTGGCCGACAACGGCAGCGAAGCCGGACGCGCCCTCAACCGGCGGGTGCAGCTGCGCGTGGCCGACTAGGCGGCGGGACGGCGGCCCAGGGTTACGCGGTCGCGCTGCTCGAGGTCGCGTTCGGTGGCCACCGCCTGCAGCCCTGCGGCGACAAACAGCGCGCGCACGGCCGGGCCCTGGTCCAGGCCATGCTCCACCAGCAGCCAGCCGCCGGGCACGAGGTGGGCGGGTGCGTCACGCGCGATCACGCGGATCGCGTCCAGGCCATCGGCGCCGGAAGCCAGCGCGGAGCGCGGCTCGAAGCGCAGGTCGCCCTGCCGCAGGTGCGGGTCGTCGTCGGCGATGTAGGGCGGATTGCTGGCGACCAGGTCGAAGGTTTCGCCGGCCACGGCGGAGAACCAGTCGCCCGCCAGCAGGCGCAGCGACAGCCCCGCATCCCCGGCGTTCTCGCCCGCCACCCGCAGCGCCGGCTCGCTGGCGTCCACCGCGGTGACGTCGGCCAGCGGCCGCTCGCTGGCGATCGCCAGCGCGATCGCGCCGGTGCCCGTGCCCAGGTCGAGCACGCGCCGGGGCTCGGTGCGCGGCAGGCGATCGAGCGCCAGCTCCACCAGCAGCTCGGTTTCCGGGCGCGGGATCAGCGTGTCGGCCGTCACCGCGAGATCGAGCGACCAGAAGCCGCGGTGGCCGGTGATCTGCGCCACCGGTTCGCCACCCTCGCGCCGGCGCAGCAGCTCGGCGAAGGCCGTGGCGTCGCGCGGCTCCAGCAGGTCGCCGGCATGGGCGTAGAACCAGCTGCGCGGGCGGTCCAACGCGTGCGCCAGCAGCAGCTCGGCCTCCAGCCTCGCCTCGTCGCCGGGCAACCGGGACGCGGCGTCGCGGATGGCGTTGGCGAGCGTGGTCACCGTCAGTGCGCCAGCAGCTGCCAGCCCTGCACGAGGCAGGCAAGCACGAAACCGGCGAGGAAGAAAATGTACGACAGGCGCAGGTAGCGGTACTTGTGGTGCGCCAGGTAATACCCGAGCGCATAGGTGTCGCGCGCCATCGTCTCGTACACCGAGCCGTCGGACTTCAGCGCGCCGGCGATCTCGGTGAGGAAGCGTTCGCGGGAGAGTTCGGCGAAGTGGCCGAAGAACATCAGGTTGAACTGCGACGGGATGGCCCCGTTCTCGAGCTTGAGCGGCCGGTACTTGGGCAGCACGGCCAGCACCGCCAGCAGCAGCGCCAGCAGGGTGAACGCGGCCAGGGTGAGCGAGGCGGTGCGCAGCACCGGGTCGTTCAGCCGGCCCAGCACCAGCGTGAGCACGATCGACGACATGGTGATGATGATGTTGGCCTTGGTGTCGGCCATCGTGGACAGCTGCACGTGGTGCTGCTGCATGGTGCGCAGCAGGCAGTCGCCGGTGTTGCGCTCGGGGATGGCGGCGAACAGGCGTTCGGTCTCGCTCGCGACGGCAGGCTCGGGGGGGCTCATGACGTGTTCCTTCACGGGGGCCGGCCCATGATAGCCCCCTCTCCTATTCCCGGGCCCGCCCATGCGATTGCTCCTGGCCCTGATGGCCTGCGTCACCCTGGGCGGCTGCAGCGGCCTGTACTACCGCGCGGTGAACGTCGGCGTCGACGATGCCGGCATCACCAGCGAAACCTACGACCCGCCGCACGGGCTGGCGCTGGACGTGCACCGCCCCGCGCCTGCCGCCGTGCGGCCTCCGGTGGGGGTGTTCGTGCACGGCGGCAGCTGGCGCGACGGCGACCGCGAAGGCTACCGCTTCGTGGGCCAGCGCCTGGCCCAGGCCGGCGCGCTCGTGCTGGTGCCCGACTACCGCAAGGCGCCGGGTAACGCGTTCCCGGATTTCATGTACGACACCGCCCGGGCCGTGGCCTGGGCCCGGGACAACGCCGGCCGGCTGGGCGGCGATCCGTCGCGGGTGTTCGTGATGGGCCATTCGGCCGGCGCGCACATCGTTGCGCTGCTGGCCACCGACGCCCGCTACCTGGCGTCCGTGGGCATGGTGCCGCGCGACCTGGCCGGGGTGGTGGCCGTGTCGGGCCCCTACGATTTCCTGCCGCTGACCGACCCGGAACTGTGGGAAGTGTTCGGCGAAGAAGCCGACTGGCCCCGCAGCCAGCCGGTGAACTTCACCGACGGCGACGAGCCGCCCTTCCTGCTGCTGCACGGCACCGACGATCGCATCGTCTGGGCGCTCAACAGCGAGCGGCTGCAGGCCAAGCTGCAGGCCGCCGGCTCAAGCGCCCGCTACGTGCCCATCGCCGGCACGGGCCACATCGGCATCCTGCTCAGCCTGCGCCGCAAGCAGCCGTCGCCGGCGCTGGCCGAAACGATCCGCTTCCTCGGCCTGCCCTGAGCGGCCTCAGGCCGTTTCGGCCTGCGCCTGCGGCACCACGGCCGAGCGCATCAGGTGGTCGAAGGCGCTGAGGGCGGCCGTGGAGCCGGCGCCCATCGCGATGACTATCTGCTTGTAGGGCACGGTGGTGGCGTCGCCGGCGGCAAACACGCCCGGCACCGAGGTCTGGCCCCGCTCGTCGATGATGATCTCGCCGCGCGCGGACAGCGCCAGCGTGCCCTTGAGCCACTCGGTGTTGGGCAACAGCCCGATCTGCACGAAGATGCCCTCGAGCTCCACCACGTGCTCGGCGCCGCCCACGCGGTCGGTGTAGACCAGGGCCGTGACCTTCTGGCCGTCGCCGCGCACCTCGGTGCTCTGTCCGTTCACGACGATGGATACATTGGGCAGGCTGCGCAGCTTGCGCTGCAGCACCTCGTCGGCGCGCAGCTGGGCGTCGAACTCCACCAGCGTGACGTGCGCCACGATGCCGGCCAGGTCGATCGCCGCCTCGACGCCGGAGTTGCCGCCGCCGATCACCGCCACCCGCTTGCCCTTGAACAGCGGGCCGTCGCAGTGCGGGCAGTAGGCCACGCCCTTGTTGCGGTAGAGGTTCTCGCCGGGCACGTTCATCTGGCGCCAGCGCGCGCCGGTGGACAGCACCACCGTGCGCGACCTGACCGTGGCGCCGTTGGCCAGCTCGATCTGCACCAGGCCGCCCGGTTCCCTGGCCGGCACCAGCTTTTCAGCGCGCTGCAGGTCCATCACGTCCACGTCGTACCCGCGCACGTTCTGCTCAAGCACCGTCACCAGCCTGGGGCCTTCGGTGTGGGCGACCGAGATGAGGTTCTCGATGCCCAGGGTGTCGAGCAGCTGGCCGCCGAAGCGCTCGGCGACGATGCCGGTGCGGATGCCCTTGCGCGCCGCGTACACGGCGGCCGAGGCGCCGGCGGGGCCGCCGCCGACGATCAGCACGTCGAAGGCTTCCTTGGCCGATATCTTCGCCGCCGCGCGCTGCTCGGCGCCGACGTCGAGCTTGGCGACGATCTGCTCAAGGCTCATGCGGCCCTGCTCGAACGGCTGGCCGTTGAGGAAGATGCTGGGCACGGCCATCACCTGGCGCGCCTCGACTTCGTCCTGGAACAGCGCGCCGTCGATGGCCACGTGCTTCACGCGCGGGTTGAGCACGCTCATCAGGTTCAGCGCCTGCACCACGTCCGGGCAGTTCTGGCACGAGAGCGAGAAGTAGCTTTCGAACAGGTAGTCGCCGTCCAGCGCCTGCACCTGTTCGATCACTTCCTGCGTGGCCTTGGACGGGTGGCCGCCCACCTGCAGCAGCGCCAGCACCAGCGAGGTGAATTCGTGGCCCATCGGCAGGCCGGCGAAGCGCACGCCGATGTCGGTGCCCACGCGCCGGATGGCGAAGGACGGCTTGCGGGCGTCGTCGTCGCGGCGCTCGAGGCGGATCTTGTCCGACAGCGGGGCGATCTCCGAGAGCAGCGCCCACAGTTCCTGCGACTTGTCGCCGTCGTCGAGCGAGGCGATGAGCTCGATCGGCAGCACCAGCTTTTCGAGGTAGGCCTGCAGCTGGGCCTTGAGGGTCGGATCGAGCATGGGGGAGCTCCGGGAAATGAAGGCGGGAAAGGCGCTTGATGCAGCGGCCGGCGCGCGGGGCGCCGGCCGCTGGGGCAAAAGCCTGTGCTTCAGATCTTGCCGACCAGGTCCAGGGACGGAGCGAGGGTCTTCTCGCCTTCCTTCCACTTGGCCGGGCACACCTGGCCCGGATGGGCGGCGACGTACTGGGCGGCCTTGAGCTTGCGGACCGTTTCCTTCATGTCGCGGGCGATGGCGTTGTCATGCACTTCCATCGTCTTGATCACGCCGTTGGGGTTGATGATGAAGGTGCCGCGCAGGGCCAGGCCTTCCGCCTCGATGTGCACGCCGAAGGCGCGGGTGAGCTGGTGGGTCGGGTCGCCGACCAGCGGGAATCGGGCCTTGCCCACGGCCGGCGAGGTTTCATGCCAGACCTTGTGCGAGAAATGGGTGTCGGTGGTGACGATGTAGATCTCGGCGCCCATCTTTTCGAATTCGGCGTAGTTCTCGGCCGCGTCCTCGACCTCGGTCGGGCAGTTGAAGGTGAAGGCCGCCGGCATGAAGACGATCACCGACCACTTGCCCTTCAGGCTGGCGTCGGAGACTTCGATGAACTTGCCGTTGTGGAAGGCCTGGGCCTTGAACGGCTTGATTTCGGTGTTGATCAGGGACATGGGGAGGATCCTCGGTGGTTGAAGGGATGAATCGAAACGATGAGCAATGATAGGGGATGGCTATTTGCGTGTGAAATCAATTGATCAAATGTATTCGATAGTTTTTGGCTATCAATATGGGGTATTTTTGCGGCGGTGCAATATTGCTTCCGCGTTTTTCATAGGCTATACCAATCACCATGAACCTCCGCGACCTGCGCTACCTCGTCGCCCTGGCCGAAGCCCTGCACTTCGGCAAGGCCGCCGAAGCCTGCCATGTCAGCCAGCCCACCCTGTCGACACAGATCAAGAAGCTCGAAGACGAGCTCGGCGTCGCCCTGGTCGAACGCGCCCCGCGGCACGTGATGCTCACGCCCGCCGGCCGCGACATCGCCACCCGCGCCCGCCGCGTGCTGGCCGAAGTGGACCAGATGCGCGAAACCGCCCGCCGCACCAGCGACCCGGAGGCCGGCAGCGTGCGCCTGGGCCTCTTCCCGACGCTGGGGCCCTACCTGCTGCCACACGTGGTGCCGCGCATCCGCGCCCGCTTCCCGCGGCTGGAGCTGCTGCTGGTGGAGGAGAAGACCGAAGCCGTGCTGCACATGCTGCGCGACGGCAAGCTCGACGCCGCGGTGCTGGCGATGCCGCTGCATGAAGACTGGCTGGAAGCCGAGTTCCTGTTCGAGGAACCCTTCCTGCTGGCCGTCCCCGATGGCCACCCGTTGGCCAGCCACCGCAACCTGCGGTTGTCAGAACTCGGCGACCAGCACCTGCTGCTGCTCGAGGAAGGCCACTGCCTGCGCGACCAGGCGCTCGAGGTCTGCCACTTCGCGGGCGCCGGCGAGAAGGAAGGCTTCCGCGCCACCAGCCTCGAGACGCTGCGGCAGATGGTGGCGGCCGGCGTCGGCGTGACGCTGCTGCCGATGCTGGCGGTGAAGCCGCCGGTGTCGCCGTCGGAGAACATCCGCCTGCTCGCTTTCCAGGACCCGCCGCCCAGCCGCCGGCTGGCCATGGTCTGGCGCAAGACGTCCGCCATGGCCGACTTCCTGCGCGAGCTGGCCGCCGTGCTGCGCGACCTGCCGCCGGGGCTGCTCGATCCGCCCAGGGACGCGCTGTGATGACACAGCACGCCGCCGCCGCGCATTCCTCCCGCCATCACCACGAGGCCCCGCCATGACGCTCAAGGGTTCCAGGACCGAAGAAAACCTCAAGGCCGCCTTCGCCACCGAGGCGCAGGCCAACCGCCGCTACCTCTACTTCGCGCAGAAGGCCGACGTGGAAGGTTTCAGCGACGTGGCGTCGGTGTTCCGATCCACCGCCGAAGGCGAGACCGGCCACGCCCACGGCCACCTCGAATACCTGGAATCGTGCGGCGACCCGGCCAACGGCCTGCCCTTCGGCGACACCGCCAGCAACCTGCGCTCGGCGATCGCCAGCGAAACGCACGAGTACTCGCAGATGTACCCGGCGATGGCGAAGATGGCGCGCGAGGAAGGCTTCGACGAAATCGCCGACTGGTTCGAGACCCTGGCCAAGGCCGAGCGTTCGCACGCCAACCGGTTCCAGCGCGCGCTGGCCGACCTGGCGCCCTGATGCCCCGCTGGATCTGGATCCTGCTTGCATTGGCCCTGGCCGCCCTGGTCTGGGAGGGCAGCCGTGGTCCGTCCGCGCCGGTGGCCCAGGCGCTGCCGGGACAGGCCGCCTTCAACTGCGTGCTGCCGCCCCCCGCCTCGCCGGCGGTGCCGCTGCAGACTGAGGTGCCGGCACAGATGCAGCCCTTCATGCACGGCGAATTCATGATGTCGCCGCTGGCGGGTTTCAGCATCGAGGCGCGCGTGCTGGGGCGCGAGGACTACCGCTTCGACGACGGCGCCTCGCTCTCGCCCACCGACCTGGCCCTGGGCTGGAACGGCATGGCCGATCCCGCCGTCTACCGGCGCCTGGACATCTCGCAGTCGGGCCGCTGGTACCACTATCGCTGGGATGCCTCGGGCCCGCCGCTGCCGCTGGAGGAAATCATCCGTTCCAGCGCGAACATGCACCTGGTGCCGGCGAACGACGCCGTGGCGCAGGCGCTGTCGCGCGTGCGGCCCGACCAGACCGTGCGCCTGCAGGGCTGGTTGATCGAGGCGCGGCGGGAAAACTACGTGTGGCGCAGTTCGACCACGCGCGAAGACTCCGGCGCCGGCGCCTGCGAGCTGATCTACGTGTGCGCGCTGTCGTCGTTCTGAGTCAGTAGACCAGCGTGGCCAGCACCGGCGACGGGTCGCGCCAGCGGGCGCGGCCGCCCAGCGCCGCCAGCTCCACCAGCACCGCTGCGCCCAGCAGTTCCACCCGCAGGTTGCCCAACAGGTGGGCGGCCGCCAGCAGCGTGCCGCCGGTCGCCAGCACGTCGTCCACCAGCAGCACGCGCTCGCCGGCGGCCAGCGCGCCCTGCTGCACCTGCAGCCGGTCGCTGCCGTATTCGAGGTCGTAGGACACCTCGTGCACCGCGCCGGGAAGCTTGCCCGGCTTGCGGATCGGCACGAAGCCCACGTCCAGTTCGCGCGCCAGCGCGGCGCCCAGGATGAAGCCGCGCGCCTCCACGCCCGCCACGGCCGACACGCGCGCGTCGCGCCAGGGCTGCGCCATCGCCGCCACGGCGGCCGCGAAGCCGCGCCCGTCGGCCAGCAGCGGCAGGATGTCCTTGAACACGATCCCGGGCCGCGGGAAATCGGGCACGTCCCGGACCAGGCCGGCGAAGCCTGCCAACGCCTCAGGCCTCATCGGACGCCACCCGCTCGGTTTCCAGCAGCGCGGCCGCTTCCCAGGCCTGCATCGCCGGCAGCGCGAAGATGGCGCGCAGGTAGGCCGTGGCCGTGGCGTCGAGCGGCACGCAGTAGCCGCGGAAACGGACGCAGACCGGCGCGAACATCGCGTCCACGATGCCGAAGTGTTCGCCGCACAGGAACGGGCCGCCGTTGCCCGAGCGCGTGCGCAGGTCGTGCCAGATCTCCTGCACGCGGGCGATGTCGGCGTTGGCCGCGTCGTCCCAGTGCGGCAGCCGCGGCTGGCGCCGCACGTTCATCGGCAGCTGGCTGCGCAGCGCGCCGAAGCCCGAGTGCATCTCGGCGGCGGCGCAGCGCGCCACGGCCCGCAGCGCCAGGTCCGCCGGCCAGCCCTGGCCATCGAGCCAGCGCTCGTTGGCGTACTCGCAGATCGCCAGCGAATCCCACAGCACCAGCCCGCCGTCGTGCAGCGCCGGCACGCGCCGGCTTGGCGACCATTGCGCCACTTCGGCGTGGAATTCGGGCGTGTCCAGCAGCAGCCGCCGCTCGGTGAAGGGAACGCCGTGGTGGCTCAGCAAAAGCCAGGGCCGCAGCGACCACGACGAGTAGTTCTTGTTGCCGATGACCAGCGTGGTTGCCATGAAGGTCCGTCCTTGGCCGGAAGTGTGGAAGTCAGCTGAAGATCTGGTTGCCGCCGTTCTTGGTGGCGATCTGGGCGACGCGACCGGCGCGTTCGACCAGCGCGGATGCGTCGCGCTCATCGTGCCCGGCCTGGGCAATGCCGATGCTCACCGTCAGCCCCACCGTCACGCGCGGGTCGATGGCCAGGCGCGAAATGGCGCCGCGCAGCTTCTCGGCGTAATCGCGCGCCTTGAGCAGCGCCTTGCCGGGCGAGACCAGCAGGAAACCGTCGGGGCCGCAGCGGCCCAGCAGGTCGCCGTAGTCGCCCTCTTCGCGCAGCAGGTCGGCCACCGGGCGAAGGCCCGCGGTGGCGCCCACTTCGCCGCCGGCCTCGCGCAGCGTCGGCAGCTGGTCGACGGTGATGTAGAGCAGGCTCAGCGGCTGCTGCTTCTGCCTGGCGTTGTCGATCAGCTTGGCCATCTGGCGCAGCAGCGGCTCGGTGCGCAGCACGCCGGTGGCCAGGTCGGTGTCGGCGTTGCGCCGCGCGTGCACCGTGGTGGCGGCCTCGTCGCCGGCCACGATCGCCACCGCCGCGAACTCCGCGCACAGCGCCAGCTCGGCGTCGGTGTAGGTGATGTCGGCCCGGCGCTCCACCAGCAGTGCCCCCCAGCCGGGCTTGGGGATGGGCAGCGGGATCACCGCCAGCTGCACCTGCTCGAGCGGGCCGCCGGGGCCATCGAAGTCGATGCCCACCTGCTGCGGCGCGCGCAGCCGGCTGAGGTTCTTGAGCAGCGTGGCGCGCTGCGACAGCAGCTCGCGGTAGCGGTCCTCGGCGTCGCGCGGCTCGACCTGCAGCAGGTCCTCGCCGTGGTAGTGCATGGCCACCACCGCCGCCGACGTCTGCGGCAGCACGGGCTTGAGCCCGTCGAGCAGGCGCCGGAAGGCGATCCACTTCAGGTCGGCGTCGGCCGCGTTGGCGAGGCCGGCCTGCAGGCTTTCCACCAGGCGGCCGCGCGCGAGCCCGATCTTTTCCTCGGCGGTGGGCTCGGGCACCTGCGAACGCTTGTGCTGGCTCCAGCGCTGCAGGCGCGACCGCACCCAGGGCAACAGCAGGAAGAGCGCCACGGTGACCGCCAGCGCAAGCTGCCAGCCGTAAAGGTTGAACAGCGTGGCCGGCACCACCTGCGCATGCGCCAGCAGCCGCAGCGCCACCGCGCCCGAAGTCGCCAGCAGGGCCAGGATCGGCAGCCAGCGGTAGCCGCGGGCGTCGAGCAGCAGCATCAGCAGGCAGGCCAGCCCCGCCAGCGCGTAGCCGACCCAGGCCATCAGCTGCAGCACGTGCGGCGGCGTGTTCGACATCAGCAGGCCATACACCGCCCCGGCCACCATCAGCCAGCCCAGCCCGCGCACCCACGGCACCAGGGTGGGCGCGGACTTGGTGAGGCCGCTGAAGTAGCGCGTGGCCAGCACCAGCGGGCCCGCACCCAGCAGCAGCAGCGCCTGCGGCACCACGGCGCCCAGTTTGGCCAGCTGCGAGACTTCTGGCAGTGAATAAAGGTGGCCATTGACGCCCAGGCAGGCCAGCCAGGTCGCCAGCGCGGCACCGCCCACGGCCAGGGCGCCCGAACGGGGCTCGTCCAGGTGGCGGATCAGCGACAGCGCCGCCACGGCCAGCAGCAGGCCATAGACGAAGCGGAAGAACCGGCGCGCCACCAGTTCGTCGGTGCGGGCGCTGCTGGCGTCCTGCAGGCCGATGTGCAGGCCGCCGCGCACGCGGCCCTCCATTTGCAGGTAGAGCGTGCTGGGGCCCGACAGGTCCTTGGGCACCGGCAGCACGAAGCGGTCGGGCCAGGGCATGCCCTGCGCGCGCGTGGTGAAGAAGCTGGCCTCGGCGACCGGCTCGCCCAGCGGCGGCAGCACCAGCTTGATGCGGTCCAGCGGCACGCGGTTGATGTGCAGCCGCCAGCCGCCATCGGGCGCCGGCGGCAGGTCGGTGCGGATGCGGACCCACAGCACGCGGCCATCCCGGGCATTGAACTCGAAGCCGGGCGTGAGCACCGGCGTGAAGCCGGGCTGGGCGCGGCCGCTCAGGATGTCGTCCAGGGTGGTGCCCACCGGCGTGTCCATCACCGCCAGCTCGAAGTCGGGCGGCGGGGCGGCCTGGGCAGGCAGGCCCACGAACGTAAGCAGCGCCAAGGCCAGCAGTCCCGCCAGTCGGGCTCGCAAGGTGTGCAAGCGTGTTTCTCCCCCAATCAACCGCAGTTCGCCCCCCGGCCACCCGATTCTATACTCGCCCGGCGGCGATCGTTCAGCCGGGGGCCGTTTGCGGGCCGGGAGCCGGTAAACTGGGCGACCTCCCCTTCCACCCCGCTGGACGCATGACTTCCACGCCCGCCCCCATCGACGCCGCCGTCCCCGAGAAGAACGACTTCATCCGCCAGATCATCCGCGAGGACCTGGCCTCGGGTAAGCACGCCGCCATCCGCACCCGGTTCCCGCCCGAGCCCAACGGCTACCTGCACATCGGCCATGCCAAGGCGATCTGCCTGAACTTCGGCATCGGCCTGGAGTTCGGCGGCCCGGTGAACCTGCGCTTCGACGACACCAACCCGGCCAAGGAAGACCCCGAGTACGTCGAGGCCATCAAGGAAGACGTGCGCTGGCTGGGCTTCGAATGGGCCGAGCTGCGCCACGCGTCCGATTATTTCGAGGTGTTCTACCTCAGCGCGCTCAAGCTGATCCGCGACGGCAGGGCCTTCGTCTGCGACCTCGACGCCGAGCAGGTGCGCGAATACCGCGGCACCCTCACCGAGCCGGGCCGCAACTCGCCCTTCCGCGACCGCAGCGTCGAAGAAAACCTCGACCTGTTCACCCGCATGCGCGCCGGCGAGTTCCCCGACGGCGCCCGCACCCTGCGGGTGAAGATCGACATGGCCAGCGGCAACATCAACCTGCGCGACCCGGCCATCTACCGCATCAAGCACGTCGAGCACCAGAACACCGGCAACGCCTGGCCGATCTACCCGATGTACGACTACGCGCACTGCCTGAGCGACGCCCTGGAAGGCATCACGCACTCGCTGTGCACGCTGGAATTCGAAGACCACCGCCCGCTGTACGACTGGTGCGTGGACCACGTGGACCTGGTCGGCCACCCGGAGCTGCACCAGCCGCTGCGCGACGCCGGCTTCGCCGTGCCGGCCGCCAAGCCGCGCCAGATCGAGTTCTCGCGCCTGAACATCAACTACACCGTGATGAGCAAGCGCAAGCTGCTCACCATGGTGGACGAAGGCCTGGTGTCGGGCTGGGACGACCCGCGCATGCCCACCCTGCAGGGCCTGCGCCGCCGCGGCTGCCCGCCGGCGGCGCTGCGCCTGCTGGCCGACCGCGTGGGCATCAGCAAGCAGAACTCGCTGATCGATTTCTCGGTGCTGGAAGGCTGCATCCGCGAAGTGCTCGACTCCGCCTCGCCGCGCCGCATGGCCGTGGTCGATCCGCTCAAGCTGGTCATCACCAACCTGGCCGAAGGCCACGCCGAATCGCTGCGCTTCTCCAACCACCCGAAGAACCCGGAGTTCGGCGAGCGCGACGTGCCGTTCTCGCGCGAAGTGTGGATCGAGCGCGAGGACTTCATGGAAGTGCCGCCCAAGGGCTTCCACCGCCTGGTGCCGGGCGGCGAAGTACGCCTGCGCGGCGTGGGCATCGTGAAATGCACCGACGTGGTGAAGGACGGCGACGCCGTGGTCGAAGTGCACTGCACGCTCGACCCCGACACCCGCGCCGGCCTGCCGGGCGCCGACCGCAAGGTCAAGGGCACCATCCACTGGGTCGCCGCCGCCACGGCCGTGGCGGCCGAAGTGCGCCTGTACGACCGCCTGTTCAGCGTGCCCGACCCGGACAAGGACGAAGTGGGCAAGACCTACCGCGACCACCTCAACCCCGAGTCGGTGCGCGTGGTGCGCGGCTACGTCGAGCCGTCGGCCGCGTCGCTGGCGCCGGAAACCAGCCTGCAGTTCGAACGCCTGGGCTTCTTCACCGCCGACCGCCGCGACCATGCGCCGGGCAAGCCCGTGTTCAACCGCACCGTCACCCTGCGCGACACCTGGGCCGCCAAGGCCGGTGGCTGAGTGATCTACCAGCAGCTCCACCTCACGCTGCCGGCCTGGATCCACGACGAAGTGGACCCCGACCGCAGCTACCCGGACCGCGACAGCCGCATCGCCCTGGCGATCCAGCTCTCGCGCCGCAACGTCGACCACCGCAGCGGTGGTCCGTTCGGCGCCGCCGTGTTCAACGAGGCGGGCCGGCTGGTGGGCGTGGGCGTGAACCGGGTGGTGCCGCACAACTGCTCCGTGGCGCACGCCGAGGTGATGGCGCTGGCCACCAGCCAGCAGCGCATGCAGAGCTTCCGCCTCAACCAGGGCGGCGGGCGCATCACGCTGGCCACGTCGGCCCAGCCCTGTTCGATGTGCTACGGCGCGCTGATCTGGGCCGGCATCGACGAGCTGCTGATCGCCGCCACCGCCGACGACGTGCAGACGCTGGCGGGCTTCGACGAAGGCCCGCTGCCGGCCGACTGGGCCGGCGAGCTGCGCAAGCGCGGCATCGAAGTACACACCGACCTGATGCGCGATCATGCTCGCGACGTGCTGCGCGACTATGGAGAAAGCGGTCTTGTCTACTGAAGGTTTGCTGGCGTACTGCCGCCCGGGCTTCGAGCCCGAGCTGGCCGCCGAGCTGAGCGAGCGCGCCGCCATGGCCGGCTTCCCGGGCTATGCGCGCACCGAACGCAATGCCGGCTACGTCGAGTTCCTCGGCATCGAGGACGGCCTGGAGCTGTCGCGCGCCCTGCCCTGGTCCACGCTGATCTTCGCGCGCCAGAAGATGCGCCTGCTGGCCGACCTGCCCGGCCTGGACCCGAAGGACCGCATCACCCCGATCATGGACGCGCTCGGCGGCCGCGGCCGCTACGGCGACCTGTGGGTGGAGCATCCCGATTCGGACGAAGGCAAGCAGCTGGCCGGCCTGGCGCGTTCGTTCGGCAACGCGCTGCGCCCGGCCCTGCGCCAGCGCGGCCTGCTCACCGACAAGGACGATGCGCGCCTGCCGCGCCTGCACGTGCTGATGCTCGCCGGCAACCACGCCATGCTGGCCAGCAGCGAAACCAAGGACTCCTCGCCGTGGCCGCTGGGCGTGCCGCGCCTGCGCGCGCACGCCGACGCGCCCAGCCGCTCCGCGCTCAAGCTCGAGGAAGCGCTGATGATGCTGCTCACCGAGAAAGAGCGCGCCGAGTTCATCAAGCCCGGCATGAACGCCGCCGACCTCGGCGCCGCGCCGGGCGGCTGGAGCTGGGTGCTGGCGCGCCTGCACGTGCGCGTTCTGGCGGTGGACAACGGCCCGATGGCGCAGACGGCGATGGACATGCCGATCATCGAACACATCCGCGCCGACGGCTTCCGCTGGCAGCCGCCCAAGCCGATGGACTGGCTGGTGTGCGACATGGTGGAGTCGCCGCGCAAGGTGTCCGACCGCATGGCCACCTGGTTCCGCGAGGGCTGGTGCCAGCACGCCGTCTTCAACCTCAAGCTGCCGATGAAGAAGCGCTGGGACGAAACGCGCGACTGCCTGCAGCACTTCACCGACCACGCCGGCCGCCCGCTCACGGTGCGCGCCAAGCAGCTCTACCACGACCGCGAAGAGATCACGGTCTACGCGGGCGTGTATGCGGGCTAGCCCCGCCCTGCTGCTGGTCCTGCTGTGGGCCGGCGGTGCGGTCGCGCAGGCCGACGACTACTTCGCGAAGGTGGACCTGGACGGCGACGGGCGCGTTTCGCTGCCCGAGTTCCTCGAGCGCATGGGCTTCGCGTTCGGGCAGATGGACGTGGACGGGGACGGCGTGCTCGAGCCGCACGAACAGCACGTGCCCAACGCCAGGGCCATCACCCTGGCCGAGCACCACGAACGCTTCACCGCGCAGTTCCGCCGCCAGGACAGCAACGGCGACAGCCTGCTGACGCGCGCCGAACTCCTCGCCCCACCCCGCTAGGAACCCTTGTGGGAGGGACTTCAGTCCCGATGCTCTTCGCGGAAAGCGTCGGGACTGAAGTCCCTCCCACAGGGTGAGGTCAGCTGCCTTCGTACATCGAGGCCTCTTCGGCCTCGGCGTCGCTGGCCAGGTACGGCGCGGCGAAGCCGGCGATGGCGAACAGCGACATCGCGATCATCAGCAGCAGCGTCACCAGCGTGCCGATGAAACGGCCCGGGCTGGCGCCCGACTTGCGGCTCAGGCCCCAGGCGTGCAGCAGGCGCGACACCAGCAGCGTGGCGCCGAAGGCGTGGATGACCGAGTTCGGGTAGCCGTTCAACTCCATGCCGCCCAGCAGCAGCAGCGCCAGCGGCAGGTATTCCACCGAGTTGGCGTGCGCGCGCACGCGGCGCTGCATTTCGTGGTCGCCGCCGTCGCCGATGCCGATCTTGGCCTGCAGGCGGCGGGTGATGACGCGGACGGCGAGGACCAGCACCAGCAGCGTGCACAGGCCGGCGTAGAACATGGTGATCATGGGTAATCCGACGCGGTTGGGATAGCGCGATGATCCGCGCTGGGCGGCCCGGCCGCAATCCCGCCGGTCAGATCAGTCCGTCCTTCCAGGGGCCGGTGATGGCCACGGTGAAGCCCGGCGAATGCACGTTGGCGAACATCCACTTGCCGTCGGGCGAGAAGCACGCGCCGGCCCACTCCGAGTCGCGGAAATCGCCAGCGAAGCCGCCGCTGCCGTCCAGGCGGACGTTGTTGCGGCAGAACTCGAACAGGCCGCCGGCTCCGGTCATGCCGTAAAGGCGCTGCACTTCCTGCTCCGAGTCTTCGCAGATCACCAGGCCGCCGCGCGGACTGAGCACCACGTTGTCGGGGAAATCCAGCACCGCCGGGTCCGGCGATTCGAACACCAGCTCCAGGATCTCGTCGCCCGGGTGGTAGGCCCAGACCTGGCCGCATTCCGCGTCGCCGCCGTTGGTGGCGGTGAAGTAAACCTTGCCGTCGCCGGCGATGCAGCCCTCGAGCCGGGTGAAGCGCGATGCGCCACCGGCGAGGCCCTGCCGAAGCACGCCGCGCGGCCCGCCGTTGGCTTCCACGCCCTGCGCCGGCTGTTCGATCTCGACCCACTCCACCCGCAGGCGTTCACCCGTGCGGCGACCCGAGCGCAGGTCGGGCGCGCCGACGGCCTTGAGCATCTGCAGGCGGCCGCCGCGTACGGGGTCGCCCTTCACCTTGGGGATCATGCGGTAGAAGCCGGCCTCCGGCTCCTGGTCCTCGGTGAGGTAGAAGATGCCCGTGGCCGGATCGATGGTCACCGCCTCGTGCTTGAACTGGCCCATCGCGAGGATCGGTTCGGCCTTCGACAGGCCATCGGCGGGCACTTCGAACACGAAGCCGTGGTCGCGCGACAGCATGCGGTCCACGCTGGCCAGGGTGACGCTGCCGGCGGCGCTGACGAACTCCTCGCAGCTCAGCCACGTGCCCCAGGGCGTGATGCCGCCCGAGCAGTTGTTGACGGTGCCGCCCAGGGACGGCCGTGCGTCGATCAGCACGCCCTTGCGCGAGTCGAAGCGCAGCGTGGCGGTGCCGCCACCGCACGGCGGGTCGTAGGTGCCGGCCGCCGGCGCGAAGCTGCCCCAGCCAGCGCCCACCTCGTGGTTGCGCACCAGCGTCAGCACGTCGCCATCGGTGCGCACCACGCCCATGCCGTCGTGGTTGTCGGGCGTCTTCTGGCCGTCGGCCATCAGCTCGTTGGTCCAGCCAAAGGTGGTGTAGCTGAAGCCTTCGGGCAGCTTGAGCAGCGGCAGCCCGGTGTTCATGTCGCGCACGGTCCGCAGCGGGCCGTAACCCGGGTGGGCACGGGTGCTCGCACCGGCGTGCGCCAGCAGGCGCCCCACCGGCGCCAGGCCCAGCGCCATCGCGCCCAGGCCAAGGCCGCCCTGCAGCAGCAGTCGGCGAGTGATCAGCGTGTCATCGGCTTGGCGCATGGTGAACTCCGGCTAATGGCCCGGTATCAGAACAAGCCCGGGTAACAGCGCCGTGACAGTTCGACTCAGTCGATGATCTCGATGGCCGTGGCGACGATGCGCAGCTCGCGCTCGGCCGGGGCCTTGGCGCCGTCCTCTTCCACCAGGTGCTTCGCATGCTCGGCGGTGATGGGTTCGACCTCCAGCACGCCGTACGCGATCGCTTCGCCGCTGGCGTCCTTGGGCACGGCGAAGCCGTGGTCCTTGGCCATCACGCGCGCCGACTCGCCGTCCTGCTCGAGCACCACCCAGCAGCCCTTCTTCTGGCAGACCTGGGTGATGCGGCCGGCGAAGCGCATCGGCTTGCCCGCGTGCGCGGCCGGGTCGGCGGCGGCGACCTTGATGGCGACGTTGTCTCCGGCGGGCATGGGCTCGCCGTAGTTCGTGGCGAATACGGCCGGCGACACGGCCAGCAGGGCAATCAGCAGGGTCTTGCGCATGGTGTTCTCCTCAAGCGGCCAGGGATCGCGCCGAAAGCTCGGCGACTTCGTGGGTGGTTCCGAACTTGCCCTTCTCGTCACGCACCACCTGCGCCAGCGCGCAGCCCGGGTCGTGGGTGAAATAAAGGTGCACGTTGCGGTCGAACTTGTCGTCGAGGAAGGCGCGCTTCTCGTCGATCAGCATCTCGGGGTAACGGTCGTAGCCCATCGTGATGGGCACGTGCACCCAGGGCCGCCCCGGTATCAGGTCGGCGCAGAACACCAGGCCGCCGTGCGGGCGCCCCTGCGCGTCGGGCGCACCGACGATCTCGGCCAGCATCAGGCCGGGCGTGTGGCCCTGGCTGAAGTGGAAGCGCACCGACTCGCCCAGCGCGCGGCAGTGGTCGCCCTGCACCACTTCCAGACGCCCGCTGGCTTCCAGCAGCCCGGCGAGCTCGGGAATGAAGCTGGCGCGGTCGCGCGAATGCGGATGCTTCGCGCGCTCCCAATGTTCGGCGCCCACCACGAAGGTGGCGTTGGGGAACAGCAGCTGCGGCGCGGCGCCTTCGCGCCACGGCGCCAGCAGGCCGCCGGCGTGGTCGAAGTGCAGGTGGCTCAGCACCACCACGTCCACGTCCTCGTGCGAGAAGCCGGCGTGGGCCAGCGACTCGAGCAGCACGTGGTTTTCCTCCACCACGCCGTAGCGCTCGCGCATCTTCGGGTCGAAGAAGGCGCCGATGCCGGTTTCGAACAGCACCACCTTGCCGTTGAGCGGGCTGGCCAGCAGCGCGCGGCAGGCCAGCGGGATGCGGTTCTCGGCGTCGGGCGGCAGCCACTTGGCCCACATCGCCCGCGGCGCGTTGCCGAACATCGCGCCGCCGTCGAGGCGCTGCGAGTTGCCCATGATCGACCAGAGTTTCATGCGGGTCTCCTAGCGGTAGATGGCGCCGGCTTCGGTGGAAGAACCCTTGCCCACGCCCTTCCAGCGGCCGTCGGTGCCGGCTTCCACTTCGCCGGTGCCGCGGTGCCACAGCACCACCTGCATGTTGCCCCAGCTGCGGTCGCCGATGGCCACGTCGTGGCCGCGCGCCTTCAGCGCCGCGACTTCGGCGGCAGTGAACGCCTCCGGCTCGGCCGACAGCTGGTCGGGCAGGTACTGGTGGTGGAAGCGCGGCGCGTCGGCTGCGGCCTGCGCGCTTTTGCCGTCCATCAGTTCAAACAGGCCCAGCAGCACCATCGTGACGATGCGGCTGCCGCCCGGCGTGCCCAGCACGGCCACGCGGTCGTTGCCCAGCAGGAAAGTGGGCGTCATGGACGACAGCGGGCGCTTGCCCGGTGCGATCGCATTGGCGTCCTCGCCCACCAGGCCGAAGGCATTGGGCACGCCCGGCTTCACCGAGAAATCGTCCATCTCGTTGTTGAGCAGGAAGCCCGTGCCCGGCACCACCAGCGAATTGCCGTAGGGCAGGTTCACCGTCTGCGTCACCGCGGCCAGGTTGCCTTCGGCGTCGATGATCGAGAAGTGCGTGGTGTCGGGCCGCGACGGCGGCACGGTGACGCCCGGCAGCATGTCGCTGGGCGTGGCGCGCTCGGTGTTGATGCCCGCGCGCAGGCCGGCGGCGTAGTCCTTGCCGGTGAGCAGCGGCACCGGCACCTGCACGAAGTCGGGGTCGCCCAGGTAAATGGCGCGGTCGCGGTAGGCGCGGCGCATGGATTCAACCACCACGTGGCTGCGCGCAACGCGGTCGAGCTTGGCGTAGTCGTAGCCGTCCAGCACGTTGAGGATGGTGGCCAGCGCCACGCCGCCCGACGACGGCGGCGGCGCGGTGACGATCTCGAAGCCGCGGTGGCGGATGCGGATCGGCTCGCGTTCCACCACGCGGTACTCGGCCAGGTCGCGTTCGCTCCAGAGGCCGCCGGCCTTGCGCACGCCGGCCACCAGCCGCCTGGCATAGGCGCCGCGGTAGAAGCCGTCGGCACCCTCGCGCGCGATGAGTTCCAGCGTGCGCGCGTAGTCTTCGTTGCGCATCAGCGTGCCCTGCGCCGGCACCTGCCCGCCGCGCAGGAACAGCGCCGCCGCCGCCGGATTCCCCGCGATGGCGTCGCGGCGGAAGCCGAGCATGGCGGCGTTCTTCGGGCCGAACTTCCAGCCCGCGCGGGCCAGCCGGATGGCGGGCGCCAGCGACTGCGACAGCGGCAGCCGCCCGTAGCGGCTGGCCAGGTGCTGCAGCGCGGCGGGCGTGCCGGGGATGCCCGCGGCCAGCGCGCCGTCCACCGACAGCTTGCGGTTGGCGTTGCCCTGCGCGTCCAGGAACATGTCGCGGGTGGCGGCCAGCGGCGCGCGCTCTCGCGCATCCACGAACACGTCGCGGCCGTCCTTCGCGGTGTGCAGCAGCAGGAAGCCGCCGCCGCCCAGGCCCGAGCTCTCCGGCTCCACCAGGCCCAGCGTGGCGCTGACGGCGATGGCGGCGTCGAAGGCGTTGCCGCCCTTGGCCAGCACTTCCAGCCCGGCGTCGGTGGCGTAGGCATTGGCGCTGGCGATGGCGGCCTGGCGCGGCGGACCACTGCGCGCGGGCGCGTCGGCGAAGACCGACGGCGCGAGCAGCAGCAGGCCCAACAGAAGGGAACGGATCACGCGGCAGTCTCCTGCTGGAGGTTCAGGTACTTCGCGAAAAGCTGATCGCGGGATTCGGGATTCGCCAGGTCGAGGTCGATGCACTCGACGGGACAGACGACCACGCATTGCGGTTCGTCATGGTGGCCGACGCACTCGGTGCAGCGGCGCGGATCGATCACGTAGATGGTCTCGCCCTGGCTGATGGCGTCGTTGGGACAGGCCGGGGCGCAGACGTCGCAGTTGATGCAGAGCTGGTTGATCAGGAGTGACATGGAAGGCGCATGCGCCCCGGCCAACGGCCGGGGCGCACGCCAGGACTCACTTGGCTTCGACGAAGACGAACTTGCCGCCGGCGGCTTCCACCGCGGCCTGCACGCGGGCCTGGTCGGCGGCCTTGCCGATGAACAGCACCTGCGAACCCTTGAGCGCGTTCGGGTCGGGGTTGGCGAAGGCGGCCACGATCAGGTCGGCCATCTTGGTGCTGTCGGGCGAACCGAAGGCCAGCATGTTGCCCGGCAGGACGGTGCGCTGCACGACGGTGGTGACGTTCTCGAGCTGGCGGTCGTACTGGGTCTTGCCGTCCTGGTCGCCCTCGGCCGGCTCGCTGCTGTTGTTGGGCAGGTAGTACGGGAAGATGCGGTCGGTCACGCCGGCCTGGTTGGCGTTGACCACGCGGCCCAGGTATTCCTTCCAGGCGGCGTCGTCATTGCCGGTGGGCGCGACCAGCGGGGCTTCGACCTTGGCGGGCTCTTCGGCCTTCTTGCAGCCGGGGAGGACGATCAGCGCGAGCAGGATGGCGAGCGGGGCAAAAACGCGGTTCATGGCGATACCTCTTGTGTGAGTGGGTCTCAGGAACGCTTCCATCGGGTGGACAGGGCTTTGGCGACGGCCGGGTGCACGAACCCGGAAACGTCGCCGCCAAGGCGAGCAACCTCTCGCACCAGGCTGGAAGAAATGAAGCTGTGCTGCTCCGCCGGCGTCAGGAAAAGCGTTTCGACGTCGGGGATCAGGTGCCGGTTCATGCTGGCCAGCTGGAATTCGTATTCGAAGTCGGACACCGCGCGCAGGCCGCGCAGCAGCACCCCGGCGCCGATCTCGTGCACGAAGTGCGCGAGCAGCGAGTTGAAGCCCAGCACTTCCACGTTCGGGTAGCCGGCCAGGGCGGTGCGGCAAAGCGCCACGCGCTCGTCCAGCGGCAGGGCCGGGCCCTTGCCGGGGCTCTCGGCGACACCGACCACCACTTTTTCGAACAGGGTCGACGCGCGGGCCACCAGGTCGATGTGGCCGTTGGTGATGGGGTCGAAAGTGCCGGGATACAGCGCGACACGGTTCCGGGCCAGGCTCATGCCGTTGGTTAGACCTGCGGTGTGGGTTCTGCGTGAAGTGTATCAGCGGTTTCCGGGGCTTGGCCGTTTCCGGCCTGGAACAACGTGAAGCGGACTTCGCGGGTCTGGCCCTCCCGGTGCAGGCGCCAGCCGGACGGCCACGATGCCTGCATCCGGGTGGGGCATTCGACGTAGATCCAGGCGCCCGGCGCCAGCCACGGGGCCAGCTTCTGGGCCGCCGGCTCCCAGAGCGTGCCGTCGAAGGGCGGGTCCAGGAACACCAGGTCGAAGCGCGCGGTCGGCGCCCCGGACAGCCAGGCCAGGGCGTCACCCTGGACCACCTGCGCGCCTTCGAGCTTGAACCGGGCCACGGCGCCCCGCAGCGCCTCGGCCAGGCCGGGGTCGCGCTCCACCAGCACCACCGATGCGGCGCCCCGCGAAGCCGCCTCCAGGCCCAGCGCCCCCGTGCCTGCGAACAGGTCGAGCACCCGGGCGCCCGGCACCTTGTCCTGCAGCCAGTTGAACAGGGTCTCGCGGACCCGGTCGCTGGTCGGGCGCAGGCCCGGGCGGTCGGGCACGGGCAGCTTCGAACCGCGCAGGTGGCCGGCGATGATGCGGACGGAGCCGGTCGGTCGCTGGTTCATCGGGGAGTCCGGGGGGCGGGTGTTAACATCTGCCCATTGTCCGCGAAAGCAGCGCGATGTTCGATTTCCTGAAGAAAAAGCCCGACAAGCCCACGGCGGCCAAGCCCGCCGAGGCCCCCGCACGCACCGGCTTCAGCCCCGACGACCTGGCGCGCGCGTTCACCACGCACCAGGAAGAGAAGGCCGCACGCGCCGAACTCGAGCGCGCCGAAGGCCGCGAGGCCATGCGCGGCACGCTGGGCGGCAGCCTGTTCGCGCGCAGCCTGGGCGGGCTGTTCTCGCGCAACCCCAAGCTCGACGAAGACCTGCTGGACGAAATCGAGACCGCGCTCATCAGCGCCGACGTCGGCATGCCCGCCACCACCGAGATCATCGAGCGGCTGCGCAAGCGCATGAAGGCGCGTGAGTTCGCCGACGCCCAGGCCCTGCTCACCGCGCTGCGCAACGACCTGCTGGCCATCCTCAAGCCCGTCGCCAAGCCGCTGGTGATCGACGAGGCGGCCAAGCCCTTCGTCATCCTCACCGTGGGCGTGAACGGCGTGGGCAAGACCACCACCATCGGCAAGCTGGCCAACCGCTTCCAGCTCGACGGCCACAGCCTGATGCTGGCCGCCGGCGACACCTTCCGCGCCGCCGCCGTGCAGCAGCTGCAGGTGTGGGGCGAGCGCAACAACGTGGTGGTGATCGCCCAGGGCCAGAACGCCGACGCCGCGTCGGTGGCCTTCGACGGCATCCAGGCCGCCAAGGCGCGCGGCATGGACATCCTGATCGCCGACACCGCCGGCCGCCTGCACACGCAGCAGGGCCTGATGGCCGAGCTGGGCAAGATCCGCCGCGTGATCGCCAAGGTCGACCCGCGCGCGCCGCACGAAGTGCTGCTGGTGATCGACGGCACCACCGGCCAGAACGCGCTCAACCAGCTGCGCCAGTTCCACGCCGCGGTGCAGGTGACCGGCCTGGTGGTGACCAAGCTCGACGGCACCGCCAAGGGCGGCGTGGTGTTCGCACTCGCGCGCGAGTTCGGCATCCCGATCCGCTTCATCGGCCTGGGCGAAAAAACCGAAGACCTGCGCGTGTTCGACCCCGAGGGCTTCGTGGACGCGCTGCTGCCCGGCACGCTCGGGGCCTGAATGGCCGATCCGCCGCGCAAGCGCCGCTGGCCGCTTTATCTCGCGGTTTTCGCCGTGCTGCTGGCCTTCGCCGCGTGGTGGGTGGATCGCCAGCTCGAGCCGACCCGGCTCACCGCCACCGTGCTGGCCCGCGCCGGCGCCGCCCTGGGCCTGGAACTCACCATCGACGGCGCGCCCGAGTACGCGCTGCGGCCCGAGCCGCGGCTGGTGCTGCCCAAACTCACCGTGCGCCAGCCCGGCGCCGCCGCGCCGCTGCTGACGGCGGCGCGCGCCGAGATTTCCTTGCCGTGGGACACCATCACCGGCGGCGACTCGCTGGTGATCACCCGCATCGCGCTTGAATCGCCGGCGCTCAGCCTCGCCGCGCTCGCCGACTGGCAGGCCACGCGGCCCGAGGCGCCGTTCGAACTGCCCACGCTCACCAGCGGCCTGCGCGTCGAGGAAGGTACCGTGATTGGCGGTGACTGGCGGGTGCAGGCACTGCAGCTCGAACTTCCCGAACTGCGCGAAGGCAGCCCCGCACGCATCGCGGCGGACGGCGTCTTCACCCAGGCGGCGACCACGCTGGACTTCGACACCACCACCGCACTGGCCACGGCCGGGCTGGCCTCGGACTTCGAATTCGCCGGCACCGGGCGGCTGCGCAGCGACGGGCTGGACGTGCCGTGGACGCTGGCCGCCGACGGGCGCTTCGACGCCGGCGGCGAAACCACCCAACTGGCCATGGCCGCGCTGACGCTGGCCTCCAAGTCACCCGTGCCCGACATGGACGCAAAAGGCCAGGCCAGTTTCGGCGAGGCCACGCGCGTCAACCTCCAGGGCACGATCAAGCAGTGGCCCGAGGGCTGGCCGGTGCTGCCGGCGCCGCTGTCGGCGTCCACTTCGCCGCTGGCCTACACCGTTGCCTACGAAGGCGCGGGCGATTTCAGCGCGCCGGTTGCGCTGGTCGTGCAGCGCGAACAGACGCGCTTCGTGGGCCGCTTCGTGGTGGACGACATCCTGCGCTGGCTCGACGCCGGCGAAACGGCGCCGCTGCCGCCGCTGGTGGGCACGCTGTCCACGCCCAGCCTGGAGGTGTCCGGCGCCACGCTGGAAGGCGTCAGCATCCAGATCGAAGAAGACGCCCCGGCCGAACCCGAGCCGCAAGAGTGAGCGAATTCGCCCACACGCTTCTGGCCTGGTTCGACCGCGACGGCCGCCACGACCTGCCGTGGCAGCACCCGCGCACGCCCTACCGCGTGTGGCTGTCGGAAATCATGCTGCAGCAGACCCAGGTGCAGACGGTGATTCCGTACTACGCACGCTTCCTCGAAGCGCTGCCCACCCTGCCCGACCTCGCCGCCGCCCACACCGACCAGGTGCACGCGCTGTGGGCCGGCCTGGGCTACTACGCACGCGCCCGCAACCTGCACAAGGCCGCGCAGGCTTGCGTGGAGCGGCACGGCGGCGAACTGCCGCTGGAACTCGACGAACTCACCGCCCTGCCCGGCATCGGCCGCAGCACCGCCGGCGCCATCCTCGCGCAGGCGCACGGGCTTCGTTTCCCGATCCTGGACGGCAACGTGAAGCGCACGCTGTGCCGCTTCCACGGCATCGGCGGCTGGCCGGGCGGCAGCGCCGTGGAGAAACAGCTCTGGACGATCGCCGAAGGCCACCTTCCGCAGGCGCGGCTGGCCGACTACACCCAGGCGATCATGGATTTCGGCGCCACCCTGTGCACGCGCCACGACCCCGCCTGCGTGCTGTGCCCGCTGCAGGACGCCTGCGTGGCGCGTCGCGAGGGCCTGGTGGAGCAGCTGCCCGAAGCCAGGCCCGGCAAGCCGCTGCCCGAGCGCCGCACGCTGATGCTGCTGGTGCGCGATGCGCGCGGCCACGTGCTGCTGGCGCGTCGGCCGGCCAAGGGCGTGTGGGCCGGCCTGTGGTCGCTGCCCGAAGCCAACGACCACGATGAAGCGCGCGCCTTCGTGGCCCGGCACGCCGGCGCCGATTTCGACGCCGCCGACGCCCTGCCGCTGATCGAACACACGTTCAGCCACTACCGCCTGCACATCGAACCGCTGGGCTGGCGCATCGCCGAAGCCGGCGCCGCGCTGCACGACGACCACCGCTGGCAGCCGTTCGACCAACTCGCCGACGTGGGCCTGCCCGCGCCCGTCAAAAAACTACTGGGAAGCCTGACGCCATGAGCCGCACCGTGTTCTGCCACAAACTCCAGCGCGAGGCCGAAGGCCTGGCCTTCGTGCCCTGGCCCGGCCCGCTGGGCAAGCGCGTGTTCACCGACATCAGCCGCGAGGCCTGGCAGCAGTGGCTGGCGCACCAGACCATGCTGATCAACGAAAACCGCCTGTCGCCGATGGACCCCAAGCACCGGGTGTTCCTGGAGGGCGAGATGGAGAAATTCCTGTTCGGCGACGGCGCCGAAAAGCCCGCAGGCTACGTGCCGCCGGAAGCCTGAAAACAGGAAGCCCGCGCACCGGCGCGGGCTTCGGTCCTGCCGCGGCGCGCGATCAGCCCTCGGTGGTGGCCTTGGTGCCACGCTCGGCGGCGCGCATGGCCGGCACGTCCACTTCGCGGATCTCGATGATGCGGCAGCGCAAGCCGTCGCGGCCGACGAAGTAGCCGTTGCTGGTGTTCAGCGTGTCGTAGGACGCCTCCAGGCCGATGCTGGCATCACTGTCCAGGTGGCGGGCCTGGCAGCTTTCGTTCGGGCGCACCTCGACCAGCCAGGCCTTGAAGTTGGTTTCCCAGACCAGGATGGACGAGTCGCCCACCACTTCGTAGCTGTCCACCGGGCGCAGGAAGCGCACCGTCTTCACCGGCTCGCCGGCATTGGCGCGTGCCGCCTCGAGGCGGACCGCGTCGCGGGCGTCGGCGGCGGCGTCGTTGATGGCCAGGGCCGGGACGGAGGCCGCCATCGCGAGGGCGGCGCCGAGGGTGAGGAAGGCGAGGCGCGGGGACATGGCAGGGCTCCTTGGAGACGGCCCGAGGCGGGCCTTTCCACCACCCTACTCCCGCCCCCGGCGGCCGCCCAGACGCGCGATGCCCGGCGTTCAGTGCGTGTTTACGCCTGGCCCGCCGCCCGCCCGCCCCGGGCCCCGTGCTTGCCTCGGCCGGCCGGGTTCCGTTATCATCTCGCGCTCGCTCCGGCCTCGCCGCAAGCGCGTTCCAGCCAGTCTCTGGCCGAGTAGCTCAGTTGGTAGAGCAGGGGATTGAAAATCCCCGTGTCGGCGGTTCAATTCCGTCCTCGGCCACCATACAAAACAAGGGCTTGCCAGCAATGGCAGGCCCTTTTCTTTTCTTACACCAAGCCAGGTCCCTACCCGGTCCCTGGTCGGCTCAGTTCAGCGATTCCGGTGACTATGATTCGCTCTGCACTTGCCGCTGCCTCCGAGCCACGCCCCTCAACATTCCCACTGTTGGCGGCAACAGTGCGGCGAACGATTCGATCCCGGAACACCAGCACAGCTTGCAGAAAGGTCACGGCCACACCGGCTGGGACGACGCCCGGCCAACTTCTAGCCGGCAGCTGGGTTCTCCAACTGATCGGCGAGAGTTGTGCCCGAGAAGACGTCGCGTAACAGAGCTGGCAAGCGTCCCCCTTGCGGGTCCCGAACTATCACCCGACAAGCCTCCAAGAAATTATCCATTGCTGATCCAAAGTGCGGGCGATACATCTCCATATTTGCCGAAAGATCCATCATCTTGGCGATGAAAGCACGCAACTGGTCTACGGGGAGCTCGCGAATGAGTCGTTCCATATCTTGAACAGTAGCGCCTCGCATCGCGACCTTTTGGCGGTCACCCCAGCCGTTCGTATTCACAAGGTGCATACACGCATCTAATACGGTTGTTTGCGCGTCCGCTCTCTGAGTTGCGGCGTCAAACGCCGCCTGTATGCGTTTATGAACAGGGCGAGCAAAGTGATTCTCAAACGTGAACTCGTTGTGATCCCTTTCGTTAAAGCTAGCAATCCAGCGGCCAATGATCTCGTCAGCCAGCGCCTCACCGCCCGGAATTCGGGCGACGGTTGTAGACAGCGACGTGACCGTGAAAACGTCGAGGAGATGGCAAATTCCGGATAAGCGATGAGCCTCCGCCAAAAGGTCGGCATCCGTACTTCGATGATCCCAGAACGCCTGCTGGAAAAAGAGTCCGCACTGATCCTTAGCCGCCATCGACTCGTGTTCGCGCGCGTATCGGTCGATTACCTGACCAACCGCTGACCCATC
>JAPLSJ010000023.1 GCA_026398695.1 Arenimonas sp.
CGGCGCGGCGGCTGGCGGCCACGGCGGGCCGGATCGCGCCGGCGTAATTGCCCAGGTGCGGGGTGCCGGAGGTGGTGATGCCGGTGAGGACGCGGGTGACGGGCATGGACGGGCCTGCTTTGGAAAACGGGCCATTTTAGCCCCTGCCGACCCATTAACCCCGTCGGCGGGTGTGCAACGTTCAATCCCTTGCCCAACCCACGGAGCCCCGCCATGAACCGCCTCGCCGCCTCACTGCTCGTCCTGCTCGCCATGACCACCCTGCCGGGCTGCGCCCGCGCCCAGGCGCTGGTGGACCTGCAGGTGCTCGACCTGGACCGCCAGGAAACCCTGCCCCGCCACCCGCACCGCGGCCGCGACTACATCGAGGGCCAGCCCGGCCACCGCTACGCCGTGGTGCTGCAGAACCTCACCGGCGAGCGCGTGCTGGCCGTGGTGTCGGTGGACGGCGTGAACGCCATCAGCGGCCAGACCGCCGGCAGCCAGCAGAGCGGCTACGTGCTCGGGCCCTGGCAGCGCATGGAAGTGCGCGGCTGGCGCAAGAACCTGTCCGAAGTCGCCGAGTTCCAGTTCACCTCGCTGGGCGACAGCTACGCCGCCCGCACGGGCCGGCCCGGCAACGTCGGCGTGATCGGCGTTGCGGCCTTCCGCGAGCGCCCGCAGCCGCCGCCGTACCACTACCCGGCCGACATCGCGCCCTCCTCGCCGCCGGCACCGATGGCCCGCGCCGAAGGCCAGGCCAGCGCCGATGCGGCGGGCGCCTCCAGGTCCATGGAAAACGAATACCGCCGCGAATCGGGCCTGGCCGCGCGCCAGCAGCTGGGCACCGGCCACGGCCAGCGCCGCTGGGACGCCGCCACCACGACCGAATTCGAGCGTGAGTCCGGCCAGCCCAACCAGGTGCTGTCGGTCTGGTACGACGCCCGCGAGTCGCTGGTGGCGCGCGGCGTCCTTCCCCGCCGCTGGCAGGGCCCGCAGGGCGCGCCGGAAGCGTTCCCGATCGGTTTCGCGCCCGACCCCTGACCGGCCGCAAAAACAAACAGGCCGGGCGTCTCCGCCCGGCCTGCGTGGCCACGCCGAAACCGGCCGTGGATCAGTCGTCGCAGCCGCCCTTGCAGTCCTCGGCGGTCTCCGCAACCACTTCGCCGGCCTTCTTCACGTCCTGGCCAACGCCCCGGATGGTGTTGCAGCCCGACAGGGCGAAGGCAGCGAGCAGGGCCATCAGGATCAAACGGTTGCGGTTCATGCGGATCTCCTCAAGTAGACGATTCGAGTCTATGCCTGCGGCCCGCGCTGTCAACCCGGGCCGCGCGCCTCAGTCGCGCATCAGGGTGGACTTGCCGAACAGGCTTTCCACCAGGTCCACCGCCAGCAGGCCGGTGCGGTTGTGGTCGTCGAAGGCCGGGTTGAGCTCGACGATGTCGATCGAGCCCACGCGGCCGGTGTCGGCGATCATCTCCATCACCAGCTGCGCCTCGCGGTAGTTCGGGCCGCCGGGCACGGTGGTGCCCACGCCGGGCGCGATCGCCGGGTCGAGGAAATCCACGTCGAAGCTCACGTGCACGTGGGTGTCGGCGTCGATGCCTTCCAGCGCTTCCTCCATCGCGCGCTTCATGCCGATCTCGTCGATGTAGCGCATGTCGTACACGTCCAGCCCGTATTCCTTGATCAGGCGCTTCTCGCCCTGGTCCACCGAGCGGATGCCGATCTGGCGGATCTCCGACGGCAGCAGCGCCGGCGACGAACCGCCCAGGTGCGTGAGCGGCTGCGGGCCCAGGCCGCACAGGCACGACACCGGCATGCCGTGGATGTTGCCCGACGGCGTGACGTCGCTGGTGTTGAAGTCGGCGTGCGCGTCGAGCCACAGCACGCGCAGCTTGCGGCCGTTCTCCCGGCACCAGCGCGCCACCGCGGTGATGCTGCCCACGCCCAGGCAGTGGTCGCCGCCGAGCAGGATGGGCAGGCGGCCCAGCTGCAGCTGGGCGTACATGGCGTCCATCACCAGCTGGTTCCAGGCCACCACCTGGTCGAGGTGGCGGTAGCCGTCGGTGGGCGGCAGCCACGGATTGAACGGGCCGGCGAGGTTGCCGGTGTCCACCACGTCCAGGCCGCGATCGCGCAGCGCTTCGGCCAGGCCGGCCACGCGCAGGGCCTCGGGGCCCATCGAGGCACCGCGGTGCCCGGCGCCGATGTCGGTGGGTGCGCCAACCAGCGCGACGGTTTGCGTGGAAGTGTTCATTCGGCGGTCACCGTCGCGGCGGGCAGCGCCACCGGCCGGCGTTCGGCCTCCCAGCGCAGCCAGCTGCCGTCGATCTGGCGCACGTCGAAGCCGGCGTCGGCCAGCACGCCCTCGGCGATGCCGGCGCGGCGGCCGCTCTTGCAGTACACGAGCACCCAGCGCCCCGGGTCGAGCTCGGAAATGCGCGTAGCCACCTGGTCGTGCGGGATGTTCACGGCGCCGGGCACGTGGCCGGCGGCGAATTCCTCCGGCGAGCGCACGTCGAGCACCAGCGGCGCATCGGCCCGCTTCGCCAATTCACCGACGGCGGCAGGAGACACGGCGGGCTTGCCCGCCAGCACGGCGGCCGGCAGCACGAGGGCCAGCAGCGCGCTGGCAAGCAGGGGGAAACGGCGGTTCATGGGGCGCACTCGACGTCAGGCGGGACGGGCAGGATAAGCCCGCGGCCACCCATGGCGCCAACGCGCGACGGACGGCGCGGACGCGGGCAATGGACCGGTGGTGCCGGCACCCGGATTCGAACTGGGGACCTACCGCTTACAAGGCGGTTGCTCTACCAACTGAGCTATGCCGGCATGGGCGTGGATTCTAACCCGCGGCGGCGCTCACTCGCAGGCGGTCGGGCGCGCCTGGAGGCCGGCGTTGGCGGGCAGCAGCGCCTGCCAATCGAAGTCCGGTTCGGCCGCCAGGTCGATCCACCACTGCGCGGCGTCTTCGGTGCGCGGCTCGAGCACGGCGGTGAAGCCCTGCGCGGCGAGTTCGTCGCGCCGCTTCTCGGCGTTGGCCAGGTCGCGGAACAAACCCAGCGACACGGTGTTTTCCTGGTCGCCGGCGGTGACCACGTAGTAGTCGCGCACGCCGCGCGTGGCCAGCTGGCGCGCGGCCGCCAGCGACGCCTCGCGGCTGCCCGAGGCCGGCAGGTAGACGCGGTAGCCGCGCAGCTCGGTGGCGGCGACCTCACGGAACTGGATGCGCGCCACGCCGGGC
This sequence comes from Arenimonas sp., assembly GCA_026398695.1. GTDB lineage: Bacteria > Pseudomonadota > Gammaproteobacteria > Xanthomonadales > Xanthomonadaceae > Arenimonas. The sequence continues at coordinate 3,227 of JAPLSJ010000023.1, forward strand.
GTCAGCGCGGCCATCGCGGCGCGCTGCTCGGCCGGCGTGGCGAACGGCCCGATCGTCAGGCAGCCCGGCACGTCGGGCATGGGCACCGGCACCGCGCCCACTTCAGCGGCATCGGCCGAGGGCGGCGTTTCCACTTCGCCCAGCAGCACCAGGCTGCCAACGCCGGCATCGATGGGCGGCGGCGGCAAAGGCTGCGGCGCGGGCTGCGCCAGCCACCACGCGCCCACGCCCAGGTTCAGGCACACCAGCAGCACCACCAGTCCACGCAGGATCAAGTTCCACTCCCCGCGGCATGCGCGGCATAGACGGCCAGGCCTTCGAGCACGAGGCCCGGCGCCAGTTCCGTGTCCAGTTCAAGGGCGCTGGCCAGGCGCGGGCCACCGCCGCCGCTGAGCAGCACGCGCGGCGCCACGCCCAGCAGGCGTGTGGCCTTGCGATGGCTGCGCTCCACCAGGCCTGCCGCTGCACCGATGCTGCCGCTGGCGAGCGCGTCGGCGGTGTCGTCGGCGAAGTCGCTGGCTTCGCCGCCGGCGAAGGCCAGCGCGGGGAAGCGCGCGGCCAGCGCCGAACGCATGTGCTCGGGGCTCGGGGCGATCAGGCCGCCGCGGTGCTGGCCGCCGGCGTCGAGCAGGTCCACGGTGAGCGCGCTGCCGACCGACACGATCAGCCAAGGGCCGTCGCCGCGCGCATGCGCCGCCAGCAGCGCCAGGAAGCGGTCCACGCCCAGCCGCGATGGCTCGGCGTAGGCGATGCGCACGCCGGCGCAGTCGGGCCGCGGGCGCGCGCGCGCCGCGGGGTTGCCGCGGCTGGCCAGCGCTTCGGCCACCGCGGCGGTCAATTCGGAGCCGGCCACCGACGCGAGCCAGCAGTCGTCGCCCGGCTTCACGCTGGCCAGCCAGCGCTGCATCGAAGGCGCGAAATCCGCGGCGCCGTGGGTCCAGGCCTGCACCTCGCCCAGGCCCTCGCCGGGGCGCCAGGCGGCGACCTTGAGCCGGGTGTTGCCCAGGTCGAGCAGCCAGGTGGTCATGCGGCGCGCAGGCTCGCTTCGCCGGCGTGGTGGTGGTGTTCGCCGCCTGCGTCGCGCAGGCGCAGCGCGCCGTCGCTGGCGATGCCCAGCGCCACGCCTTCCACCACGCGATCACCCACGCGCAGCTGCACGCGCTGGCCGGCCAGCACGTCGTGCCGCGCCCAGCCTTCGACGAAGGGCGCCAGGCCTTCGCGCTCGAAGCGCGCGAGCATCGGCAGCAGGGCATCGAGCAGGGCCACGCAGACGGCCTGCCTGGACGGCGGCGTCGCCGACAGCGACGCGAGGTCGCACCAGGGCTGGTCGATGTCGCGCGCGGCCGAGGCGGGCATGGCGACGTTCAGCCCCAGGCCCACCACCACGCGCAGCGGGCCGCCGGCTTCGCCGCCGATCTCGACCAGGATGCCGCCCAGCTTGCGGCCGTCGGCCAGCAGGTCGTTGGGCCACTTCAGGCCCACGCGCGCGTAGCCCAGCGCATGCAGCGCATCGGCCACGGCGACGCCCACGGCCAGGCTCAGGCCCTGCAGCGCCGGCAGGCCACCGTCGAAGCGCCGCGACAGGCTGAGGTAGACATGCGCGGCCAGCGGCGAGGCCCAGTGCCGCCCGCGGCGGCCGCGGCCGGCGGTCTGGCGTTCGGCCAGCCAGGCGCGGGTGCCGCGCCCGGGCGCCGGTTCGCGCAGGGCGACGGCGTTGGTGGAATCGGTTTCGAACAGCACCTCGATGCCCGCCAGTTCGTCCCGCGCCGCAGGCACCAGGGCCTTCGCGATCGACGCCGCGTCCAGCAGCGCCAGCGGCGCGGCCAGCGCATAGCCCTGCCCGGGCCGCGCCTGCACGTCCACGCCGGCGGCGCGCAGCGACTCGATGCGCTTCCACACCGCGCTGCGGGTAATGCCCAGTTCACGCGCCAGTTCGGCGCCCGACGCGGGCGCGCGGCACAGCCGGAGCAGCAGTGCGCGATCGCTCACGCGCGGTCCCGGCGCAGGCGCGTCCACACGCGGACGCGCTCGAAGCGCGCCTCGGTGCCGGCGCGCAGCCGCGCCAGGTTGGCGCGATGGGTGAACAGGATGAACAGCGCCAGCACGATCGCAAACGCCAGCCGCACCGGCTCGGCACCGGTGGCCAGCGCCAGCGGCACCAGCGTGGCCGCGGCCAGCACGGTGGACAGGCCGACGTAACCGGTGGCCGTGAGCACCAGCAGCCAGCTGCCCACCAGCACCACCACCGCCATCGGCCAGAGCATCAGCAGCGCACCCACCAGCGTGCCCGCGCCCTTGCCGCCGCGGAAACCATGGAACACCGGCCACACGTGCCCGAGCACCGCCGCCAGCCCGGCCGCGTAGGGCAACCAGGCCTCGCCGGTCCCGAACCGCTGCGCCAGCCACACCGCCAGCACGCCCTTGCCCACGTCCACCAGCACCGTGCCCAGCGCGAACTTCCAGCCCTGCGTGCGCAGCGCGTTGGTGCCGCCGGCGTTGCCGCTGCCCAGGGTGCGGATGTCCACGCCGCGCAGGCGCCCCAGCAGCAGGCTCCCGGACAGGGAGCCCAGCAGGTAGGCGGCGATGATCAACAGTGCGGACGTCATGGCGGCATTATGCGGCAGCCCCGCCCGGCCGTCAGTCCACGGGCTGCAGCGACACCACCAGCGCGCCCGGGCCGGCATGCGCGCCCACGGCCGAGCCGGTTTCCACCAGCCAGCCGTCGCGCACGTTGATGCGCGCACGCAGCGCGGCCAGCAGCGCCTCGCCGTCGGCCGGGGCATCGCAGTGGCCGACGATCAGGCGCCAGGCCTGCGTGCGGTCCACGCGCTTGGCCACGTGCGCGGCAAAGCGCACCGGCACGTTCGAGCTGCCCAACAGCGCACCGGCCATGCCCATGCGGCCGGCCGCGTTGATCTTGGCGATCGGCGTAAGGCCCAGCCACTCCACCACGGGCTGGGCCCAGGCCGGCATGCGGCCGCCGCGCACGGCGTGGCGGATGTCGCGGGCCATGGCCCAGGTATGGGTGAGCGGCTTGAGGCGCGCCAGCTCGGCCAGGATGGCCGGCACGTCGGCGCCCTGTGCGGCCATTTCGCCGGCTCGCATCGCCAGCAGGCCTTCGCCGCCCGACGCATTGCTGGTGTCGAACACGTGCGTGCGCTCGGGATGGCCGCGCTGCGCGGCCGTCTCGGCCGACTGCAGCGTGCCCGAGATGGCGCGCGACAGGCCCACGTAGACCAGGTTGCGGTGGTGCGAGAGCAGGAATTCGAACTGCCGGCGGAAGTCGCCCGGCGGCGGCTGGCTGGTGCGCGGCAGCACCATTTCGGTGCGCAGCTTGCGATAGAACTCCGCGGTCGACAGGCCCACCTTGTCCAGGTAGTCCTGGTCGCCGAAGTTCACCCGCGCCGGCACCATGTGGATGTTCAGGCGCTGCATTTCGTCGGCCGGCAGGTCGGCGGCGCTGTCGGTGATCACCGCCACCGCGATCGCACCGGCGGCGGTGCGCGCCTGGGCGTGCATGTCATCGGCCTTGGCGCCTTCGACGCGGCCGAAGCGCGCCGCCACCGAAAACATCTCGCTCGGGTTGGCCACGTGCGCGTGCAGGCGCAGGCGGGTGTGGCTGCCGGCGATCACCACGCACGACGAACCCAGCTCACCCATCGCGGCGCGCAGGCCGGCCCGGTCCAGGCCCTCGCCGATCAGCAGGCATTCGCTGCACCAGCGGTGCTCGGGGTCGGCGTCGGCCATTTCGCCATGCGCCTCGGCGGCCTCCAGGTCGGCCGGCAGCTCGTCGGCCACGCCCACCGAATCCACGGCGCCGGAAGAAATGAAATCGTCGATGCCCACGAGCAGGTCCACGAACCCCTGCGCGCCCGCATCCACAACGCCGGCCTTGGCCAGCACCGGCAGCTGGTTGGGCGTGTTGGCCAGCGCGCGCTGGCTGTGCTCGAGCGCGGCGCGGAACCACCCCGCCACGTCGCCGTGGTTGCGCTGCTCCAGCGCGTCGGCGAAGGCCGAAATGACGCTGATGATGGTGCCTTCGCGCGGCTCCGACAGCGCCAGCCGCGCCGAGTCGGCGCCGGCCCGCACCGCGCGCGCCAGCGCTTCGGGTTCGAGCGCGCGCACCGGGCCCACCGCCTCGGCCACGCCGGTGAGGAACTGCGCGAGGATGGCGCCGGAGTTGCCGCGCGCACCGTCCACCGCATCCTCGCCCACGCGCCGCAGCAGGTCGCCCGCGCCCTGCGTGCGCCGGCTGAGCGCGCCCGCAAGCACGCCGCCCAGCGTGAACGCCAGGTTGCTGCCGGTGTCGCCGTCGGGCACCGGGAAGACGTTGATCTTGTTGAGCATCTCGCGCTGGGCAATGACGCGGCGAGCGCCTGCGATCAGGGCTCGGCGGAGGGCGGGGCCGCGGATGAGGGCACGCGGCGGGGCTAGGAAGGCTGCATTCATGGGCTGCCGGAGTCTGCCGCAACCCGGGCCGAACGCCATGCTGCACCGCCGCATCGGCGTCCACGCGGCCTCAACGCGGTTCGGGTATAGAATCGGCCGTGCAACCTTTCGCGCCGCCCCGGCATCCCTTGTGAACAACCGACTCCAGGTGTCCGCCATGCTCCGCACCGTGTTCGCCCTGTTCCTCGCCCTTGCCGCGGCCGGCGCCCTGGCGGCCGAGCCGATGCCCGCGGATGCGGAAACCCCGCATTGCGAAAAAAGCGAAGCCCAGGCCGCCAAGGCCGGCGCCGGTGTTGCCGGCGGCTCGGCGGCGGCCCGCCCCGGCGCGCCCGCACCGGTCCGCGCGCGCACCAGCGGCCGCAGCACGCCGCGCTGGCACAGCCTGCTGCCGGGCATGATCCGCTAAGCCACGGCTTGCCAGACGGGCCCGGCGCCCGCACCTTGGGGACATGAAGTCCCTGTTCGCACGTTTTTTCCCCCGCCCGCCCGCGCTCACGCCCGACCAGGGCTCCCAGCTGCTGGCGGACCTGCCCTGGCTGTCGCGGCTGTCGGACGAGCGGCGCGATCGCCTGTCCGCGCTCACCGCACGCTTCCTGGCCGGCAAGACCATCACGCCCGTGCACGGCCTGGCGCTGGACGACCGCCAGCGCCTGCGCCTGGCCGCGCTGGCCTGCCTGCCGCTGCTGGAGTTCGGCGAACAGGGCCTGCGCGGCTGGAGCCAGGTGGTGGTGTACCCGGGCGCGTTCCGGGTGCAGCGCCAGCACCACCACGAGGACACCGGCGTGATGGAGGAATGGCAGGAAGACCTGGCCGGCGAATCCTGGGACCACGGCCCGCTGGTGCTGTCCTGGGACGACGTGCAGGCCGACCTGGCCGATCCCGAGGCCGGCTTCCAGCTGGTGGTGCACGAGATGGCGCACAAGCTCGACGCGCTCGACGGCGCGATGGACGGCACCCCGCCGCTGCCGGCCGAGTGGCAGCGCGAATGGGCGCGTGATTTCCAGGCCGCCTACGACGCTTTCTGCGCGCACATCGACGCCGGCGGCGACAGCGCCATCGATCCGTATGCCGCCGAGGCGCCCGAGGAATTCTTCGCCGTCACCAGCGAATACCACTTCTCCGCACCGGCGCTGCTGGCCGCGGAAATGCCGGCCGTGGCCGGGCACCTGCGCCGCCTTTACGGCGAGTCGCCGATCCCGGCGAACTAGAACGCCGGCGGGAAGCGCACGCGGAAGCGGCCACCGCCGAGTTCAGGCGAACGCTCCACGCTGAGTTCGCCGCGATACGCGGCCACGATGTCCTGCACGATCGACAGGCCGATGCCGTGGCCCTGCACGCGCTCGTCGCCGCGCACGCCGCGCTGCAGCAGTCGGTCCACCTGTTCGGCCGGGATGCCGGGGCCGTCGTCGTCCACGACGAAGATGACGCCGGGGCGGCGGTTGGCCGACGCACCTTCCACCTGCACGCTCAGCAGCACGCGCCGCCGGGCCCACTTGAAGGCGTTTTCCAGCAGGTTGCCCAGCAGTTCCTGCAGGTCGCCCAGCTCGCCGTGGAAACGCGCGCTGGCGTCGATCTCGAACTCGCACAGCACGCCCTTGCCCGAGTAGACCTTCTCCAGGCCGGCGACGATTTCCTCGGCGCGCGGCTCGATCTCGATCGGCGCCGAGTACAGCGCGTGGCCGCTGCGCGCGGCGCGCGAGAGCTGGTAGGAAACGATTTCATTCATGCGCTGCACTTGAGCGGCCACATCTTCGCGCAGTTCGTCGTGGCTGGCGCCGGCGTCAAGCCGCGCGCGCAGCACGGCCAGCGGCGTCTTGAGGCTGTGCGCCAGGTCGGACAGCGTGTTGCGGCTGCGCTCGAGGTGGCTGCGCTCGCTTTCGATCAGGCTGTTGATGGATTCGGTGATGGACTCGAGCTCGCGCGGATGCCGGCCCGACAGCCGCTGGCTCTGGCCCTTGCGCACGCGCGACAGCTCGCGCTCGACGTTGCGCAGCGGCAGCAGGCTCCAGCGCAGCACCAGGGTCTGCACCAGCACCAGCAGCAGCGCCGCCAGGCCCAGGTAGCCCCACAGCGCCTGCCGGAACACGTTCACCTGGTCCTCGATCTGGGCGGCGTCCTCGTAGACGCTGAAGGTGAGGCGGAAGTCGCCCGCCGATTCCCAGATGACGCCGATGGAATAGGCGTAGACGCTGTTCTCCATGCCGCGCGCGTCGATGATGCCCAGCGGGCCTTCGAAGCGGCGCGCGCCCGGCTCCAGGAACTCCACCGGCGGCAGCGAGCGGCCCAGCGACGAGGCCGAGTCCCAGCGCATGCCTTCGCCGCGCACGCTGGCGTAGAGGCCGCTGCCGGGGATCATGAAGCGCGAATCGGGCGGCGTTTCCGGCGGGATGAAGCTGCGGCCGCGGTCGAGCTCGCTGCCCGACAGGTAGCCGTTGGCGAGGTCGGCGAGGCGTTCGCGCAGGGCGTTCTGCGCGGTTTCCACGAAGGCGCGGTCCAGCGCGTAGCCGGTCAACCCCAGGAAGGCGACCAGCGCGAGGCTGGCCGCCAGCAGCTGTCGGGTCTGCAGCGAAAGGGTGCGCCAACCGCCCAAGGCGGGTTACTCGTCGCGCGGGATGGCGAAGCGGTAGCCGCGGCCGCGCACGGTCTCGATGGGCTTGATCTCGCCCTCGGGGTCGAGCTTCTTGCGCAGGCGGCCGATGAAGACCTCCAGCACGTTCGAGTCGCGGTCGAAGTCCTGCTGGTAGATGTGCTCGGTGAGGTCGGCCTTGGACACCAGCTCGCCCGCGTGCAGCATCAGGTACTCGAGCACCTTGTACTCGTAGCTGGTCAGGTCCACGCCCGCGCCGTTGACGGTGACCGTCTGGGCGGAGAGGTCGAGCTTGACCGGGCCGCAGTCGAGCGAGGGCTTGGACCAGCCGGCGGCGCGGCGCAGCAGCGCGTTGAGGCGGGCCAGCAGCTCTTCCACGTGGAAGGGCTTGACCAGGTAATCGTCGGCGCCCGCCTTCAGGCCTTCGACCTTGTCCTGCCAGCTCGAACGCGCCGTCAGGATCAGGATCGGGAACTTCTGGCCCTCGGCGCGCAGCGCCTTCACCAGGTCCATGCCCGACATCTTGGGCAGGCCCAGGTCGATCACGGCGATGTCGAACGGCACTTCGCGGCCGTGGTACAGGCCTTCTTCGCCGTCACCGGCGGTGTCCACCGCGAAACCTTCGCGCTTGAGGCGCGCGGCGAGGGTTTCACGCAGCGGAGCTTCATCCTCGACCAGCAGTACGCGCATGTCGTCTCCTTTCGACAGGGGAACCGGCCCGGTTGGGCCGGCCTATCATTCGTTTCGCGAGCCGCCGGGGCCACCGCCATCGCCGGGACCCGAGTCCTGGCGCGGCATGTCCATGCGCTCGGGCGGCGGTTCGCGGCGCGCTTCCGGTTCGCGGAAGCGGCGGTCACTGGGCATCGGCTCGGGGCGGTTGCCGTCGTCGCGGCCGTAGCGGCCGCGGTCGAAGGTTTCCGGGCGGGAGTCGCGGCGGCGGGAATCGTCCAGCACGCGCACGCGGCCCTCGGGGGTCAGCACCTTGAGGCGGTAGACCTCGCGGCCGCTGCGCTGCATCGGCTCGGCCTGCAGCACCCGGCCGCCGTCGCGCTCGACCTCGCGCACGCGGTCGCCGGCATCCTCGCGCTCGCTGGACCACTCGCGCTCTTCGTCCTGGGCCTGCGCAGGCAGGCCGAAGGCGATGGCGAGGATCATCAGCAGGGGGCGCAGGGCTTTGAACATCGTCGGGATACTAGCTCCAAGGGGGTCGGGCGGCTAGCGCGACCACGGGGCAGAGTCTGGGCGGAAAGCGGTGAATCCGATATGAACCCTTGCCGCGTCAATCACTTGGGCACCGGCGAGGTTCAGGTGTCAGTAGATTTCGGCCACGCAGCAGCGCAGCGAACCGCCGGCCTTCTCGATTTCGTCCAGCGCCACGCGGCCCAGGGCGAAGCCCGCCTGCCCGAACTGCCGGTGCTGGTCCGCGGTCAGCGACGCCGCCCCGGCCTCGCTCATCCAGGCCCGGTCGGGCGACAGCGCGATGCCGTTGCCGGCGAACGCGGCCTTCTGGGCGGACGTCAGTTCCACCACGTGCGGGGCGTACAGGGACGCGATGCCGGCCGCCGCGGCCGGGTCGGCGAAGCCGTCCGGGCAGATCACCACGGCGCGCCCGGCCAGCACGCTCATCACCACGTTGGTGTGGTACTCGCCCGGCGCCAGGTCGAACATCAGGGTGCCGCGCAGGCCGAAGGCCGCATGCATCGCCGCCGCGCCCGCTTCGTCGCAGCGCTCGCTCAGCCCGCAGAAGCCCAGGCCGCGCGCGCGGTCGATGATCAGCGCGCCGGTGAGTTCGCAGATGCCCGGCTGCGCGCGCAGGTCGGTCTCGGCGTAGCCCATGGCCGCGAAGAAGCCGCGGATGTCGGTGCGGCCGGCCTCGCGCTGGCGCACGGCGTGCCGCATGTGGCCGATCACCAGCCGGCCCGGCGCCGTGGCGAACACGTTGTTCGGGAACAGCCCGTCGGGCATCGCCGGGTCGCCGGGGAAGGCCACCGTGGGCAGCGACGCGGACAGGGCGCGGTGCAGGGCCCGGTGCTGGGCCAGGGCGCGCTGCGGGTCCACCGCGACGCCCAGGTCCATGTAGGCGTTGTCGCTGGCCGACTGCTCGGCCAGCGCGAAGCCCTCGGGCGTCACCAGGAAGGCGGCCTTGGCGCAGGCCAGCCCGAAGTCGGGCGACAGCGCCTTGGCGAATGCGGCGAACGCCTGGACGTCGCGGGTGATCATGCGGCGTCCTCCCGGCGCACGGTGGCGGCCAGCGCGCGCTCGACCAGGTCCCAGCCGGCGTCGCTGCGCGGCGCGCCTTCGCTGAGCACCTGGCGGAAGGCGCGGCCACCGGGCTGGCCGTGGAAAAGGCCCAGGATGTGCCGCGTGATGTGCTTCACCGCCACGCCGCGCGCACGGCAGTCCTCGATGTACGGACGGTAGGCGCGCAGCAGTGCGCCGCGTTCGAGCGGTGCGACGTCGGGGGTGAACATGGCGCGGTCCATCAGGTGCAGGCGATAGGGTTCGTGGTACGCGGCGCGGCCGATCATCACGCCGTCCACGTGGGCCAGCGCGGCCAGGCTGTCCTCCACCGTGGCCAGGCCGCCGTTGAGCACGATGCGCAGGCCCGGCCGTTCGCGCTTGAGCTGGTGCACCCAGTCGTAGCGCAGCGGCGGGATCTCGCGGTTTTCCTTCGGGCTCAGGCCCTGCAGCCAGGCCTTGCGCGCGTGCACCACGAACAGGCCGCAGCCCGCCGACGCCACGGTGTCGATGAAGTCGCGGAACACGCCGTAGTCCTCCATCTCGTCCACGCCCAGGCGGCACTTCACCGTCACCGGCACCGGCGACGCGGCCACCATCTCCGCCACGCACTCGGCCACCAGCGACGGCTCGCGCATCAGGCAGGCGCCGAACTTGCCGGCCTGCACCCGATCGGACGGGCAGCCGACGTTGAGGTTGATTTCGTCATAGCCCCAGTCGGCGCCGATGCGCGTGGCCTGCGCCAGGTGCGCGGGGTCGCTGCCGCCCAGCTGCAGGGCCACGGGGTGCTCGACGCCATCGAAGCCCAGCAGCCGCTCGCGGTCGCCGTGGATCACGGCCTGGGCGTGCACCATCTCGGTGTAAAGCCGCGCATGCGGCGCCAGCAGGCGATGGAAGACGCGGCAGTGCCGGTCGGTCCAGTCCATCATGGGCGCAACGCTGAGGCGGGTGGAGTCGAGGGGCGGGAGCGGGATCATGGCGCCAGTTTACCGGCAGTGACGCTTTCCCAACGAGTCAACCAAGCAGCCGGCGCCACCAGGGCCGCGGCCTGCGCAGCGCCTCGGGCCGATCGAACTGCCCGGTGAAGATGAGCGCGCGTTCGTCCGCCGGCGTGCGCGCGGTCACCACCACGCGCACCGGGCCTTCGCCGCGCGGCGGCACGTGGCGGAATTCCCAGCCCGACGCGTCCAGCCGCGGGTCGGCGAAGACGCGGCCCACGTCGGGGCGATGCCCGCCGGTGGGGCAGCGGTGCAGCACGCCGTCCACGGTGATCTCCACCGCATCGAGCGCGCCGTCGTCGATCGATGCGGCCCAGCCGCGCAGATGCAGTTCGCCGTCGTCGGAAAGCGTTCGCTCGTCGGCCCAGCCCCAGGGCCCGCGGCGGAAGCCCGCCAGCGCCGACAGGTCGCGCGCCGGATCGGCGGCCACCACGTACAGGTCCTGTTCGTGCGCCAGGCCGCGCGGGATGCGGAAATAGCGATGCCCCGGGCCGCAGGCGCGGGCGATGGCGCCGGCCACGTGCGCCTCGTTGACGTAGGTGGTGCCGTAGCTGGCGGTGTCGAGGCCTTCGTTTTCGCTCTGCGGCCAGAACAGGAAGCCGCTGTCGGGAAACACGTGGCCTTCGGGCACCAGGCACTGGTCGTGCACGCTGAAACACAGCACGCCGTCGGGCGCCAGGACGTCCACCAGCCGCGCCAGCCACGCATCGAACAGCGCCGCCGGCAGGTGCGAGAACAGCGACGCCACCCAGATGAACTGGAACGTGCGGCCAGGCTGGAACTGTGCGGGCGTGCCGGGCGACGCATGGCCTTTCACGCCGAAGCGCTCGCACACGAAGTCCAGCGCCTCGGGCTGCAC
>JAPLSJ010000021.1 GCA_026398695.1 Arenimonas sp.
CCACCCCCAGCGCGTTGCGCATCATGGTGATGGGCACCATCGGGATTTCTTCGGGGGCCATGGTGTACAGGCAGCCGACGATGCCCCAGTCGGCTTCGATGGGCGTGCCCTCCTTCGCCAGCTGGTCGCGGCTGTAGAGGATCGGCACCAGGTACTCGGCCACCGGGGGCTCGAGGCCCTCGAACCAGCGCACCAGCACGGGCAGTTCGTCGCGCGTGCGGGCCTCGTAAGCCGAACGCAGCTGGCCCCGGTTGGCGTCGGTGATCGCGATCACCGAACAGCGCGTGGCCGTCCAGTTGCGATGGGCATGCAGCACGCAGAACGGCGCATAGCCGGGGATCACCCGCACGGGCGCCTCGGCGTTGAGCCGGTCCGTGAACTCGGCGGGGCTGATGCCCTGGATGGCCGTGCGGCGGCCATCGGCCGGGAACAGGCGAACTCGGGCAAACTCGGTCAGTACGATGCTCATGCGGGGATTGTGCCGGAGCCGCAGAGGCTTCGGTTTTGGCTGGCCCCGGGGACGGGGTTTGCCCGTTCACCCAGCAACACCCACCCCGGCCAGGCCTGACCCCATGCGCTACCGCCGCCTGATCGACCAGCTCCGCCAGCAGCGCTGGATGGCCATCGGCATTGACCTGGTGATCGTGGTCGTTGGCGTCTTCATCGGCATCCAGGTGGCCAACTGGAACCAGTCCCTCGCCGACGAACGGCTGGGCCGGGCCTATGCCGAACGGCTGGGCGCCGACCTCGAGCGCGACCTGGCCTCGCGGCGCGTGCTGGTCGCCTACTACCGCGCGGTGCTGGACAGCGTCGAACGCACGGACGCGCTGCTGGCCGAGCCGGCGTCCGACCCCAAGGCCCTGGTGATCGCCGCCTACCGGGCCAGCGAGCTCAACTACCGGGCCGCGTCGCGGGCCACCTGGGACGAGATCGTTTCCTCCGGCGACACCGGCCTGCTGCCGCGCGACGTGGGCCGGACTGCCGCCGACTACTTCGCCCTGGATTCCGCCAGGACCTCGGTGGACCTGCTGGGCGCATCGGGCTACCGCCAGCACGTCCGCTCCATCATCCCCCTGTCGGTGCAGAAGGCCCTGCGTGCCGGCTGCAGCGACGTGCGCGACGAGGGCCAGGACATCACCGGCTTCATGCCGGACTGCCAGCTCGACGTCGCCCCCGAAACCCTCCTGGCCACGGCGGCCGCCCTGCGCGCCGAGCCGGGCGTGCAGGCCAGCCTGCGATTCCAGTATTCAGAGGTGTTTTCCGCGCACGCCAACATCACCGGCGACGCCATCGCGATCGAGCGCGCGCTGGCCGCACTCGGCCGCCCGCGGCAATAACGGGGTCAGGTTCACTTCTTTCCGGAGACCACCATGCTGCTGCGCCGCCTCACCCTGCACGTGCGCGAACAGAACTGGACCGCCATCGGCATCGACTTCGTGATCGTGGTCGTCGGCGTCTTCATCGGCATCCAGGTGGCCAACTGGAACGACGACCGCGCCACCGCCCGCAAGGCCCGCGACTTCACCGAGCGCCTGCGCGCCGACCTGCTGGACGAAGCCTGGGGGTACGAGATGCAGGTCGGTTACTACACCGACGTGCTGGACAACGCCAAGCGTGCCGCCGACGCGCTGGAAGGCGATGCGCCGCTGTCCGACGAAGCCCTGCTTGTGGCCGCCTACCGGGCCACGCAGTACAACGGCAACACGCGCCGCCGCGCCACCTATGACGAGCTGGTATCCACCGGCGAGCTGGGCCTGGTCCTCGACCCGGCGATGCGCCAGCTGGCGCACGAGGTGTACAACTCGGCGCAGTTCGACATCATTGTGAACGAGGGCGTCAACTCGGCCTATCGAAAGGCGTTTCGCATGACACTGCCGCACGGCGTGCAGCGTGAGGTGGCCAGCGCCTGCGGCGACAAGCTGGTGCAGCCGGGCGACTTCGCATCGGTGGACGATTCACTGGACTACCCCTGCACCACGGGCCTCTCGCCCGCGCAGCTGGCCGACGCCGTGGCCCGCCTTCGCACCAACCCGGACCTGCTGCCGCTGCTGCGCCTGCGACTGCTCGACGTGGAAACCAGCCTCTCCAACTTCACCAGCCTCAACCCCGGCAGCCGCGAGGCCTTGGCCGAGCTGGTCCGGGCCAAAACGGGGTCAGGCTGACTTCTTTTCACCAACCGTTGGTAAGTGAAAAGAAGTGAACCCGACTCCACTCCATCCTTTTATCGCGACAAAGAGATATATTGGGCGCCAGGCCACCGCACCCCACCCCGCCATGACCCACTTCAGCTTCGAGTTCTACCCGCCAAAGACCGACGAACAGCGCGCCCAGCTCGACCGCACCGTCGGCAAGCTCAAGCGCTACCAGCCGGTCTTCACCTCGGTGACCTTCGGCGCCGGTGGTTCGACCCTGAGCTACACCGCCGAAACCGTGCGCCACCTGCGCGACGACCACGGCCTCAACGGCGTGCCGCACCTGAGCTGCGTGGGCGGCACCCGCGAAGAGATCCGCCAGCTGCTGGCCGACTACCGCGCCCAGGGCTGCGACCGCATCGTGGCGCTGCGCGGCGACCTGCCCTCGGGCATGGCGCGCGCCGGCGACCTGCACTACGCGTCCGACCTGGTGCGCTTCATCCGCGCCGAGCACGGCGACCACTTCCACATCGAAGTGGGCTGCTACCCCGAAACCCACCCGCAGTCGGAAGACGCCCTGGCCGACATCCGCCACTTCAAGACCAAGGTGGACGCGGGCGCCAACAGCGCCATCACCCAGTACTTCTTCAACGCCGACGCCTACTTCCGCTTCGTGGACGACATCCGCAGGGCCGGCATCGCCATCCCGGTGATCCCGGGCATCATGCCGATCTCGAATTTCAGCCAGCTCAAGCGCTTCTCGGAAGCCTGCGGCGCTGAGATCCCGCGCTGGATCGGCAAGCGCATGCAGGCCTACGGCGACGACGCCGACAGCGTGCGCGAGTTTGCCGCCGACATCGTGGCCGGCATGTGCCGCCGCCTGGTGGACGCCGGCGTGCCCGAGCTGCATTTCTACACGCTGAACCTGGCCAAGCCGACCGAAGCGGTGATCGCCCGCCTGGGCTGAACATCGCGCTAGGCTGCGCCGATGCCACGTGCCCTGCCCGCCCTGCTTGCCTGCCTGTGCGCCGCCCTGGCGCTGCCCGCGCCCGCCGCGGCGCAGGTGCGGCGCTGCGTGGACGCCCAGGGCAACAGCGTGTTCACCGACCGGTCCTGCGCCTCGGTGGACGCCGCCCCGCGCGAAACGCCCGCCCCCGCCCCCGAAGCCGGCACCTACACCCCCGGCTTCGCCCGCCGCGGCTGCGCCCGCACCCCCGACCAGCTGCTGGCCGGCGTGCGCGGCGCGCTGGAAGCCCACGACGTGAACCGCCTCGCCAACTTCTACCACTGGCCCGGCACCGGCAACGGAGCCGCCAAAGGCCTGATGGACGCGCTGGAAGCCGTGGCCGCCCGGCCCTTGGTGGCGGTGTCGCTGGTGCGGCCCACGGCCTTCGACGACGGCGACAGCGACGCGCCCTTGCCAGACCCCACCGAAACGCCTGCCCCGGACACCCAGCCCGCCCCCACCGCCCTGCGCGTGGACCAGATGGCCGGCCCCGGCGACGTGTCCAGCCGCAGCACCCTCTTCGCCCTGCGCCAGCACGCCGGCTGCTGGTGGGTGGAGTTCTGAAGCCACGCCCCGCGCCGAACGGATAAACTGCGCGCCTGTCCGCAGGAGTTCCCCCATGTCGCAGCAATACCCCGCCCACATCTGGCACAACGGCGTGATCAAGCCGTGGGCCGAAGCCACCGTGCACGTGATGGCGCATGGCCTGCACTACGGCTCGTCGGTGTTCGAGGGCATCCGCAGCTACGCCACGCCCGACGGCCAGGCCATCTTCCGCCTCACCGACCACCTCAAGCGCCTGTACGCGTCGGCCAAGATCTACGACATGTACATGCCCTACGACGTGCCCACCCTGGCCCAGGCCTGCCGCGACGTCATCACCGCCAACGGCCTGGAAAAAGCCTACCTGCGCCCGATCGCGTACCGCGGCCTGGGCGGCTTCGGCCTGTCGGCCGACACGCCCACCGACCTGGCCATCGCCGCCTGGCACATGGGCCCGTACCTGGGCCCCGACGTGCTGGAAGCCGGCATCGATGCCTGCGTGTCGAGCTGGCAGCGCTTCGCGCCCAACACCATTCCGGCGGGCGCCAAGGCCGGCGGCAATTACCTCAGCGGCCAGCTGGTGGCGCGCGAGGCGCGCCGCCTGGGCTTCGGCGAAGGCATCGCGCTGGCCTCCACCGGCCTGCTCAGCGAGGGCGCCGGCGAGAACCTGTTCCTGGTGATGGACGGCCAGCTGCACACCACGCCCATCAGCGCCGCGCTGCTCAACGGCATCACCCGCAACTCGATCATCACCCTGGCCAAGGCCAACGGCATCGAGTGCGTGGAGCGCGACATCCCGCGCGAATACCTCTACCTGTGCGATGAGCTCTTCATGTGCGGCACCGCCGCCGAGATCACGCCCATCCGCTCGGTGGACGGCCGCCAGGTCGGCGCAGGCAAGCCCGGCCCGGTGACGCGCCGCGTGCAGGACCTGTTCTTCGGCCTGTTCGACGGCCGCACGCCCGACACCCACGGCTGGCTCGAAAAGGTCTGACCAACCCTGTGGGAGGGACTTCAGTCCCGATGCTTTTCGGCGAGAGGCATCGGGACTGAAGTCCCTCCCACAGGCTCAGGGCTGGAAGCGCAGGATCGCCACGGCGCCCTGCTCGGGCCGCGGCGCGATGGACACGTGCCAGTCGTAGAGTTCGCACAGGCGGCGCACGATCGACAGGCCGATGCCGCCGCCCACGGTGCCGCCGGCACCCGAGCCGCGGTAGCCGCGCTCGAACAGGCGCGCGGCGTCTTCTTCGCTCAGGCCGGGGCCGGTGTCTTCGATGCGCACCTGGTGCGCCTCGACCACGATCCGCACTTCGCCCTGGTTGGTGTACTTGCAGGCATTGCCGATCAGGTTGCCCAGGGCCACGGCCAGCACGGCATCGGGCGCCTCGGCGATCGCATCCGGGTCGCCTTGCACGATCACTTCGATCGGCTTGCCGCCCAGCTGGGTACGGCTGGCGTCTGCCAGCTGGTGGCACAGGCGCAGCAGCGGCGTGTGGCCGGTGCCGCGCTCGTTGCGCGACAGCAGCAGCAGCGCGGTGGTGAGGTCGGTGGACTGCACCGCCGCACGCTCGATGCGCAGCAGGCGCTGGCGCGTTTTCTCGGGAAGATCAGGATTCGCCAGCAGCAGCTCGGTGGCGCCGCGGATCACCGCCAGCGGCGTGCGCAGCTCGTGGCTGACGTCGGAATTGAACTCGCGGTCGCGCTTCACCAGCGCCGTCATCTGCTCGGCGTAGTCGTCCAGCACCGCGGCCAGCTGGCCCACTTCGTCGTTGGCGAAATGCGGCGCCAGCTTCTGCGGCTTGTCGCTGCCGGCCATGCCCCGCATGCGGTGGGCCAGCTCGGTGAGCGGGCTGATCACGCGCTTGGACGACCACACGCCGATCACCAGCGACATCACCGAGAACAGCAGCACCACGCCGATCAGCGCATACATCAGCTGCTGCTGGCTGGCGCGCTCCTGGGTGATGTCGTAGCGCAGGAAGAACCAGTGGCCGTCGTCCTTCTTCACCGCCAGCTTGTAGGTGCGCTGGCGGCCCTTGGTGTCTTCCTCGCTCACTTCGTGCACGCCGTCGGGCAGGTCGCGCCACTGGAACGGCACGTTGCCGAAGCGGCGCTCGCTGTAGACGATGCCGGTGATCTTCTGGAACGGCAGGCCGCCCGAGCCTTCGGGGTCCTTGTAGAACTCGTCGGCGAAATCCTCGACGTTCTGGAACAGCGCCTCGCCGATCAGCTGGTCCTCCAGCCGCTCGCGCAGCAGCACCGTGGCCGTGGCGAACAGCGCCGTCAGCCCGAAGCCGAGCAGGAAGAAGGAAAGGATGATCCGGCTGCGAAGCCTACGCCGGTAGCGCATCGGGCTCAGCTCGCTTCAGGATCGGCAATCCGGTAGCCGATGCCGTGACGGGTCTGGATCAGCGCCTTGTCGAACGGCTTGTCCACCGCGGCGCGCAGGCCGTGGATGTGCACGCGCAGCGAATCGCTGTCGGGCAATTCTTCGCCCCAGACGCGGGTCTCGAGCTCCTGGCGCGTCACCACCGACGGCGACGCCTCCATCAGCGACTGCAGGATCTTGAGCGCGGTGGGGTTGAGCTGCAGCAGCTTGCCGCCGCGGCGCACTTCCAGCGTGTCGAGGTTGTATTCCAGGTCGGCCACCAGCAGCACGCGCGGCTGGGCGGCCTTGCCGCGCCGGGCCAGCACGGCCAGGCGGGCTTCCACTTCCTGCAGCGCGAAGGGCTTCACCAGGTAGTCGTCGGCGCCCGACTCGAAGCCTTCCAGCTTGTTGTCCAGCGAATCGCGCGCGGTGAGCATCAGCACGGGCGTCTGCTTGCGGCCTTCCTGGCGCAGCTTGCGGCACACTTCCAGGCCGTCCATGCCCGGCAGGTTGAGGTCGAGCACGATGGCGTCGAAGTCGTTCACCACCGCCAGGTGCAGGCCGGTGACGCCGTCGGCCGCGTAGTCCACCGTGTGGCCGCGGTCCTCGAGGTAATCGCCGAGGTTGGCGGCGATGTCGCGGTTGTCTTCGACCACCAGGATGCGCACGGGTCAGTCCCTCAGCGGAACGAGGCCGCGGCGCGATTGGGCGAGGGCTTCCTGGTCCTTCTCGCGGCGGCGGGTGCGCTCGGCCACCGTGGTGCAGGTGGTCACCCGGCGGTTGCTGCCGGTGGCCGCTTCGCGCGTGCACACCTTGCGGCTGTCGGCGGCGGCCTGGGTCAGGATGGTGTTGATGATTTCCTGGTTGTTGTAGAGGTCGACCTTCTGGTCGGCGCTCAGCGCCTCGGGCGTCTTGCCGCCCTCCAGCAGCGCCGAGATGCGCTCGAGCGAGGCTTTCACCCGGCCGCGGTCGGCGGACGAGATTTCGACGTAGGTGTCGCCGTCGGCGAGATCCTTCTCGATCTGGGTGCGCTGCCCGGAGAAGTCGTCGGCGTCGACGGCCACGGGGGCATCGGCGAACACCATCGGCGCGGCAGCCAGCGTGAGTACGAATACGAAGGTCTTGAACAAGGCCGTGATCCTGATGTGGGTTGTGCGTCAAGGATTCTGACAGAGGCCGGGGCAATGCACACCCGGCAAGAAAAAGGCCCGGGGACGCCTCTTCAAAGCGCCTGCCCGGGCCGAAAGGTTGCTACTGCCCCGATTGCCGTAGTCCGCGGGATGCCGCTCTGACGAGGAGGACCTTGCAGGGTTTCCGGCCCAGCAAGACTAGGCCCGGACGTATTAAGACCCCGTTAAATCCAGCTCAGGCTTTGGTTAACCCGGGCTTGCGACGGGCGGCCGCCTTGGCCGGCCGGGCCTTGGGCCGGACGCTGGCGACCAGGAAATCGATGATGGCGCCGGCCACATCCACGCCGGTGGCGCCTTCGATGCCCTCCAGACCCGGGCTTGAGTTCACTTCCAGCACCAATGGGCCTCGTTTCGACCTCAGAAGGTCCACGCCTGCAACGCCGAGCCCCATCACGCGGGCGGCCCGCAGGGCGGTGTCGGTTTCGGCGGCGGTCAGCTTCACCTTGCTGGCCTTGCCGCCCCGGTGCAGGTTGGACCGGAACTCGCCCTCGCTGGCCTGGCGCCGCATGGCCGCGACCACCTTGTCGCCCACCACAAAGCAGCGCACGTCCGAGCCCTTGGCCTCGGCGATGAATTCCTGCACCAGGAAGTTGGCGTACAGGCCGCGGAAGGCTTCGATGACGCTGCGCGACGCGCCGGCGTTTTCCGCCAGGATGACGCCGGTGCCCTGGGTGCCTTCGTTGAGTTTGATCACGTGCGGCGGGTTGCCCAGCATGCCCAGCAGGTCGCCGGTGTCGTCGGGGTTGTCGCCGAACACGGTGACCGGCAGGCCCAGGCCTTCGCCGGCCAGCATCTGGTGGCAGCGCAGCTTGTCGCGCGCGCGCAGCACGGCGTCCGAGCCGTTGGGCGTGAACGTGCCCATCAGTTCGAACTGGCGCAGCACGGCCGTGCCGTAGAACGTGACCGAGGCGCCGATGCGCGGGATCACCGCGTCGATGCCGGCCAGCGGCTTGCCCTTGTAGCGCAGCAGGAACTGGCCCGGCGCGATCTGCATGTAGCAGCGCAGCGGGTCGAGCACGCGCACGACGTGGCCGCGCTCGCGTCCGGCCTGGATCAGGCGCTGGGTCGAATACAGCTTGGCGTTGCGGGAAAGGATGGCGAGCTTCACGGGGGCAACAGGCCTTCGGGCGGATCGCCCTGGAGGAAGGAGCTGGCCGGATCGACCAGGAATCGCCCGGCCAGCGCAGTGCGGCCAAGCAGCATGGGGAAAAGCATGTTCCGCCGATGTGTCAGGTTCACTTCGGCCTCCCACTCCTGGCCGGCCAGCTTCAGGCGGGTCTGGATGAAGATGCGCTCGGTGGTGTGGCCACCGGAGTCGGTGACGCGACGGCGGTCGATCACGGCCGCCTGCGCCGGCTGCGGCGGCTGGCCGGGCACGCCGGTGTCGAGCAGGAAGCGCACGAACTCGCGGCCTTCGTGCATGAACACTTCCTGGTCGAGCACGTGCAGCGCCGACGAGCGCGCACCGGTGTCCACCTTGGCACGCACGGCCACGATGCCCAGCACGGGCAGGGACAGCCATTCACGCCAGCCCAGGAGGACGGGGTGCGGCATGGCTTCCTCCAGGGGGTTTGGAGCGGGTGAAGGGAATCGAACCCTCGTCAGTTGCTTGGGAAGCAACAGCTCTGCCATTGAGCTACACCCGCGAACGAGAGGGATTATGCGGGGCGCCACGAACGGCCGCAACGCGATAAAATCGCCGCCATGCACATCACGCTCAACGGCGAAACCCGCCCGCTCGAACCCGGCACCACGCTCGAGGCCCTGCTGGCGCAGGCCGGCCACGCCGGCCGCAAGGTCGCGGTGGAGGTCAACCTGGCGGTGGTGCCCCGCAGCCTGCACGCCAGCCACGTGCTGGCCGACGGCGACCGGGTGGAGATCATCCAGGCCATCGGCGGCGGCTGAGTTCGCTGCCCGGCCGCTGAATCCCTTCTTAAGAAAGGGTTAACTCGCACGGTCAATCGGGCCATAATCCGGGCATGAATCGCACGCCCGACGCCCCGCACGCCGATCCGCTCGTGATCGCCGGCAAGACCTACCGTTCCCGCCTGCTGACCGGCACGGGCAAGTTCACCGACATGGAACAGACCCGCCTGGCCACCGAGGCCGCGGGCGCGCAGATCGTCACCGTCGCGATCCGCCGCACCAACCTGGGCCAGAACCCCGGCGAACCCAACCTGCTGGACGTGCTACCGCCCGACCGCTACACCCTGCTGCCCAACACCGCCGGCTGCTACACCGCCGACGACGCGGTGCGCACCTGCCGCCTGGCGCGCGAGCTGCTGGACGGCCACAAGCTGGTCAAGCTCGAAGTGCTGGGCGACGCGCGCACGCTTTATCCCGACGTGGTGCAGACCATCAAGGCCGCCGAGATCCTGGTGGCCGAAGGCTTCGACGTGATGGTGTACACCTCCGACGATCCGATCATCGCCAAGCGCCTGGAAGAAATCGGCTGCGTGGCGATCATGCCGCTGGCCGCGCCGATCGGCTCGGGCCTGGGCGTGCAGAACCGCTGGTCCATCCTTGAGATCGTCGAGAACGCCAAGGTGCCCGTGCTGGTGGATGCCGGCGTGGGCACCGCGTCCGACGCCGCCATCGCGATGGAGCTGGGCTGCGACGGCGTGCTGATGAACACCGCCATCGCCGGCGCCCGCAACCCGGTGCTGATGGCCAGCGCCATGCGCAAGGCCGTGGAAGCCGGCCGCGAAGCCTTCCTCGCCGGGCGCATCCCGAAGAAGCGCAACGCCAGCGCGTCGTCGCCGATCGACGGCCACTTCCTCTGAGCATGGCCACGGGCATGTCCGACTCCCACGACGACAGCGCCCCGGGCAAGGCCCTGCGCAATCGCCCGATCCGCAGCTTCGTGCTGCGCCAGGGCCGCCAGACCGAAGCGCAGAAGCGCGCGTTCGACCTGCACTGGCCCAGCCTTGGGCTGGACTACACCGGCGCGCCGCGCGACTTCGACGCTGTGTTCGGCCGCCGGGCGCCGCGCGTGCTGGAGATCGGCTTCGGCAATGGCGAGCAGCTGCTGTTCGCGGCCGAGCGCGAGCCCGAACGCGATTTCATCGGCGTGGAAGTGCACGGCCCCGGCGTGGGCCGCCTGCTCAACGCCGCCGCCGAAGCCAACCTCACCAACCTGCGCGTCTACCAGCACGACGCGGTGGAAGTGCTGCAGCATGAAATCGCGCCGGCGTCGCTGGACGAAGTGCGCATCTACTTCCCCGACCCCTGGCACAAGAAGCGCCACAACAAGCGCCGCCTGGTGCAGCCCGGCTTCGTGGGCCTGCTGTGCGACCGGCTGCGCCCCGGCGGCCTGCTGCACCTGGCCACCGACTGGGAAAACTACGCCGAGCACATGTGGGACGTGCTGGACGCCGAGCCGCGCCTGCGCAGCCGCGCCGGCGCGCGCGGGTTCGTGCCGCGGCCGGAATGGCGCCGGCAAACGCATTTCGAGACACGCGGCCTGAAGCTGGGCCACGGTGTCTGGGACCTGCTGTACGACCTGGCCTGAGGGCGCACAGCACGCATGGAAACCGGCCTGGTCCTCACTCGCGACATGATGCTCGTGCTGGGCCT
The DNA here is from genome assembly GCA_026398695.1 of Arenimonas sp. Lineage (GTDB taxonomy): Bacteria > Pseudomonadota > Gammaproteobacteria > Xanthomonadales > Xanthomonadaceae > Arenimonas. The sequence goes on from JAPLSJ010000021.1 coordinate 10,816, forward strand.
GGTGGTGTTCACCATCTCGATGTTCATGTTCGAGCGCATCCGCGCCGACGCCACCGCGCTGGTGGTGCTGGTGGTGCTGGGGCTCACCGGGCTGGTGCCGGCCAACCAGCTGTTCGACGGCTTCTCGGGCAACGCCGTCATCGCAGTGATCGCCACGATGATCCTGGGCGCGGGCCTGGACCGCACCGGCGCGCTCAACCGGCTGGCGGTGTGGCTGCTGCGCGTGTCCAAGGGCATGGAAGAGCGGCTGATCCTGCTCACCTCGGCCATGGCCGGCCTGATGTCGGGCTTCATGCAGAACCCGTCGGTGATGGCGCTGTTCCTGCCGGTGGCCTCGCGCGTGTCCAGCCGTTCGGGCATCGGGCTTTCGCGGCTGCTGATGCCGGTGGCGGCCGCCATCGTGATGGGCGGCGGCCTGACCATGATCGGCAACTCGCCGCTGATGCTGCTCAACGACCTGCTGGTGGCGGCCAACCGCAACCTGCCCTCGGGCGTGGCCACGCTGCAGCCGCTGCCGATGTTCGCGCCGCTGCCGATCGGCCTGCTGCTGCTGTTGGCGGGGCTGGCGTATTTCCGCTGGCGCGGCCCGAAGCTGCTGGGCCAGGGCGAGGAAAAGGGCGTGGCGCCCAGCCGCACCCAGAGCTATTTCGCCAGCGCCTACGGCATCGAAGGCGACGTGTACGAACTCAGCGTCACCGCCGAAAGCCCGCTGGTGGGCATGTCGGTGGGTGAAGCCGAGGCGCAGCGCGAAGCGCCGCTGCTGCTGGCCCTGCTCAGCGGCAACGAGGCGCGGCTGGCGCCCCCGGCCGACCAGATGATCTGGGTGGGCAGCGTGCTGGGCGTGATGGGCCCGCGCGACGCCATCCAGGACTACGCGCAGAAGAACCTGCTCAGGATGTCCACGCGGCTGCGCCACTTCGCCGACCTGTTCAACCCCAGCCGCTCGGGCATTTCCGAAGCGGTGATCCCGCCCACGTCGGCCTTCATCGGCAAGGCCCAGGCGCAGCTGCAGCTGCGCAAGCGCTTCGGCATCAGCCTGCTGGCGATCAACCGCGACAACCAGGTGTGGCGCGAGGACATCCGCCGCATGCCGCTCAAGGCCGGCGACATGCTGGTCTTCCACAGCATCTGGACCGACCTGGCGCAGGCCAGCGAAAGCCGCGACTTCGTCGTGGTCACCGACTACCCCAAGGGCGCGCACCGGCCGCAGAAGCTGTGGTGGGCGCTGGCCGTGTTCATGGCGTCGATGGCGCTGGCGCTGACCACCCTGGTGCCTGTTCCGATCGCGCTGATGGCCGGCGCCGCGGCGATGATGGTCACCGGCGTGCTGAACATGGACGAGGCCTACGCCGCGGTCAGCTGGAAGACCGTGTTCCTGATGGCCTGCCTGATCCCGCTGGGCTGGGCGATGGACTCCACCGGCGCCGCCGGCTGGATCGCACAGCACATCCTCGAGCGCATCGGCCCCGACGTGCCGCTGTGGGTGCTGGAAGCCGCCATCGGCCTGCTGGCCACGGCCTTCGCGCTGGTGATCGGCAACGTCGGCGCCACCGTGGTGATGGTGCCGATGGCCATCAACGTGGCGCTGGCCGCCGGCGGCAGCCCGACCGCGTTCGCGCTGGTGGTGGCGCTGTCGGCGTCCAACAATTTCCTGAGCGCATCCAACCCGGTGCTGGCGATGGTGAGCGGGCCCGCGGGCTATCGCCCGCGCGACCTGTGGCGCATGGGCGGGCCGCTGACCCTGGTCTACCTGGCCATCGTGCTGGTGATGGTGAACCTGATGTTCTAGCCGATGGCCACGGCCAGCGGCACCAGCGAGGCGCCGCGGCAGGGCCCGGCCACGCACACGCCCTGTTCGAGTTCGAAGCTGGCGCCATGCGCCGCGCAGACCAGGCGGCCCTGGTCGAGCAGGAATTTGCCGGGCGCGTAATCAAGCCGCCGGCCCGCATGCGGGCAGATGTTCAGCCAGGCCTGCACGCGCTCGCCGCTGCGCCTGAGCACGATGGACTGCAGCTCGCCGTCCACCGCCAGCTCGATTTCGGACAGACCCTCCGGGGGCAGCTCGGCCAGCCGGATTAACGAACCGCTTACACTTTCCACGCCGGGCCTCGCCATACTTCGGTTCCCCGCATTCTGCCACGCCCCCGATGACCTTCCGCTTCCAGCGCCTTTTCAGCTACTGCCCCAGCAAGCCGCGCAACCCGCTGCTGCGCATCCTGGTGGGCATTGTCGGCCTGGCGCTGCTGGTGCTGCTGGTGGCGTTCGGCCTGGTGATCGGCCTGGGCATGCTGCTGTTCGCGGCCGTGCGCCGCCTGATGCGCCCCACGGCCGCCCCCGCGCGCGCCAGCGAGGGCGTGATCGAGGGCGAGTTCGTGCACGTGCAGAAGTCCGAGACCCGCCTCGGCCTGCGCTGAGACCGTCTTCCCGGAACCACCACGCCGTCCGCGGCTAAACTTGGCGCTTCGCCCCGGAGCCGCGCCATGACCCCCACCGTCTTCCCCGCCCCCGCCGTCCCCTGCCTGCCCGTGCGCGGCACCGACGCGCTGTTTCCCGTGCACCGCATCTACTGCGTGGGCCGCAACTTCGCCGAGCATGCGAAGGAAATGGGCGCCACGGTGGACCGCGGCAACCCGGTGTTCTTCATGAAGCCCGCCGACGCCATCGTGCCCGGCGGCGGCCGCGTGCCCTACCCCGGCGGCACGCGCGACCTGCACCACGAAGTGGAGCTGGTGGTGGCCCTGGGCCACGACGCCGACGGCGAAGTGGCCGTCGCCGACGCGATGGCGCTGGTGTTTGGCTATGGCGTGGGGCTCGACCTCACGCGCCGCGACCTGCAGGCCGCGGCCAAGGCCAAGGGCCTGCCCTGGGACACCGCCAAAGGGTTCGACCATTCGGCGCCGGCCAGCGAGCTGGTGCCGGTGGCCGATGCCGGCGACGTGTTCGCACGGCGCCTTTGGCTGGAAGTGAACGGCCAGCTGCGCCAGCAGTCGGGCCTGGACGACATGGTGTTCAGCGTAGCCGACGTCATCCACGAACTCTCGAAGCTCTACGCGCTCAAGGCCGGCGACCTGGTGTTCATGGGCACGCCGGCAGGCGTGGCGGCGCTGGTGCCGGGCGACCGCTTCCGCGCCGGCGTGGACGCGCTGGTGGAGTTCGGCGGGCATATCGCCTGAGCCTGCCGCCGGTGTAGATTCAGCCTCACCCACGATCGGGCAAAGGGAGAAAGCGGCATGGGCATGGTTTCGGAGTTCAAGGAATTCGCAATGCGCGGCAACGTCGTCGACCTCGCCGTGGGCGTGGTGATCGGCGCCGCGTTCGGCAAGATCGTCGCCTCGCTGGTCAACGACATCATCATGCCGATGGTGGGCTACGCCGTCGGCGGCGTGAACTTCAACCAGCTCGCCTTCGAGCTCAAGCCCGCCAGCGTGGACGCCGCGGGCGCCGAAGTGGCGGCGGTGCTGGTGAAGTACGGCGCCTTCATCCAGACCATCGTTGATTTCCTGATCATCGCCTTCGCCATCTTCGTTGCGGTGAAGGTCATCAATTCGCTCAAGCGCAAGCAGGCCGAAGCGCCCGCGGCGCCGGCCGAGCCCAGCGACGAAGTGAAGCTGCTCACCGAGATCCGCGACTCGCTCAAGCGCTGAACCCCACACTGCCATCCCCGCGCCGGCCCCCGTGGCCGGCGCACTTTTTCCGGAGCCACCGATGTCCTTCGCCAAGACCCTGCTCGCGCTGTCGCTTTCCTTCGCCCTCGCCCCGGCCGCGCTGGCCGACACCGGCCTGGACGCCGGGGACATCGCCGTCGCCGAGGGCCTGCGCGACCGCGCGATGGCCGGCAGCCAGGCGTGGTCGGTCGTTGAATCCCTGACCACCGAGGTGGGCCCGCGCCTGGCCGGCACCCCGGCCGACGCGCGCGCGGTGGCCTGGGCCAAGGCGAAGTTCACGGCGATGGGCTTCGACAAGGTTTACCTGGAGCCGGTGACCTTCCCGGTGTGGCTGCGCCATCGCGAGGCCGCCGAGGTGGTTTCGCCCTTCCCGCAACGCCTGGTGGTCACCGCGCTGGGCGGCAGCGTCGGCACCGGCGACAAGCCGCTGGAGGCCGAGGTGGTGGAGTTCAGCGACCTGGCTGCGTTGATCAATGCGCCCGAAGGCAGCCTCGCCGGCAAGATCGCCTACGTCTCCAACCGCATGGTCCGCTTCAAGGACGGGCGCGGCTACGGCCCTGCCGTCGGCGCGCGCAGCAACGGCGCCGTGGAAGCGGCGAAGAAGGGCGCGCTGGCCATCGTCATCCGCTCCATCGGCACCAGCAGCGACCGCTTCGCGCACACCGGCACCATGCGCTACCTGCCCGAGGTGCCGCGCATCCCGGCCGCGGCGCTGTCCAACCCTGACGCCGACCTGCTCAGCCACATGGTGGCGCGCGGCCAGCCGGTGCGCCTGCGCCTGGACATCAGCGCCGAAACGATCGGCGACTACACCTCGCACAACGTGATCGGCGAAATCACCGGCCGCGAACTGCCCGGCGAAGTGGTGACCCTGGGTGGCCATCTCGATTCCTGGGACCTGGGCACGGGCGCGATCGACGACGGCGCCGGCGTCGCCATCACCGCCGCGGCCGGCGCGCTGATCGGCGAGCTGGAGCGCGCGCCGCGGCGCACGGTGCGCGTGATCGCCTATGCCAACGAGGAACAGGGCCTGTACGGCGGCAAGGCGTATGCCGAAGCGCGTGCCGCGGCCGGTCAGGTCCCGGCGCACCAGCTGGGCGCCGAGAGCGATTTCGGCGCCGGCCGCGTGTATGCGCTGCGCGCCGGCGTGGATGCGGCCGCGTGGCCGGTGATCGCGGCCATCGGCGAAGTGCTGGCGCCGCTGGGCATCGCCACGGAAACCGAAGGCGGCAGCCCGGGCCCCGACGTCGGCCCCATCGTCGCCAAGGGCGCGCCCTGGGCGCAGCTGGCGCAGGACGGCACCGACTACTTCGACTACCACCACACCGCCAACGACACCCTGGACAAGATCGACCCCAAGGCGCTCGACCAGCAGGTGGCGGCGTACGCGGCGCTGATGTACCTGGCCGCGGAAACCGAGGTTGATTTCGGCAGCGCGCCGGCGCCGAAGCAGCCTTAGCCCTCAGCGCGTCGCCACCAGGGTCCAGAGCGAGAACAGGCCCTCGCGCGGCGACCAGGTGCGCACCCACTGCGCGTCGCGGAAGCCCGCGTCGCGCGCGGCGTCCAGCAGGTCCCAGCCGAAGTGGTAGAAGCACAGCACGCCGCCGGCCACGGGATCGCCGTGGATCTCGGGCTCGCACAGGTGTTCGATGCTGCCGTCCGCCAGCACGCGCGCGCGCACCAGCGTCTGCGCGCTGGCGTCGGCGAACGGCGCGGTGAGCACCAGCCGCCCGTCGGCGCGCAGGCAGCGCGCAAACTCGCGCAGCGCCGCCGGGTAGTCGGGCACGTGCTCGAGCACGTCGAAACTGCCGATCGCATCCAGCGACGCATCGGCAAACGCCAGCCGCGTCACATCGCGCTCCACCAGCTCGCCCTTGCCACCCAGCGATTCGTACCAGGCCTGCAGGCGCGGGCGGGTGGCCTCGTCCAGGCCGAACTCGCTGCCCTGCAGGCGCGGGCAGTGCGACTGCAGCCAGACGTAGGCCGCGGACGCCTGCTCGGTGAGATAGACCTCGGCGGTTTCCGTCGCCAGGCCCTGCGTGAGCAGCGAGAGCGCGGCGCGGTTGCGCGCGGTGAGGCGGCAGTCCGGGCAGACCATTTCCTCGCGCAGGTTGGCGTGGCCACCCGCGGCGTGGGAAGGCAGCCCGAAGGCCACGGCGCGGCTGCACAGCCCGCACCAGCCCGGCCAACCGCCCGGCCCGGCCGCGTCGGCGACCTCAGACTGCAGCCGCCACTGCGCGTCGAAGTGCACGCGGTCCGAATCGAAAACCCGGAGCCAGGCGTGGAGGTCGGCGAAACCCGCCGACTCCGGCGGCGCCACCGGCGGGCGGCCCGGCAAGTGGGGCCCCAGGCGCGGGTAGTCGCCCGGCTCCATCAGTCGAGCAGCGGCGAGGCGAGCACCGTCGACGGCGCGCCGGTGAGTTTTTCGACCTGATCGCGCAGGTCCTCGCGCGAAACCTCGCGCAGCGGGATCAGTGCACGCACCAGGTCGTCGAGGCTGCGCTTGTTCTTCGTGCGCTGGCGGATCTCGGTGTCCAGCGCGCGCAGCAGCTGCACCGCGCGGGCCGTGCGCGGGCCGGCGGAGCGGTTGCGCGTGAGCGTCTTCACCGACTTGCCGTGGTTGGCCATCCAGGCGTGCGCCTTGTCGGCGCGCGCGTCGCTGAGCAGGTCGGCGCGGCGCAGCAGCTCGATCGAGTAGTACTCGGCCAGGCCCTCGGCGATCCAGTCGTCGCCGTCGGCGCCGCGGATGCGGGTGATCACGTGGGTGAGTTCGTGGGTGAGCGTGCTGGTGCCGTTCTCGCTGATCAGCGGGCGGTCGGCGTGCAGGAACAGCGAGCGCGGGCCCGACAGGCCGCCGCGCCACATCGGGTCGCCGGCGCTGACGATCAGCAGCTTGGACGGCAGCTCGCCGAAGGCGCGCTTGAACTCCGGCACCAGGCCGTTGAAGAACGCCAGCATGTCGTTGCGGCGGATCACGTCGCCCTTCGGGCCGGCCACGCTGATCTCCATGCCCGACAGCACCTCACGCCGCGTGCCCACCGCACCGGCGATCACCCAGCCGATGGGCCGGTCGAAGTTGCGCTCGGGATTGGTGACCACGAACGAGCGGCCGTCCCGGCTGCGCAGGAAGGGCGTGTCCACGTTGGTCCAGCCCTTGGGCAGCACGAAGCGCAGGCGCACGCGCGAGTCCGAGCCCTTGGTGGCGCGGATGCGGGCGCTGGGCACCAGGTCGTCGCCGCGCACGATCGCCCAGTCGGCGGTCATGCGCGCGTCGTAGCCGCCGCCCGGCCGCTCGTTGCTGACCAGGTAGCGGTAGCGCAGCTTCGAAGGCTTGCCGTCCAGGGGCGTCCCGGTAACGGTGTAGCCCTTGCGCGTGACCGTGCCGTCGCCGGCCACCCGGGTGTAGCGGTCTTCGGGCATGGCCAGGCGCATCTGGCTGACCTTGCCGGTATCGGGACGGATGGCGATGGTCACCTGGGCCTGGTCGGACGCCGGCAGGAACTGCACGGTGTAGGTGACGTCGTACTCCGGGCGCGTCGCGGCCGGGGTGGCCGCCACCAGGGCGAAGAAGAGCAGGCAGGCGCCGAAGGCGCGCTTGAGCAGTCGGTTGTCCATGCGCGAATTATGCCCCGTCGGCGCTGAACATCGAATTCAGGCCCGGCGCTGGCGCCACCATTCGCCCAGGAACACGGCCGTGGCCGCGGCCACGTTGAGGCTTTCCACCGCGCCCGTGCCGGGGATGGCCACGCGCAGCGCAGCCGCCTGGGCCAGGGCCGGGTCGACGCCGGTCTGCTCGGCGCCCATCACCAGCAGCATGCGCTGGGGCAGCGCGGTGCCGTACAGCGGCTTGCCGCCCCGCACCACCGTGGCCACGGCGCCGAAGCCGGCCGAGGCCAGCTGGGCCAGGCTGTTGTCGGCGCGGCCCATGCGCACCAGCGGCACTTGCTCGGCGCCGCCCTCGGCCACGCGCGCGGCCGCGCCCGACAGCGCCAGCGGCGATTCCTTGGGCAGCAGCAGCCCGGCCACGCCGAAGTGCGCGGCCGAACGCAGGATCGCGCCCAGGTTGTGCGGGTTGCCCACGCCGTCGAGCCAGATGGCCAGCTGCGGGCCGGGCGGCAGGTCGCGCAGCCAGTCCGACAGGCTGGCCTCCGCGGCCGGCATCGTGCCGAACACCCCGCCTTCGTGGTGGGCGCTGGCGGACAGCTTCTGCAGGTCCTCGTCGCCGACGATCGTGTAGCCCAGGCGGTGCTGCACGCAGTGGGCCAGCACGGCCTTGAGCTGCGGGATGCGCGATTCGAGCAGCCAGACCTTGCGCAGGTCCTGCGGGCGCCTGGCGAACATCGCCAGGCAGGCGTTGAGGCCGTGCAGGCGCTGCTCGCGCGGGGCCTTGGGCGTGTCGGAGTAGGCGCGCAGCAGGTCGGCGTCGGCTTCGTGGCGGGCGTGGTCGCGATCTTGCCCGCGCTCGCGCGGCGGGCCGCGGCGAACCGGCGCCTCCGCCGGCGCGGGGCGGGCCTGGCGGTCGCGCTCGCGCTCGCGCTTGTCGCGCGGCTTGCCCGAGGGCGGGCCCCGGTACGGGGAATCGCCCGAAGGCGGCTTGCGGTCGTTCATGGCTGGGTTCCGCCGCCCTCAGCGGCGGCCATGTCGCCAGTCTAACGGACGGCCCGGGCTGCGGGCCGCCCGCGGCGGCCTCAGGCGTGGCCGCCCACCGTCGGCGTGTCGCGCTCGAGCTGTTCGAGCTTTTGCGCCAGCGCGTCGGGCGAGCGCGTGTACGGCGCCAGCAGCGCGTAGAACGCCGGCACCACGAACAGCGACAGCACAGTGGAGAACGTCACGCCGGCGATGACCACGATGCCGATGGTGGCGCGACTGGCCGAACCCGGACCGCCGGCCAGCACCAGCGGCACGGCGCCCATGATGGTGGCGATGGACGTCATCAGGATCGGCCGCATGCGCACGGTCGCCGATTCGATGACGGCGTCGCGCACGGCCATGCCTTCGTCGCGCAGCTGGTTGGCGAACTCCACGATCAGGATGCCGTTCTTGGCCGCCAGCCCCACCAGCATCACGATGCCGATCTGGCTGAAGAGGTTGAGCGAACTGCCGAAGGCCCACAGGCCGACCAGCGCGCCCAGCACCGCCAGCGGCACCGTCAGCATGATCACCAGCGGGTGCAGGAAGCTTTCGAACTGCGCCGCCAGCACCAGGTAGACCACCAGCAGCGCCATGGCGAAGGTGAACAGCACCGCGCTGCCGGCCGACTGGTACTCGCGCGATTCGCCCTTGTAGTCGATCTGCGCGCGTTCGGGCAGCTCTTCGTCGGCCACCTGGCGCACCCACGCCAGCGCCTCGCCCAGCGTGTAGCCCGGGGCCAGGCCGGCCGTGATGGTGATGGCGCGCAGGCGGTTGAAGCGGTTGTACTGGCCCGGCTCGGCCAGTTCGGTCAGCGTCACCAGGTTCGACAGCGGCACCAGCCGGCCGGTGGTCGCCGAGCGCACGTACAGGTTGTTGAGGTCGGCCGGCGAGGTGCGGTCGCCGGACTGCGCCTGCACGATCACGTCGTACTCCTCGCCGTTCTCCACGTAGGTGGTGACGCGGCGCGAGCCCATCATCGATTCCAGCGTGCGGCCCACTTCCTGCACCGACACGCCCAGGTCGGCGGCGCGTTCGCGGTCGATCTCCACGCGCAGCTGCGGGCGGGTTTCCTTGTAGTCCGAATCGGCCGAGAAGAGCCGCGGGTTCTGCTCCATGCGCGCCAGCAGGCGATCGCGCCACTGCGCCAGCTCGACATAGTCGGGGCCGCCCAGCACCACCTGCAGCGGTTGGCCGCGGCTGCGCACCAGGCCACTGCGCACCTGGGGGTTGCCGCGCACGCCCGGCAGCGTGGCCAGGTCGGCGCGCAGCTTCTCGACCAGTTCGGCCGTGGTCTGGTCGCGCTGGTCCCAGGGCTTGAGCAGGGCGATCACCTGGCCGGTGTGCATGTCGCCGCCGGGGCCGAAACCGCCCGGCACGCGGGTGTTGGCGCGGTCGATGGGCTGGCCTTCGCCGACGTACTTGAACAGCAGCGTCTCCACCTGCTTCATCTGCTGCACGGTGTAGTCGTAGCCCGCGCCCTCGGGGCCGGCCAGGGTGATGAAGAACGCACCCCGGTCTTCGGGCGGCGCCAGTTCGCTGGGGATCTGCTGCGCCAGGAAGTAGGAGAGGCCGAAGCAGCCCAGCAGCGCCGCGCCGAACACCATCGGCTTGCCGATGCTGCGCTCGAGGCCGCGCCGGTAGGCGTTGCCCAATGCCGCCAGGCGGCCCTGCACCCACGCGTTCAAGCCGCGCGGCGTTTCGTGCGCGCGCACGAGCTTGGAGCACATCATCGGCGTCAGCGTGAGCGCGACGAAGGCGGAGATCAGCACGGCCGCCGCCATGGCGACCGAAAGCTCGCGGAACAGGCGCCCGGAATTGCCCTCCATGAACCCCACCGGCAGGAACACCGCCGCCAGCACGGCCGTGGTGGCGATCACCGCGAACGCCACCTGCTGGGTGCCGCGCCTGGAGGCCACCAGCGGCGGCTCGCCCAGGTCGGCGCGCCGCTGCACGTTCTCCAGCACCACGATGGCATCGTCCACCACCAGCCCGATGCACAGCACCAGTGCCAGCAGCGTCAGCAGGTTGAGCGTGTAGCCGAAGGCCCAGAGGGCGATGAACACGGTCACCAGGCAAACCGGCACCGTCACTGCCGGGATCAGCGCGGCGCGCCAGCTGCCCAGGAACAGGTAGATCACCACCAGCACCAGCAGCACCGCCTCGATCAGCGTCATGTAGACGCGATCCACCGACGCCTCGATGAAGGCGGTGTTGTCGAACGCCACCAGGATCGTGGTGCCCTCGGGCAGCGTGGCGCGCAGGCCAGGCAGCGCGTCGCGCACGGCGCGGGACACGTCCAGGCTGTTGGCGGTGGAGGTCTTGATGATGCCCAGGCCGATGTTTGGCTGGCCGTTGCCCTGGTAGTAGGAGCGCCGCTCGGCGGTGCCGCGCTCCACCCGGGCCACGTCGCCCAGCCGCACCAGGTAGCCGTCTTCGCCCTTGGCCAGCGTGAGCTGGGCGAAGTCCTCGGGCTGCTGGTAGCCACGCATCACGCGCAGGGTGAAGTCGCGGTCCTGGGATTCGAGGCTGCCGGCCGGCAGTTCGACGTTTTCCCGGCGCAGCGCCTGCTCGACCTCGTTGACGGTCAGGCCGCGTGCCGCGAGGGCCTCGCGGTCGAGCCAGATGCGCATCGCGTAGCGCTGCTCGCCGCCCACCTGCACCTGGGCGACGCCGTCGATGCTCGACAGGCGATCCACCACATAGCGGTCGGCATAGTCGCTCAGCGCCAGCGAATCGAGCTTGCTCGAGTCCATGTTGAGCCAGAGGATGACCTCGGCGTCGCTCTCGACCTTTTCGATTTCCGGCGGATCGGCCTCTTCGGGCAGCCGGTCGAGGACGCGGCTGACGGCGTCGCGTACGTCGTTGGCCGCCGCTTCGATGTCGCGCGTGAGCGCGAACTCGATGGTGACGCTGCCCTCGCCGTTGCGGCTGCGCGACTCGATGGTCTGGATGCCCTCGATGCCGCTGACCGCGTCTTCGAGCACCTGGGTGATGCGGGTTTCAACCACCGCCGCGGACGCGCCCGGATAGGCCACCTCCACCGACACGATGGGCGCATCGATGTTGGGCAACTCGCGCAGCGTCAGGCGGGTGAAGGCGATCACGCCCAGCACCACCAGCATCAGGCTCATGACGGTCGCGAAGACCGGGCGCTTGATCGAGATGTCGGAAAGGACCATGGCGGAATGTCCGTGGGGCGCCGGTCAGGCGCCCTCGGCCTTGGGGGGCACGGTTGCCTGCGTGCCGAGGTCCTTGATGCCGGCCCCCGGCCGCAGCTTCATCGTGCCGTCGATGACGATGCGGTCGCCGGCGGCGAGCCCCTCGGTCACCTCGACCTCGCCACGCCGGCGCTGGCCAAGCGTCACGTTCACCTGCTCCACCGTGTCGTCGGGCAGCACGCGGAAGACGTGCGCCTGCTGGGCAACCTGGATCACCGCGATCTCGGGCACCACCAGCGCCTGGCGCGCGGGCTGGAACACCTGCAGCGTCAGCAGCATGCCCGGCCGCAGTGCGCGGTCGGGGTTGGGGAGCTCCGAGCGCACGGTCACCGCGCGCGTCACCGGGTCGATGCGCGAATCCACGGTGGTGACGCGGCCGGTGAATTCGCGGCCCGGGTAGGCGGTGCTGGTGGCGGTGATGGCCTGGTCGGCCGACAGCGCGGCCAGGTAGGCCTCCGGCACGGCGAAGTCGAGCTTGATCACCGACACGTCGTCGAGGCTGGCGATGGTGGTGCCCGGGGTCACCAGCGTGCCCGGGCTGACCTGGCGGAAGCCCAGCACGCCCGCGAACGGCGCGGTGATGACGCGGTCGGAAAGGCGGGCGCGGGTGGCGTCGAGGCGGGCGCGGGCCGAGTCCATGGCGGCGCGCTGGGTGTCGAGCTGGCTGGTGGGGATGAGCTTTTGCGCGGTGAGCTGCTGCAGGCGCTGGAACTGCTGCTGCGATTCGCGATAGGCCGCGGCGGCTTCGGCCAGGCCCGCCACTTCGGCGCGGCCCGACAGGTCCACCAGCACGTCGCCCGCTTCCACCAGGTCGCCGTCTTCGAAGTTCACCCGCACCACGGTCTCGGTGACCTTGGCGGTGACCAGCACCGACTCGTTGGCGCGGGCGGTGCCCAGGGCCTCGATGGCGTCGCTCCAGGGCTTGCTGGCGACGACGGCGGTGGTGACGGTGGCGGGCGGCGCGCGATTGGCGGCCGGCGGCTCGGCGCTGCAGCCGGCCAGCGCCAGGACCAAGGCGAGGGCGGGCAGGAGTTGGCGCAGGGTCGGGCTCATCGTGCGGGTCTTCCAGGGATTTGATTGATTGTACGACTGCGGCGTCACGCCCATGTGCAGACTCCGTCGCCGTTTCCGGCGGCCGGGCCGCGCGCGGGGCGATCGGCTGAAAACGCTCCGGCGCGGATTGCGTTGACGCGGAAAAAAAACGCCGGCACGAGGCCGGCGTTCTTCGAACCGCTGGCGGCCTGGATCAGGCGCCCTTGGTCCACTTGCCCAGCGCGGCCAGGCCGTTGGCCTTGGCGCGGGCGTAGACGGTCTGCTGCGCCGCAGCGATGTTGCCGGTCAGGTCCTTGGACCAGATCTTGAGCGCGGCCGACTGCATGGCGCGGCCGTAGCTGAAGCTCAGCGGCCAGGGCTTGGCGCCCATGCGGTTCATGGCGTCCAGGTGCGCGGTGGCGTTCTCGTCGCTCTGGCCGCCCGACAGGAACACGATGCCCGGCAGGGTGGCCGGCACGGCCGACTTCAGGCAGCGCAGGGTCATCTCGGCCACTTCCTCGATGGCGGCCTGCTCGGGGCAGTCCTTGCCCGACACGACCATGCTGGCCTTGAGGATGGTGCCCTCGAGCATGATGTTGTGCTCGTACAGGGCGCCGAACAGCGAGCGCAGCGTGACTTCGGTGATTTCGTAGCAGGTGTCGATGTCGTGCTCGCCGTCCATCAGCACTTCGGGCTCGACCATGGGCACGATGCCCACTTCCTGGCACAGGGCGGCATAGCGGGCCAGGGCGTGGCAGTTCGAGTCGATGCAGGTGCCGGACGGGGCGTCTTCGCCGATGGTGATCACGGCGCGCCACTTGGCGAACTTGGCGCCCAGCTTGGCGTATTCCTTCAGGCGGTCGCGCAGGCCGTCGAGGCCTTCGGTGACCAGCTCGCCCGGGAAGCCGGCCAGGGCCATGGCGCCCTTGTCGACCTTGATGCCCGGCAGGATGCCGTTGTCCATCATGACCTTGGTGAACGGGACGCCGGCCTTGGTGCTCTGGCGCAGGGTCTCGTCGTACAGGATGGCGCCGGAAATGTAGTCACCCAGCTTCGGGGTGGTCAGCAGCATTTCGCGGTAGGCGCGGCGGTTCTCTTCGGTGCATTCGATGCCGACGCCGTCGAAGCGCTTCTTGATGGTGGCGTTGGACTCATCGATGGCGATGATGCCCTTGCCCGGGGCCACCATGGCCTGGGCGATGTCGGCGAGTTGGTCGATGCTCATGGAAGTTCCCGGGTATGTGTTGGTAGACCCCAGATTATAGCCCAACCCCCTACCCCTCGGCCCGGCCCCCTGCCCCGGCGGCACGTGCGCTTTGCGCACGACATGTTCCGGTACGGCGAGCGCCGCCCCACACACAGGGCACCCCTGCCCGGCGTCTTGCTAACGCCATCCATGGCAGCAAACGCCGGCCGTTCCGGGCTTCCTGCCCTCCACTTCAGGGGTGCCCTGTGTGTGTGACGTCGCCCCGGATGTCCCGGGCACACCGCAACAAGATCACCGGCCTCGCGATGACGTAGCGATTCCGCTAGATGGGAAGTTCACGTCCTGGCCCGTCCGTCCCGCCAACTCGGGGCCACGGCGAACCCGATGCCTCCGGGGCGACAGCCCACACACAGGGGTGTGGCTGAAGTGGAGGGCAGGATGCCCGCAACGGCCGGTCGTGAGCTGGTCATGGATGACGCTTGCGCCCGACCGGGCAGACATACCCCTGTGTGTGGGATGGCGCTGCAGCGAAGCAACGTCGTGCGACATGTGGTGCGCATCGCGCACGCACACGCGCTAGGCGGGTCAGAGCTCGCCGAGGCCTTCGGCCTTGCCGGCGGGGCCGACCTTGAGCAGGCGCAGGGTGTTGGTGGCGCCGTGCAGTTCCATGTAGTCGCCGCTGGTGATGATGACGCTGTCGCCCTCGGACAGTGCGCCCAGCTTGAACAGGTGGGCGATGGCGCCGCGGGCGGCCTCGCGGGTGGCCTGGCCCTGGCTGTCGTAGTTGACCGGGAACACGTCGCGGATCATCGCCATACGGCGGCGCGCGCCGTCGTGGCGCGAGAGGCCGTAGATCGGCACCGACGAGCGGAAGCGCGACAGGTAGCGCGCCGTGCCGCCCGACTCGGTGAGCGCGATGATGGCGCGCACCTTGATGTGCTCGGCCAGGAACATGCTGGCCATCGCGATGGCCTGGTCGGCCGCCTGCAGGTTGCGCGGCGCCTTCTCGAAATCGGTGTCGTGGTCGAACTGGCGCTCGGCGCCCAGGCAGATGCGCACCATCGCCTCCACCGCCTTCACCGGGTAGTTGCCCGAGGCCGTTTCGGCCGACAGCATCACCGCGTCGGTGCCGTCGATCACCGAGTTGGCCACGTCCAGCACCTCGGCGCGGGTGGGGATCGGGTTGTCCACCATCGACTGCAGCATCTGCGTGGCGGTGATCACCACGCGGTTGTGTTCCAGCGCCGTGCGGATGATCTTCTTCTGCAGGCCCGGCAGCTCGGCGTCGCCGATTTCCACGCCCAGGTCGCCGCGGGCGACCATCACCACGTCCGAGGCGATGGTGATTTCGACCAGGTTCTCGATGGCCTCGGCGCGCTCGATCTTGGCCACCAGGAAGGCGTCGCTGCCGGCGGCGCGTGCCAGCGCGCGGGCCTCGTCCATGTCGGCGGCCGAGCGGCAGAACGACACCGCGATGAAGTCCACGCCCAGGCCGGCGGCGATGATGATGTGCTGCTTGTCCTGGTCGGTGAGCGCGCCCAGCGACAGCCCGCCGCCCAGGCGGTTGAGGCCCTTGCGGTTGGACAGCGCGCCGTCGGTGAGCACGCGGGTGCGGATGCGGTCGCCTTCGACGGCCAGCACGTGCACCGCCATCAGGCCGTCGTCGAGCAGCAGCGTGTCGCCGGCGTGCACGTCGTCCACCAGGCCCAGGTAGCTCACGCCCACCTGCGTGTGGTCGCCCAGCGGCGCATCGGCGCGGCAGACCAGGGTGAACTCCTGCCCGGTGCGCAGGATGACCTTGTCCTCTTCGAACTTCTCGATGCGGATCTTCGGGCCCTGCAGGTCGGCCAGGATGCCGACCTCGCGGCCTTGGCGCGCCGCGGCCTCGCGGATCGCCGCCACGCGCGCGGCGTGGTGCTCGGGCGTGCCGTGCGAGAAGTTCAGCCGCACCACGTTGACGCCGGCGCGCACCAGCTCGTCGAGCACGCCGGGGGCGTCGGTGGCCGGGCCGAGGGTGGCGAGGATCTTGGTGCGGCGCAGGGCGTCAGTCATGGTTTTCCGGAAGTGTGGTGCGTTGCGTTGCGCCAACGCTAGCACAGCCCTGCGACGGGACTGCGCGCGGCCTCGACGTCAGGCGCCGAACATCGCCGGCAGTTCGGCCGGCGCGGCGGCCAGCCGCGTGGCGCCGGCGGCGCGGAGTTCCGCTTCGCCGCCGAAACCCCACAGCACGCCCACCGAATCCATGCCGTGGTGGCGCGCGCCGTCGATGTCCATGTGCCTGTCCCCGATCATCCAGGCCTTGTCCGGGGACAACTGCAGCCGCTGCAGCGCTTCGGCGATCAGCTCGGGCTTGTGGCTGAGTCGGCCGCAGGGCGTGGCGCCGATGACGTCCTCGAACACGTGCCCGAACGGCAGGTGCGCGATGATCTTGCGGGCGTGCGGCTCGTTCTTGGCCGTGACCACCGCCAGCCGGTGCCCCGCCCCGGACAGCGCCAGCACCGCGGCGCCGATGCCTTCGTAGATCTCGTGCTCGGCCCAGCCGTGGGTTTCGAAGCGGTCGCGGTAGTGCTGCACGGCCTGTTCGGTGCGGCCATCGTCGCCCAGCAGCGGCCCGAAGCTGTCGCGCAGCGGCGGGCCGATCCAGCGGCGCAGCGCGGCCTGCGGCGGCACCGGCTCGCCCATCTGTTCCAGCGCGTGCGCCACGCAGCGCGTGATGCCCACCGCCGAATCGATCAGCGTGCCGTCGAGGTCGAAGAAGATTGTCGTCATCAGGCCGCGCGGGCCTTGAGCGCCGTCACCGCCGGCAGCTCCTTGCCCTCGCAGAATTCCAGGAACGCGCCGCCGCCGGTGGAGATGTAGCTGATGCCGGACTCGACGCCGTACTTGTCCACCGCGGCCAGCGTGTCGCCGCCGCCGGCGATCGAGAAGGCCGCGGAATCGGCGATGGCGTGCGCCAGCGTTTCCGTGCCCTTGCCGAAGGCGTCGAACTCGAACACGCCCACCGGGCCGTTCCAGATGACGGTGCCGGCACCCTTGATCATGCCGGCGTAGCGCGCGGCGGTGTCCGGGCCGATGTCCAGGATCATGTCGTCCGGGCCCACGTCGGCCACCTGCTTCACCGTGGCCGGCGCGTCCGCGGCGAACGCCGGGGCCACCACCACGTCGGTGGGGATGGGGATGTCGGCGCCGCGGGCCTTGGCGTCGGCGATGATCTGGCGCGCGGTGTCGAGCAGGTCCACCTCGCACAGCGACTTGCCGACCGGATGGCCCACGGCGGCGATGAAGGTGTTGGCGATGCCGCCGCCCACGATCAGCTGGTCCACCTTCGACACCAGGGCCGACAGCAGCTCGAGCTTGGTGCTGACCTTCGAGCCGGCCACGATGGCCACCAGCGGGCGCGCCGGCGCCAGCAGCGCCTTCGCCAGCGCGTCGAGTTCGGCCATCAGCAGCGGGCCGCCGCAGGCGACCTTGGCGAAGCGGATGACGCCGTGGGTGGAGGCCTGGGCGCGGTGCGCGGTGCCGAAGGCGTCCATGACGAACACGTCGCACAGCGCGGCGTACTTCTTCGACAGCGCCTCGTCGTCGGCCTTCTCGCCGACGTTCATGCGGCAGTTTTCCAGCAGCACCAGCTGGCCGGGCTGCACCTGCACGCCGTCGGTCCAGTCCTTGAGCAGCGGCACCTCGCGGCCCAGCAGTTCGCCCAGGCGCGCGGCCACCGGGGCCAGCGAATCCTCCTGCGTCCACACGCCTTCCTTCGGCCGGCCCAGGTGCGAGGTGACCATCACGGCCGCGCCCTTCTCCAGCGCCAGGCGGATCGTCGGCAGGGCGGCGGTGATGCGCTGCTCGGACGTGATGTGGCCATCCTTCACCGGCACGTTGAGGTCTTCGCGGATGAGCACGCGCTTGCCGGCCAGGTCGAGGTCGGCCATTCGCAGGAGGGTCATGCAGGTGCTCCGGAGTCGGGAAAGCGGCATTTTCCCCCGCGCGGCGGCTCCGGGGCAAACGCGGCGGGGCCGTGGGAGAATGGGCCATGGCCGATATCCCGCAATCCCTGCCCGTGCTCGAGAGCGAACGCATCCGGCTTCGGCCGCTGCGCATGGACGACGCGCCCGACGTGTACGAGATGTACAGCGACCCGGAAATCACCCGCTACTGGAGCTTCAGCGCCTGGACGCAGCCCGCGCAGGCCGAGGCCTGGCTGGCCGAGCGCATCGGCTGGGGACCGCCGTCGGTGTACGGCTGGGCCCTGGCCGACCGGGAAAGCGACCGCTTCCTGGGCACCACGGCGCTGTTTTCGCTCAGCGGCCCGCTGCACCGGGCCGAACTGGGCTATTCGCTGATGCCCACGCACCAGGGCCGGGGCCTGGCCACCGAAGCGGTGCGCACCGCGCTGGACTTCGGCTTCGACACCCTGGGCCTGGAGCGCATGGAGGCCGACGTGGACCCGCGCAACGAGGCCTCGTGCCGGCTGGCCGAGCGCCTGGGCTTCCAGCGCGAGGGGCTGCTGCGCAACCGCTGGCGGGTGGGCGGCGAGTTCGCCGACTCGATCCTCTACGGCCTGCTGCGCAACGAATACCGGAGGCACGGGTGAGCGACCCGATGGGCCAGGCCCTGGCGGCGCTGCGCCGCGGCGACGTCATCGGCCTGCCGACCGAGACGGTGTACGGGCTGGCCGCGGACGCCTCGCGCCCCGAGGCCGTGCGCCGCATCTTCGAACTCAAGGGCCGCCCCGCCGACCATCCCCTGATCGTGCACGTGGCCAATGCCCGCCAGCTCGAGCGCTGGGCGCGCGACATCCCGGAGGCGGCGCGCGTGCTCGCCGCCGCGTTCTGGCCCGGCCCGCTCACCCTGATCCTGCGCAAGCAGCCCGGCGTGCCCGACGAAGTCACCGGCGGCCAGCCCACGGTGGGCCTGCGCTGCCCCGCGCACCCGATGGCGCTGGCGCTGCTGCATGAATTCGACGGCGGTCTGGCCGCACCGTCGGCCAACCGCTTCGGCCACGTCAGCCCGACCTCGGCCGCGCACGTGCGCGACGAGTTCGGCGACGCGGTGCCTGTGGTGCTGGACGGCGGCGACTGCGAGGTCGGCATCGAAAGCACCATCCTCGACCTGTCCGGCGCAACGCCGCGCATCCTGCGGCCCGGCCGCATCACGCGGGCGCAGATCGAGGCCCACGTGGGCCCGGTGGCCGAGGGCGGCGACGCCGACAGCCCGCGCGCCTCGGGCACGCTGGATGCGCACTACGCCCCGCGCACGGCCATGCTGCTGCTGCCGCGCGACGCCCTGGTGGCCGAAGCCCGCCAGCAGGAAGCCCTGGGCAAGCGCGTGGCCGTGCTGGCGATGGAACCGCTGCCCGACGGCCTGCGCGGCATCGCCCTGCCCGCCGGCGCCGACGGCTACGCGCACGGGCTTTACGCCGCGCTGCGTTCGCTCGATGCGATGGGCGCCAACGTGCTGCTGGCCGAGCGGCCGCCGTCCACGCGCGACTGGCTGGCCGTCAACGACCGCCTGCGCCGCTCCGCCGCAGGCGCCGGCCTGGGCCGCGACGACGCGTGAGCACGCACCGCGCCAGCGCCTGGGCGGCGCTGCCCGACGGCATCACGGCCGCCGGTTTCGCGCTGGTGTGGCTGTTCCCGTTCGCACTCGACGAGCTGTCGGTGAAGACCGCGCTGCTGGTGATGCTGCTGGAATTCTTCCTGATCCACGCCACCGGATTCTTCACCGCCATCGGCGGTTCACCCAAGGTGTCGCGGGCCTGGCGGATGCTGGCGCTGGCGGGCCTGACGCTGTTCTACCTGGCGATGGTCGGTGCGTTCGCGCTGAGCTTCGGCGAGTGGTGGCCGGTGCTCGCTTTCCTGTGGCTGGCGGTCGGCAAGGCCGCCTGGGCCTGGAGCACGCGCCCCGGCGACGGCGACGACGCCATGGCGCTGCCGATGGTGGCCTGGGCCGGTTCGGTGGTGGCCTACCTGTTCGGCGCGTTCCTGACGGCGCTGGTGCCGGTGCCGCGGCTGGGCATGACCGAAGAAGTGCAGCCCGGCTTCGGCCTGGACGGTGGCGGCCTGTGGATCGACGAGCCGCACCGCGTGGTGGCCTTCGGCCTGGTCTACTTCGGCCTGCTGTGCGCGGCAAAGCTGCTGATGGCGCGCGGCGGCAAGCGCTGAAAACACAAAGCCCCGGCCTGGGCCGGGGCTTTGGTCACCACCACAGCGGTGGAATTACTTCGCGGCCATCAGCGCCAGCGTGGTGTCGAGCATGCGGTTGGAGAAGCCCCACTCGTTGTCGTACCACGAGCACACCTTCACCAGCGTGCCGCCCATCACCTGGGTGAGCGTGCTGTCGTAGATGGAGCTGTGCGGGTCGTGGTTGAAGTCGATCGACACCAGCGGCTTGGTGTTGAAGCCCAGGATGCCCTTGAGCTCGCCTTCGGACGCGGCCTTGAGCACGGCGTCGATCTCGTCCTTGGTGGTTTCGCGCGAAGCCACGAACGACAGGTCCACCACCGAGACGTTGATGGTGGGCACGCGCATCGAGAAGCCGGTGAGCTTGCCGTTGAGCTCGGGCAGCACCAGGCCCACCGCGGCGGCGGCGCCGGTCTTGGTGGGGATCTGCGACATGGTGGCCGAACGGGCCCGGCGCAGGTCGCTGTGGTAGACGTCGGTGAGCACCTGGTCGTTGGTATAGGCGTGGATGGTGGTCATAAGGCCATGCACGATGCCAATCTTCTCGTGCAGCACCTTGGCCAGCGGCGCCAGGCAGTTGGTGGTGCAAGAGGCGTTCGAGATCACCTGGTGCGAGGCCTTCAGGATGCCCTCGTTCACGCCCATCACCACCGTGGCGTCGACGTCGGCGCCGCCCGGGGCGGAGATGATGACCTTCTTCGCGCCGGCCGTGAGATGCGCCGAAGCCTTGGCCTTGGAAGTGAACAGACCGGTGCACTCGAGCACCACGTCCACGCCCAGCGCAGCCCACGGCAGCTTCGACGGGTCACGCTCGGCGCAGACCTTGATGCGGTCGCCGTTGACGATCAGGTCGCCACCGTCCACTTCCACGGTGCCCGGGAACTTGCCGTGGGCGGTGTCGTACTGGGTCAGGTGCGCGTTGGTTTCGGCGTCGCCCAGGTCGTTGATGGCCACGATGGTGATCTCGTGGTTGCGCTTGGCTTCGTACAGCGCGCGCAGGATGTTTCGACCGATGCGGCCGTAGCCGTTGATGGCGACCTTGATGGACATGGGAGGCTCCTGGAACCGGCCACGGGCCGGCGGGGTGGGTGGAAGACCGGGGATTTTAGCAACCCCGGGGCCCCAGTCCCAGCGGCAGGCCATTTGACGCGCCTCAAATGACCCGGGCGGCCGCGGGGGGACACTGGCGCCAGTTCCCCAACGGAGACCCGCCATGCGGACCCTCAAACTGCTTTGCCCCCTGGCCGCTGCGGCTGCCCTCTTCACCGCCACCCCGGCCCTGGCCCAGGAGGCCGGTGACTGGACCTTCGGCCTCGGTGCCCACGTCGTCGCCCCGAAGTCGGGCAACGGCAGCCTGGCCGGCGGTGCCCTCGAGGCCGATGTCGGCGACAACTGGCGCCCGACGATCACCGCTGAATACTTCTTCCGCGACAACTGGGGCATCGAAGTCCTGGCCTCGCTGCCGTTCCACCACGACATTGAGCTCAACGGCGTGAAGGCCGGCTCCACCAAGCACCTGCCGCCCACCGTGAGCCTGCAGTACCACTTCACCGGCAACGAGACGGTCAAGCCCTTCATCGGCGCCGGCGTGAACTACACCCTGTTCTTCAGCCAGGACACCACCGGCCCGCTGGCCGGCACCGACCTGGACCTGGACAACTCCTGGGGCCTGGCCGCGCACGCGGGCCTGGACTTCGCGGTGGGCACCAACAAGTGGCTGCGCGTGGACGCCCGCTGGATCGACATCGACACCGACGTGAAGGTGAACGGCGGCGACGTCGGCACCGTGAACATCGACCCGATGGTCTACGGCGCCGCCTTCGTCTGGCAGTTCTGACCGCTTGAAGCTGGCAAGGTTCATGGCCGCTGGCGTAGAGTCGGCGGCCATGAAGCGACTCCTTCCCGCGTTGATCCTGCTGTCCGTCGCGGCGCCGGCATTTGGCTGGAGCAAGCAGGGCCACCAGCTGGTGGGTTCCCTGGCCGAAGCCGACCTCACGCCCGCCGCCCGCGCCGAAGTCCAGCGCCTGCTGGCCGGCGAACCCGACCCCACCCTGTCCGGCGTGTCCACCTGGGCCGACGAGATCCGGGCCGAGGGCAATGAACTGGGCCAGCGCAGCCGCCCCTGGCACTACATCAACTTCGACCGCGCCGGCTGCGACTACGTGCCCGCACGCGAGTGCCCGGACGGCAACTGCGTCATCGGCGCCATCAACGCCCAGCGCGCCATCCTGGCCGACGCCACCCAGCCGCTGCAGGCGCGCCGCGAGGCGCTGAAGTTCGTGGTGCATTTCGTCG
This sequence comes from Arenimonas sp., assembly GCA_026398695.1. GTDB lineage: Bacteria > Pseudomonadota > Gammaproteobacteria > Xanthomonadales > Xanthomonadaceae > Arenimonas. The sequence continues at coordinate 33,044 of JAPLSJ010000021.1, forward strand.
GCGACGCGCACCAGCCGATGCACGCCGGCTTCCGCCACGACCGCGGCGGCAACAATTTCCAGGTCAACTACCGCGGCAAGGGCTCGCCCCGGGGCGAGGGCACCAACCTGCACTCGGTCTGGGACTACTGGCTGCTGCGCAGCGCCAACCTCGACAACGCCGGCTACGTCGCGCGGCTGCAGCAAAGCCCGCTGCCCGCCGACCCGGCCCTGGGCTCCGACAACCCGGCGGCCGAGTGGACGCTCGAATCGTGCCGCCTGATCGCCAGCGTGTCGGCCTACCCGCCCAAGCGCCGCATCACCGACGACTACCTCGACCTGCACCGCCCCACGGCCGAAACGCGCGTGCGCCAGGCCGGTGCCCGCCTGGCCGGGCTGCTCAACGAAGCGCTCGATCCCGCGCACTGACGTGCCGGCCATGGGCGAGGTGGAGTGGATCCTTGCCGGCCTGTTCCTGCTGGTGGCGGTGCTTTACTCCTCGGTCGGCCACGCCGGCGCCAGCGGCTACCTGGCGGCGATGGCGCTGCTGGGTTTCGCGCCCGAACAGATGCGGCCCACGGCGCTGGCGCTGAACCTGCTGGTCGGCGGCATCGGCCTGTACCGCTTCTGGCGCGCCGGGCTGGTGGACCCGCGCAAGGTGCTGCCGTTCGTGGTGGCCTCGGCGCCGGCGGCCTATTTCGCCGCGCAGTACCCGATCCCGAAGGAAAGCTACGCCCTGCTGCTGGGCAGCCTGCTGCTGGTGTCGGCGGTCGCCGTGTTCCGCAGCGCCGCCGCCGTCGCGGCCAACGATGAAGCCCTGCCTCTGCGGCCGCTGCGCTGGGCGCCGGCGCTGCTGGCCGGCGCCGCCATCGGCGCCCTGTCGGGGCTGACCGGCACGGGCGGCGCGATCTTCCTCACGCCGCTGCTGCTGTTGATGCACTGGACCCATTCGCGCGAGGCCGGCGGCGTGTCGGTGGCCTTCGTGTGGATCAACTCCGCGCTCGGGCTGGCGGGCCTGTGGCAGGCCACCGGCACGCTGCCGGCGGCGCTGCCGTGGTGGCTGGTGGCCGTGGGCGTGGGCGCCCTGCTCGGCACGCAGCTGGGCATCCACCGCCTGCCGCTGAAGGCCCTGCGCTATGCGCTGTCGGCCGTGCTGCTGATCGCGTCGGGCAAACTGCTGCTGGGTTGAGGCAAGTCAACGGCGGCACGGATGCCGGTGCAATACTGTTGGCCGTCGCCCCAGGAACACAGGCCATGGCCAAGCCCGAGAACGTCGATTCACTGGACCAGGCCGTCGAACGGCTGCTCGCCCACACGGGAAACACCGTCGTGCTCGCGGCGCCGCTGGGCCTGGGCAAGCCCCATCGCCTGCTCAACGCCATCACGCGCCGCGTCGCGGCCGACGCCACGCTTTCGCTGGAGCTGCTGACCGCGCTGTCGTTGACGCCGCCCGCGCCTGGCTCGGGCCTGCAGAAGCGTTTCCTCGGGCCGTTCCTGACGCGGCAGTTCGGCGACGACTTCCCGTCGCTCGACTACGCGCTGGCGATGCGTCGCGACGCGCTGCCGGCCAACATCAAGGTCGAGGAGTTCTACATGCAGTCGGGCGCCCTGCTGGGCTCGACCCAGGCGCAGCGCAACTACGTCAGCCTGAACTACACGCACGTGGCGCGCGCCGTGGCCGAGCGCGGCGTCACCGCGCTGGTGCAGAAGGTGGCGCGCGAACCCGGCGGCACGCGCCTGAGCCTGAGCTGCAACCCCGACCTCACCTTCGACCTGGTCGACGAAGTGGCGCGGCTGGGCAATCCCCGCCCGTTCTTCATCGCCGAAGTGGACCCGCACCTGCCCTGGCTGGACGGGCCGTGCGCGGTGGAAGCGGACTTCTTCAACGTGGTGGTCGACCTGCCGGGCCCGGCGCCGGAGCTGTTCGCGCTGGTGCGCGAGCCGGTGAGCGACGTCGACCACGCCATCGGCCTGTACGCCAGCACCCTGGTGCGCGACGGCGGCACGCTGCAGATCGGCATCGGTTCGCTGGCCGACGCGCTGTGCCACGCGCTGGTGCTGCGCCACACCCGCAACGACGTTTATCGCGCGCTGCTCGAGGCGCTTTCGCCGGGGCTGGCCGACTCGCCGCTGGTGCGCAGCACCGGCGGGGTCGAACCGTTCCGGCTGGGCCTGTACGGCGCCAGCGAAATGGTCAACGACGGCTTCCGCGCCCTGGCGCAGGCCGGCATCCTGTCGCGCCGCGTGATCGACGACCCCGAAGCGATGGCGCGCCTGAACCGCGATGCCAGCACGCCCGAGGACGACGCGCGCCTGGCCTTCGAAGGCCGCTACCTCGACGGTGCCTTCTACCTCGGCTCCAAGGACCTGTACGCCTGGCTGCGCGGGCTCGACCCGGAGCAGGCGCGCGGCATCGGCATGACCCGCGTGTCCCACATCAACGAGCTGTACGGCAACAACGAAGCGCTGGAGCGCGAACAGCGCCGCGACGCGCGCCTGTTCAACACCTGCATGATGATGACCGCGCTGGGCGCCGCAGTGTCCGACGGCCTCGACGACGGGCGCGTGGTGTCGGGCGTCGGCGGCCAGTACAACTTCGTGGCGATGGGCCACGCCCTGCACCACGCGCGCTCGGTGCTGATGCTGCGCGCGGTGCGCGGCAGCGACGGGGCGGCCTCGTCCAACGTACTTTGGAACTACGGCCACACCACCATCCCGCGCCACCTGCGCGACGTGGCCATCACCGAATACGGCGTCGCCGACCTGCGCGGCCGCAGCGACGAGGACTGCACGCTGGCGATGCTGGGGCTCACCGACGCACGCTTCCAGCAGGCACTGCTCGACCAGGCGCGCGCCGGCGGCAAGGTGCGCCGCGACGCCGCGGTGCCGGACGGCCTGGCGCGCAACACGCCCGCGCAACTCTCCGCGCGGCTGGCGCCGTTCCGCCGCGACGGCTCGCTGCCCGACTTCCCGATGGGCAGCGACTTCACCCTGGTGGAGCAGCGGCTGGTGCGGGCCCTGGCCTGGCTCAAGTCGCAGGTGGCGAAACCGGCCGGCAAGGCGCGGCTGGCGGCGCGCGCGCTGCTGGCCTCGCCGCCATCCGACGACGAGGCGATGCAGCGCATGGGCCTGGCGTCGCCGGAGGGTTTCGCGAACCGGCTGGAGGCGCGGATCCTGGCGCTGGCGCTGGCGGAAACCACGCCACGCGCCGGCTGATGGCGTCGCCCGTGCCGGCGTAAACTTCAACCATAGTCCCGCCAGGAACCCCGCCATGTCCGCGCCCGACGTGCTGCCCTTCTTCCACGCCGACAGCAACACCTGGACCTACCTGGTCAGCGACCCCGCCAGCCGCGACGCGGCGATCATCGACCCGGTGCTGGACTTCGACCCCAAGTCCGGCCGCACCTCGACCACCTCGGCGCAGGCGGTGCTGTCGGCGGTGGCCGAGCTGGGCCTGCGCGTTCGCTGGATCATCGAAACCCACGCCCATGCCGACCACCTCAGCGCGGGCCACTGGCTCAAGCCACGCCTGCACGACGCCGTGCTGGCCATCGGCGAGGGCATCCGCAAGGTGCAGAAGACCTTCCGGCCGATCTTCAACCTGGGCGAGCACTTCCCGGTGGACGGTTCACAGTTCGACCA
>JAPLSJ010000073.1 GCA_026398695.1 Arenimonas sp.
GATGATGTTGCTGGCCGAGAACGCCGCTGGGTTGGTCACGTCGAGGAAATAGACGCCCTTGCCGCCGCGGCCCAGCGCACCCACCAGGATGTTCTTGTTGGGCGTGTCGGCATAGCTCGACACCACCACCGGCCCGTCCACGAAGTACTGGTGGGCGTAGTTGGGGTCGGTGAGCGTCTTGAGCCTGGCGAGGCTGGCCGACGAAGTGGCGTTGGGGATGTAGGCGAACAGCTCGTCGCCCTTGTTGGAGCCGGTGCTGGCGAAGGCATGCAGCATGCCGTCGTTGGCGCCGACGAAGATGGTGTTGGTTTCCTTCACGAACGCCGGCGACGAATTGATGATGTCGCCGAGCAGATGGGGGCGGGTGCGGAAGGTGCCGCCGTTGCGGATCTCGTTGTTGGTGGCGCCGGCGATGTAGGCCGCTTCATTCACGCCGAGCGCAGCCTGCTGGGTGGCGTGCGGGAAGGTCGACTTCGCGCTGCCGTACATGGTGAACACCTTGCGCCCCGTGGTCGGGATGCCGAGCGAACCCAGCCAATCGGGCGTGGCGGAAACGCCCGCCGAGCTGATCGGGTACGAAGCCAGCTCACCGGTCCATTTGCCGGCGACGTAGCTGGCCTGGAAGATGCGGGTCTCGGAGTCCAGGCGAACGGTGTTGGCCGCCACGTTGGAGCCGGACGCCGTGCGCTCGACGATGGCGTTCAGCGCGTTGCGCAGGCCCTTGGTGAACTGCTCGGGATCGCTGGCGGCGACGAAGGAGCCATGGCCGTTCACGGCCGCATGCAGCAGGTCGTCGATGCGCTCGAGGCCCGAGTTGTTGATCGGGTCAGGCCACTGCGTGGTGCCGGCGATCAGGCCCGGCATGTCGGTGACCGGATCGAGCGTGCCGCGCAGGCCGATCGAGATGCCGAAGGTCACCATATGCTGCCAGAACGCCGGGTTGGACGGCGTGGTGGGGACGATGTTGTCCAGCGTGCGCAGGTCGGTCTTCCAGTAGTGCATGGCCACGTCGGCGAGCGTGTTGCTGTACTCGTCCTTGAACGGCGCGACGGGCGTGTAGGTGTAGCTGCCACCCCGGGGGTTCGGGATCGCCACGCCATCGGAATTATCGGCGTTGCCGAGCGTGGTGGTGCCGCTGTTCCAGAAGCCGTCGGTGGTGAGGATGGTGAAGTTCTGCCGGCACGCGAGCTGGGCCGAGCCCGTCTCGGGACCCCACGGGCTGGTGGCGCCGGTGTCGTCGTACATTTCGCCGGCACGCGAGAGCGCGGGGATCAACGGCGTGACGCCCGAGCCCTTGGCGCCGAACAGCCGGGCGAACCAGGTGGAGCGGTTGGTCGAGGCGCCAAAGTTACGGAAGCGGCCGTTGTCGCTGCCCACCGGGATATCAAACTTGTTGCGGTCCCAGATGGTGGTGAAGCCCACGCGTACGTCCTGGGGGAGGTCACTGAAGGCATAGCTGGAACCCGCCTTCGCGACCTTCATGCGGGTGCGGTGGAAGGAGTACCAGATGGCGAAGTTCAGCTTCTCGGCGTCCAGGTCACGGGTGACGGTGTTGCCATCCTCGTCGGTCCACGTGAACGACGTGACGGCCACGCAGTTGCGCCAGCCCCAGGTCGTGGTGAACGTTCGCTCGCAGCGCGTAGCTTCGGCGCCGCCGGCGAGGATGCGCCAGCGATAATACTGGGTAGCATCGGCCAGGTCGGTCGCACCCGGCTTGGGCGCGTACCAGGTACGGTCGGCACTACGCAGGTCGATCACGTCGTTGGCCACGGCCGGGTCGTCAATCGCCAGGCTCAAGTCGTCGAACACCTTGTCGTAAGGCGTGTCCGGCATGTAGCTCTTGTCCCAGTTCTGCCAGGTCTTGTAGGTCTTGCGCGGGTCGTAGAAGACGACGTTGCTGGTGTAGGTAGAGTTGCCGATGTTGGTATCGCCGCCCACCACATCAGGCAGCGCGGGGTTTTCCATCACCCAGCCGCCGTCCGGCGCCATCGAGCCCGAGTCGTCCAGGATGAACCAGATGTTGGGCTCCACCACGTTGCCGGACTGCAGGGGCACGTTGGGAACCGTCAGGGCGGCCTGGACCGGCAAGGACATCAACGTGGCGGCAGCGCTGAACGCCACGGCCAACAGACGGGACTTGGCGGTATGGGTGCTGGAATGGATGTTGCTCATGGCGGTGCTCCGCTCGGGACGCTTGGGGGCGAGGGAAATCATTCTGGCGAGGTGAAGCTGGACTGCAGGATCACTTGCGACCGGCCGGGGGCCGTGGCGCGCGCGGTGACCCGGTAACGCGGACCCAGGCAACCGGCCTGGATCGGGTTCTCGCGGTCACAGCCCGGCCAGTTGGGGGCCGAACCCATGTATTCGATGAAGTAGCCGGGCGTCACCGACAGCGAGCCCGAGGTCACCGTGGAGGCGGCCTTGTAAGGCGGGTTGGCGAGCAGCCAGCGGTTGACGAAGGTCACGTCGGCCGTGGTGACCGGGGCCGTGCACAGGCCGCCGGTGCAGGCGGCCGTGTATTGGCTGGGCTTGGTGGTGCCGGCGAAGTCCTCGCCCTGGCGCAGCGCGGCTTCGGCCGCCTGGAACATCAGGCCGCGGTCGAAGAGGTTGGCGCTCATGCGCTCCTCCATGATCGAGCCGCGCAGGCTGGCCAGACCGAGCAGGGTCATGATCAGCAGCAGCATCAGGACCACCAGCAGGGCGACGCCCTGCTGGCGATGGGGCACGCGGGAGTTCGGGGACTGGGTCATGGCACGCGGTTCCGGAGCGTCACGGTGTGGAGGAGCGGGCGGTCGAGGGCGACGTTGTCGGTGCCGCGGATCTCGGCGGCGTTCAGGGCGCCGGCGGCCGCCTGGATGTCCATCTCGATGCGAACCGCCGCGACGGTTTTCCAGTCGTCGCCGGTGACGGTGGTGGCGTAGTTCGAGCCACCGATCTGCAGGTAGGACAGGCGCATGTCGTTGATGCCCTCGGTGATCTCCTCGGGCGCCTGGTTCAGCGCGCGCCGATAGAGCGAGCGGCCGCCGCGGGCGTTGTTGCCGATGTACCAGACCGTGGACGAGAACTTGGCGATGACGGCGTTGTCGCCGTACTGCTTGCCGTCCTTGGCCTTGTCGCCGACGCAGCTCGGGAAGCTGAGCGACTTGCAGTCGTTCACCATGCCGTTGAACTGCGGGCCCGGGTTGTTGCCGGTGTTGTGGTTGACGTGCAGCACGTTGTTCTGCGGGCCGGTCTGCAGGAAGATCGTGGCCTGCGTGTAGTCGCAGATCAGCAGCACGTCGCCGGGATTGAAGCCATGGTCCACGGTGTTGACGTGGATGGTGGCCGCGGCCGGGTTGTGCTTGGTGACGGTGACGTCGGCGGAACCGCCCGACTTGATCTCGATCGCATCGGTGGCCAGCACGCGCTGGCCGACGCCCGTGCCGTCAAGGCCCGCATACGCTTCGCCGGCGTCGTAGCCGCGCAGGCCGTCGCCGAACGACGTGGCCGAAGTCACCGGGATGATGGTGTTGGCGACCGGGATGTTCTTGCCGCAGGGCGTGCCGCCGGCTTCGCGCAGCTCGCGCGCCAGCAGCTCGAACGCCACGCGCCCGTTTTCCTGCAGCCGGCCCAGGGTCTCGGTGGCGGCGTAGGTGCGCTTGTTGGCGATGAAGATGCCGCCGGCGGCCGCGACCACCAGCAGGCCGATCACCAGGGCGATCATCAGCTCGATCAGGCTGAAGCCCCGCGCTGCGGCCGGGGTGCGGCGGATGTTTCGCTGATTGGTCATATCCGGCTCGTCGTGGTGAGGGTTTGCGCGGCGTTGCCGTCGCTGGCGCGGGAGTCGTTCCACTCCACTGTGACGCTGCACACGTTGTTGACGCACGCCGAGATCGTGCCGCAGGCCGACTGGCCCATCGTGTCCTTGAGCGACCGCAGCCACAGGTGCTGGTCGCGGCTGACCAGGGTGCCGCCGGCGCTGGGCACGGTGCAGGTCTTGGCGAGCGAGTAGCCGTTGGCGCGCGCCGCCGTGGCGTTGGCGCGCATGGCGTCGAACAGCGAGTAGCTGAGCACCACGGCCTGGGTGCGGTCGAAGGCGCTCTGGCTGTTGCGCAGGGTGACGGCCTGCATGGCGGCGATGCCCAGCAGCCCGATGGCCAGGATGAGCGCGGCGATCAGCACTTCGATGAGGCTCAGGCCCCGCTGCGAGCCGCGCTGGGCGCTGGCGGAACGGCGTTCGTTGCGAATCATGTCGTCCCCCTGGTCAGATGTTGGTGGGTGCGTTGCAGGCGCCGGCGCCGCTGCGCGCCTGCACCGAGAGGCGGCTGCCGGAACCGATCTGCACGTCGCGGATGTTCGCCGCCGGGCGCGTGGTCACGATGCAGACGCTGAACTTGCCGGCGAGGATCGCCGCCGCGTTGGTGACGTTGTCGCGCGCGCGGCCGTCGGACCGGAACACGATGCGGTTGGCGGCAGTGATGGCCGGGCTGCCCAGCACCTGGATGGCGGGGTTGATCTCGGTGTCGCGAAGCACCAGGGCATCGTCGGCGGCAACGTTGCGATCGGCGTCCACGAAGGAAATGTGGCGGCGCCAGTCGGTGCCGCCGCAGGTGGTGCCGTTCGCACTGGGGCACATCACCACCCGGGCGTTGCGCCGGATGGCCTCGGAGCGGGCGATCTGGAAGCTGGTCACCAGCTCGTTGGCGGCACCGGTCAGGCGGTTGCCGTTGATCATCCCCTGGAAATTCGGGAAGGCGATCGCCGAAACGACGCCGATGATAATGATGACCACCAGCAGCTCGAGCAGCGTGTAACCGCGTACCCGGGGCCGCGGCATCGCGCCGGGCGAAGGTGGTTGGCGTTCTTGGCTCATGGTTTCAACCCCAGGCTATCTGGGATGGAAGCCTAGCCCTGCCCCGACCCGGGTGCCAGCCCGGACCGATGGGCGGCCCGATGGGCAGCGCCAGCGGGCGGCTTTGAAATCCCCCACCCGGGCGGCATGATGGCGCCTGCTTCCCTTCCCGTGGGCCCGAATGGCTTCCAGCCCCGCACCTCCCAGCCCGCTCGAAGCCCTCTGGCAACCGCAGGCGCTCATCGCGGTGGTGCTGGCGGGCGAAGGGCTGGCGGCCCTGCTGGCGCTGGCGCCCGGGAACCAGTCCGACCGCTGGGTCCACTTCGGGCTGGCCTCGATCATGATCCAGTGGGTGGGACTGCTGACCCTGGCGGGCCTGTACTTCATGCGCCGGCCGCTGGCCAGGCTGGCACCGCCCCGCGTGGCCTGGATCGCCCTGTCCCTGCTGCTGATCAGCACCTGGCTGGCCGGTGCGGCGTCGTGGTGGATGCTGCAGGGGCCGGATCCGGCCAGGAACCAGGATTGGCCAACCTACCTGCTGCAGTTGAGCGCCATGGCCCTGACGGTCGGCGTGCTCGGGCTGGCGGCCTTCCAGAATTTCTGGCGCGCACGCCGCATGGCCCTGCTCGCCAAGCAGTCCGAACTCGAGGCGCTGCAGGCGCGCATCCGCCCGCACTTCCTGTTCAACACCCTCAACACCGGCGCCGCCCTGGTGCACGACCAGCCCGGGCAGGCCGAGCGGCTGCTGCTCGACCTGGCCGACCTGTTCCGGGCCGCCCTGTCGGGACCCCGTGACATCCCCCTGGCCGATGAACTGGCCCTCGCGCGGCGTTACCTGGAAATCGAATCACTGCGGTTCGGCGACCGCCTGCGGCTGGGTTGGGACCTTCCCGACCCGCTGCCGGGCGTGCTGATGCCCGCGCTGTCGATCCAGCCGCTGGTGGAGAACGCCATCCGCCACGGCGTCGAGCCTTCTGCCGGCGGCGCCCGCGTGGACGTGGCGGTGAAGGTGGACGGCGACGCCGTGTGGGTGGTCATCAGCAACGACCTGCCGCCGCGCGGCGCGGCCGCCGCGCCGGGCCACCACGTCGGGCTGGCCTCGGCGCGCGAACGCATCGAGGCCCTGAGCCAGGGACGGGGCAAGCTGGACACCGAAATCCGCGACGGCCGCTTCATCGCAACCATCCGCATGCCACTGGGCTAGCCCCGGCGAGCGCCGGGGCCTGGCGAAACCTCAGCCGCCGACGATGCGGTAGCAGGGCTTGTAGTCGTCGGCGATCTTCATGCGCCGCTGGGCCACGAACGCGTGCAGCAGGCCGTCGAGCGCCTTCATCATGTCGGCGTCGCCGTCGATGGTGAACGGGCCGTGCCGCTCGATCTCGCGGATGCCCTCTTCCTTGACGTTGCCGGCGACGATGCCCGAGAAGGCGCGGCGCAGGTCGGCCGCCAGCAGGTGCGCCGGCTGGTCGCGGTGCAGGTTGAGGCCGGACATGGCCGCGTGCGTGGGCGCGAACGGCAGCTGGAACTCCACCGGCAGGTGCAGCGACCAGTTGAAGAAGAAGGCGTCCTGTTCCTTCAGGCGATGCTCGCGCACGCGGCGGATGCCCTGGCGCATGGCCTGGGCCACTTCGGCCGGGTTGTCGACGATGATGCGGTAGCGCGAGGTGGCGGCGTCGCCCAGGGTCAGGCGCAGGAACTGGTCGATCTGCTCGAAGTAGGCCGCCGATTCGCGCGGGCCGGTGAGGATCAGCGGGAACGGCAGCTCGGCGTTTTCCGGGTGCAGCAGCAGGCCCAGCAGGTACAGGATTTCCTCGGCCGTGCCGACGCCACCCGGGAAGACGATGATGCCGTGGCCCAGGCGGACGAACGCCTCGAGGCGCTTCTCGATGTCCGGCATGATCACCAGGTTGTTGACGATCGGATTGGGCGACTCGGCGGCGATGATGCCCGGCTCGGTGATGCCGATGTAGCGCGGGCGGCCGTGGCGCTGCTTGGCGTGGGCGATGGTGGCGCCCTTCATCGGGCCCTTCATGGCGCCCGGGCCGCAGCCGGTGCAGATGTCCAGGCCGCGCAGGCCCAGTTCGTAGCCCACCTTCTTGGTGTACAGGTATTCGTCGCGGTTGATCGAGTGGCCGCCCCAGCAGACCACCAGGTTCGGGTCCTGGTAGGACTTCATCACGCGCGCGTTGCGCAGGATCTCGAACACGGCGCTGGTGAGGCCGGCGCTGGTGCCCAGGTCGAAGCGGCCGCTGCCGTGGATCTCGTTGGCGTTGTAGGCGATGTCGCGCACCACGGCGAACAGGTTCTCGGCGATGCCGCGGATGATCTCGCCGTCCACGAAGGCGGTGGCGGGCGCGGCGCGCAGCTCGATCTTGATGCCGCGGTCCTGCTGCTGCACCTCGATGTCGAAATCGGGGTAACGCTGGGCGGCGGCGCGCGGGTCGTCGGATTCGCTGCCGGTGGTGAGCACCGCCAGCGCGCAGCGGCGCAGCATGTCGCGCTGGCCGCCGGTGGAGGCGTCGCGCAGGCGCGCCACTTCGTCGCGCGAAAGGATGTCCAGGCCGCCGCGCGGGGAAATGCGCGTGTTGACGGTGGCGGGGTTGTTCAGGGTGTCGCTCATCGATGGCTCTTTGGTCGTCGTTTTATCGGAACGGCAGACTCTACCACCGGAAACCCGCCCAAAAGAAAACGGCCGGAGGTTTCCCTCCGGCCGTTCCGTGTTGCCTTGCCGCTGCTATCAGAACTCGTAGCGGATGGTGAACTGCGCGGCCCACGAAGACTCGCCCTTGGCCTGGCGGTTGACTTCGTTCTCGACGTTGCCGACGTTGTAGACGTAGTTGCCGGTGACGGCGTCGATGCCGTTGTACCAGACGAAGCTGCGGTTGGACGGGAAGCCGATCTCGTCGATCTGTCCCCAATCCTTGTTGATCAGGTTGCCGATGTTGAGGATGTCCAGGGAGATGACGGTCTTGTTGCCTTCGAAGAAGCCCGGCAGGTCCTGGCTGATGCGCACATCGAACGAGTTGATCCAGGGGTTGTAGTCGCTGTTGCGCTCGACCACGCCACCGATGCTGCTGCGCAGCGCCGGGTTGGCGTTGACGATCGCCCAGAACGCGGCCGCTTCGTCGGCCGTGCCCGCGGCGGAACCGGCGCGGTCGCGGAACGAGATCTGGTCCGGGTTCGGGATGTACATCAGGTCGTTGCCGGAGATGCCGTCGCCGTTGAAGTCGTTGATGTAGGTCCAGCTGTACGGCTTGCCGCGACGACCTTCATAGAACACGCCGATCTCGGTCTTGTAGCCCTCGAAGAAGTACTGGCGGAACTGCAGGGCGCCCGAGAAGCGATCCTTGACCAGATAGTTGGAGGTCGCTTCGACTTCCTCGTTCGGGTTGAAGATCATGCGGCCGTTCCAGTTCGAGTTCGAAGTGGACGAGGTCAGCGGGCTGACGTCGGTGGCATCGGCGTAGGTGTAGGCCAGGCTCCAGGCCCAGTCATTGGACATCGGCTTGGACAGCGACACGGTCAGCATCTCGCCGTGGCCCTTGTCGCTCGACTTGGCCAGCAGCACGTTGTTGAAGGCCGAGTTGCTGCGGGCGCGCGAAGTGACGCTGGTGGGCACGCCGGTGGCGCTCCAGTTGGCCGGGTTGTAGCCGTTGACGCTCCAGTACAGCTCGCGGCCGTCCGGGCCGATGCGGGTGGCTTCGCCCAGGTTCAGGTGCTCGTAGAAGATGCCGGTTTCGGTCTTCGTGAGCAGCAGCTCGGCCGAGGCAACCAGGCCCCAGAACGGAAGCTCATGCTCGAAGGCCAGGTTGGCCTTCCAGATCGACGGCTGCTCCAGGCCCGGGTCGATGATGTCGACGTTGGCCGCCGGCTGGACGCCGACCGGACGCGGCTGCGCATCCGGGTTCGCGCTGAAGATCGGCGTGGCGCAGGCCGGGGACGAGCCGCCGCAAGCGAAGATCTGCGTGGCCAGGCCGGTGTTGGAGTACGGGTTGGACAGCCAGACGTTGGCCGCCGCGCCCTGGAACAGGCCGAAGCCGCCGCGCAGCTGGGTCGGGCGCTCGCTGTCGAAGGTGTAGTTGAAGCCGAAGCGCGGCTGCAGCAGTTCCTTGCCGTCGATGGTGACGCTGTTGTCGTAGCCGAAGCCGCCGGTCTGGCGACCGAACGGACCCGCGCCGGCGATGACGGCGGCGTTGGCGGCGGCGTTGTACAGCGGCGACTCGTCGATGTTCGGCGTGTCAAGGCGCAGGCCGGCCATCAGGGTCAGGTTGTAGTTGACCGACCAGGTGTCCTGGAGGAACACGCCGATGTTCTGGTTGGACCACTGCGCGGCACCGTCCTGCAGGGTCAGGCCGGTGCGCGGCTGCTGCGAGGTGTAGGTGAACGGGCGGCCGGACGCGAAGCTGTTGGCGCAGGTGATCTCGAGGCACGAGAACACGTAGCTGCCGTTGGTGTTCTGCAGGAACGCGTTGAAGATCTCGTTGTCGTCGTAGTCGACGCCGAACTTCAGCTCGTGGTCGCCCACGAACAGGTTGCCGGCGAAGTACGCGCTGAGCGTCTCGGTGTTGAGCTGGTTGAACTGGCGGCTGAGCTCGGTGCCCATCGTCAGCGTGGTGTTGCCGGTCGGCAAGCCCGGCACGGCCGGGTTGCTGAACTGGATGGCGATGCTGGGCAGGCGCGAAGCGTTGTTGAAGACGCTGTCGTAGTCGCGGCGGGCGACCTTGAGCTCGGTCGAGAAGTTCTCGGTCCAGTCGCTGAACAGCTGGCCGACGACGCTCTCGAACAGCTTTTCCTGGGTGGTCCAATGCGAGGACAGCGACAGGTTGCGGATGCCGAAGCCGTAGTAGATCGGCTCGGACTGCTCGGTCTTGTTGTAGCGCAGGCTGAAGCGGTGGGCGTCGGTGATGTTCCAGTCAAGCTTGATCAGCGAGTCTTCGACGGTCAGCTCGTTGCCTTCCGGGAACTCGGAGGTGCCCACGTCCATGCCGTACAGGGTCTGGGCGAGGACGATGGCGCGGTCGATCTGCGCCTGGGTGATGTTGACGTTGGTGAACTGGCTGCCGATCGGGCCGAATTCCGGCGCGTTGCGCGAGCTGGAGAACTCTTCGTACGCGACGAAGAAGAACAGGCGGTCCTTGATCAGCGGGCCACCGAAGGTGAAGCCCATCGTCTCTTCCTCGAACGCCGGGGCATCGAAGAAGTCGCCGCTGGTGGTGTTGAGGCGGTCGCCGGCGAAGTTGTCGTCGCGGTAGACGTAGGTCAGCGAGCCCTTGAACTCGTTGGTGCCCGACTTGGTGACGGCGTTGATGTTGGCGCCGGTGTAGGCGGTCTGGGTGACGTCGTAGTTCGAGACGTTCACCTGCACCGACTCGATGGTGTCGATCGAGATCGGCTGCTTGGCGGTCGGCAGGTTGTTGGCTTCCAGGCCGAAGGTGTCGCTGGTGTTCACGCCGTCAATGGTGACGGAGTTGAAGCGGCTGTTCTGGCCACCCAGCGAGATTTCGCCGCGCTCCTTGTCGGTCTGCGACAGGCGCGGATCGAGGCGGGCGTAGTCCTGCAGGTTGCGGTTGATCGAGGCGTAGGCGTCGAGCTGCTCGCGGTTGACCGAGGTGGTGGCGCCCATGTTGTCGGCGCTGAACACTTCGGACAACACGGCCGTGCCGGTGACTTCAACGGCCGCCAGGGTGGTGGCTTCCTCGCCGAGCGTGGCATCGACCGCGGTGGTCTCGGCCAGCTGCAGGTAAACGCCTTCGCGGGTTTCGCTCACGCCGTCCTTGACGATGGTGATCGTGTACGGGCCGCCGACGCGCAGGCCGCGCGCGGAGTAGCGGCCGTCAGCGCCAGTGGTGGCGTTGCTGACGGTGCCCGACGGGGCGTGCACGATGGTCACCTGGGCGCCGACGACCGGCTGGGAATCGCTGCCGACAATGCGGCCGCCGAGGGCGGAGGTGGTGTTCTGGGCGAAGGCCGGCGCCGCTGCGAGGGCGATGGCGAGGCCGAGGGAGAGCTGCGACAGCCGAACCCGGTTGCGATTGGTCATGGTGGTTAACCCTGATTTTTAGTGGCTAGAGAAAAGAGGTTGCGGCGTCCCGCCGCGGTGCCTGACGGGCCAGGCACGGCTAGTCCTTGATGACTTGCCAGGATGGGTGTCCCCATGCGACCCGGGCAATAACAAGAGTTTAACACGCTACCCCGGTCACATGTCATTCAGGTGACAGGGAAAGGTCAGCCCCGCCGGACCCGTGACGCCCGTCACAGGCCAGGGGCGGCCCGGAAATAGGTGGCCACGCCGTCCAGGAGCATCTGCACCGAAATGGCCACCAGCAGCATGCCCATCAGGCGCTCCACGGCCACCAGCACCCGCATGCCCAGCACCTTGTAAAGGAAGGTGGCCGAGAACAGCAGCACCGCGGTGGCCAGCCAGGCCAGCACCAGGGCCAGGGTCCAGTCGCCCATCCGGGCCGGGTCCTGGCTGCCCAGCAGCATCACCGCCGCCATGCCCGAGGGGCCGGCCACCAGGGGGATGGCCATGGGCACGATGAAGGGCTCGCCGTCCGGCAGGTCGCCGAACATGCCCTCGGAGCTCGGGAAGATCATCTTCAGGCCGATCAGGAACAGCACGATGCCGCCGGCGATCGACACCGACTCCTGGCGCAGGTGCATGGCCTCGAGCACGTACTTGCCGCCCCACATGAATCCCAGCAGCACCACCAGGGCGATCAGCAGCTCGCGGGCCAGCACCAGCCGGCGGCGGTGGGCCGGGAGCGGCTTGAGCAGGCCCAGGAACACCGGGATGTTGCCCAGCGGGTCGAGGATGAGGAACAGCAGCAGCGCGGCGGAGAGGGTGGTCATGGCGAGGGCACCCGCGGGGCCCAGACCTGGCCGCGGTGGGCGGCGCCCGCCGGGGACAGCAGGTGCACGCAGGCCGGGGCGTAGGCCGCCGGGGCGGGCACCCGCAGCTGGGCCTCGTCGGCATAGGCGCGGGCCCGCAGGTCGGTGCGCATCGGACCCGGCTCCAGGCCGGACTCGCGCACCGGGGTGGCGTCGGTTTCGGCGCTGAGCTGGTGCACCAGGTGGGCCAGACCCAGCTTGGCCAGGCCGTAGGCGCCCCAGTAGGGCTTGCCGATCCGGGCCGGGTCGTCGGTGACGAACACCACGGCGCTGTCCCCGGACTGGCGCAGCCAGGGCAGGCAGGCCTGCGTGAGCAGCCAGGGCGCGGTGAGGTTGACGTGCAGGCAGCGCACGAAGGCCTCCGGGTCGGTGGCCTCCAGTGGCGCCAGGCCGGTGAATTCGGCGGCGCAGTGCAGCAGGCCGTGCAGCCCGCCCAGTTCGGTGGCGACCTTTTCGGCCAGCGCCGCGTAGTCGGCCGGGTCGGCGCCCGCCAGGTCCAGCGGGTAGAGCGCGGGCTCGGGGCCCAGCGCCTTCACCGCGTCGTAGACCCGGTTGAGCTTGGGCACGCGGCGGCCGGCCAGAACCACCGTGGCGCCGGCGCGGGCGCAGGCCTTGGCGGCTTCGGCACCCAGGCCACCGTGGGCGCCCGTGATGATGACCGTGCGCCCGGCCAGGGCATCGGCCGCGACCGCCGGCAGCGACGCCGGAGCGGGGTTCATGCGGCCTTCTGCGCCTCGGCGACCATGCGCGCCAGCTCGCCGCTGTCGAGCAGTTCGACCGTGATGTCGCAGCCACCGATCAGCTCGCCGTTGATGAAAAGCTGAGGGAAGGTCGGCCAGTCCG
Organism: Arenimonas sp.; assembly: GCA_026398695.1. Classification (GTDB taxonomy): domain Bacteria; phylum Pseudomonadota; class Gammaproteobacteria; order Xanthomonadales; family Xanthomonadaceae; genus Arenimonas. The sequence goes on from JAPLSJ010000073.1 coordinate 12,566, forward strand.
AGTAGCGCGGCAGGTTGGCGCGGATCTCGGGCTGCTCGAGCACGTTCACGGTGTGGAAGCTGCTGGCGCCGGCCGACTTGAGGGCCTGCACGGAGCGGCTGGAGAAACCGCACATCGGGAACTGCGGCGTGCCCTTCATGAAGAGCACGATCGGGTGGCCCTCGACCTCGGCCTTGATGCGTTCCAGGACACTCATGGAAAACTCCGTTCAGGGCGCGTCCCGGAGGCGGGCGCGCGATAAGGCTAGAATTATACGGCCAACGCGGCGCCCGACGGCGCCCAGCCCCCTCGCAACCGGAGAACCCCATGGCCATCGAACTGCCCGCCCTGCCCTACGACCGCACCGCGCTTGAGCCGCATATTTCCGGCGAAACCATCGACTTCCACTACGGCAAGCACCACCAGGCCTACGTCACCAACCTCAACAACATGATCAAGGGCACCGAGTTCGAAGCCCTCGACCTGGAGGCCATCGTGCGCAAGGCGCAGGGCGGCATGTTCAACAACGCCGCCCAGGTCTGGAACCACACCTTCTACTGGAACTGCCTCAAGCCCGACGGCGGCGGCGAGCCCACCGGCGCCCTGGCCGACGCCATCACCAAGGCCTTCGGCTCGTTCGCGGCGTTCAAGGAGCAGTTCACGCAGACCGCCCTCACCACCTTCGGTTCGGGCTGGGCCTGGCTGGTGCAGCGCCCGGACGGCTCGCTGGCCCTGGTCAGCACGCCCAACGCGGCCACCCCGCTCACCGGCACCGACAAGGCCCTGCTCACCTGCGACGTCTGGGAACATGCCTACTACGTCGACTACCGCAACGCGCGCCCGAAGTACGTCGAGGCGTTCTGGAACCTGGTGAACTGGGACTTCGTCGCCAACCAGATGGCCTGAAGACCCGCTTGACCCTGTGGGAGGGATTTCAGTCCCGATGCCTTTCGCGAAGGGCATCGGGACTGAAGTCCCTCCCACATTCTTTTGGGCGGTCAGGGTTGGCGGGTTTCGGCCAGGCGCGCCAGCACCGGCGCCACCTGCGGCTCGCGGCCCAGCGCGCGCCCCGTGCGCTCGAGCGCGTCGGCCAGTTGGCCGGGCGTATCGGCGCGGAGCGTGGCGTGGCCGACCTTGCGGCCTTCCCGCGGCGACTTGCCGTAATCGTGCCAATGGCCACTGGCCTCGGCCAGCACCGGCAGTGACGACGGCATCTCACCGATCCAGTTGAGCATCACGCTGTGGCCGATGGCGCGGGTGTCGCCCAGCGGCAGGCCGAGCACGGCGCGCAGGTGGTTCTGGAACTGCGACGTTTCGGCGCCATCGATGGTCCAGTGGCCGGAGTTGTGCACGCGCGGCGCCATCTCGTTGGCCAGCAGCACGCCGTCGCGCAGGAACAGCTCGAGTGCGAACACGCCGACGTAGTCCAGCGCCTCCGCGACCTTGCGCGCGGCGGCCAGCGCCTGCGCCTGCAGCGCCGGGTCCACCGTCGCCGGGGCCAGGCTGGCCGACAGGATGCCGGACTCGTGCCAGTTCTCGGTGAGCGGCCAGGCGCGCAGCTCGCCGTCGCGACCCCGCACGGCCACCACGGACAGCTCGCGCTGGAAGGCCACGAAGCCCTCCAGGATCAGGCCCACCGTGTTGGCCTGCGGGCCCAGCGCCGCCCACGCCGCGTCGGCATCGGCCGGCGTGCGGAGCCGGAACTGGCCCTTGCCGTCGTAGCCCAGGCGGCGGGTCTTGAGGATGCAGGGCGTGCCGATGCGCACCAGCGCTTCGTCCAACGCCGCGCGGCTGGCGATGTCGGCGAACTCGGGCACCGGGATGCCCAGCTCGCGGAACAGCGATTTTTCGGCCAGCCGGTCCTGCGCCACGGCCAGCGCACGCGGGCTGGGGAACACCGGCACGCGGTCGGCCAGCCAGCGGGCGCTTTCGGCCGGCACGTTCTCGAAGTCGAAGGTCGCCACGTCCACCTGGTCGGCGAAGGCGGCCAGCGCTTCGTGGTCGCGGTAGTCGGCCTGCAGCAGCGGCACGAACTGGGCCGCGCAGGCGTCCGGGGTCGAGTCCAGCACCAGGAAGCGCAGCCCGAGGGGCGCGCCGGAAAGGGCGAGCATGCGGGCCAGCTGCCCGCCGCCGAGGATGCCGACGGTGGTCACGGCTGCCGCGGGTCCGGACGGTCCAGCACGTCCTGGGTCTGGCGGGCGCGGAACCCGTCCAGCGCCCGGCGCACGGCGTCGTACTGCGGCGCCAGCAGCGCCGCGGCGAACAGGCCGGCATTGGCCGCACCGGCCGCGCCGATGGCGAAGGTGGCCACGGGCACGCCCGCCGGCATCTGCACGATGGACAGCAGCGAATCGAGACCGTTGAGGGATTTGCTCTGCACCGGCACGCCCAGCACGGGCACCGGCGTCATCGCGGCGATCATGCCCGGCAGGTGGGCGGCGCCACCGGCGCCGGCGATGATGGCGCGCAGGCCGCGCGACTGCGCCGACCGGGCGTATTCCACCAGCAGGTCGGGCGTGCGGTGCGCCGACACCACGCGCACCTCGTGCGGCACGCCCAACTGCTCGAGGCGGGCGACGGCGTGCTGCATCGTCTCCCAGTCCGAGCGCGACCCCATCACCACCCCGACCAGCGGGGAAGCGGCGTCCAGCGTAGCGGCGACACGTTCGTTCATGGCGGGCGGCTTCGGCAAAACGCTATTCTAGACGCAAGCCCCCGCCGGACACAGCCACGCCCATGGACCGCAAACTCCTCGACATCCTCTGCTGCCCGGTCACCAAGCAGCCGCTGGCGCTGCTCACCGGGCCGGAGCTGGCGGCGGTGAACCGGGCCATCGCGGCCGGGGCCATGGCGCGCGCCGACGGCAGCGCCCAGTCCGAAGCGATCTCCGAAGGCCTGGTCACGCACGATCGCCGCACCCTTTACCGCATCGAGGACGGCATCCCGGTGCTGCTGGCCGACGAAGCGCTGGCCGTGTCCCAGGTCACCGACTTCCCGCGCTGATGGCCAGCCCCCTGACGCCGCCGCCTGCGGACCAGGTGCTGGCCGACGTCGCGCGCGCCCTGGCCGAAGACCTCGGCCCCGGCGACGCCACCGCCCAGCTGCTGCCCGACGTGCCCGCCCAAGCGTGGGTGGTCGCGAAGGAAGCGGGCACGATCGCCGGGCGCCCGTGGTTCGACGCCTGCTTCCAGGCCCTCGACCCGGCCGTGCAGATCGATTGGCGGGTGGCCGAGGGCCAGGCCGTCGCCGCCGGCACGGTGCTGGTGACCCTGGCGGGACGTACCCGTGCCCTGGTCAGCGCCGAGCGCCCTGCCCTCAATTTCCTGCAGACGCTGTCGGCCACCGCGACGCGCACCGCCGAATACGTGGCGGCCGTGGCCGGCACCCGCACCCGCGTTCTCGACACCCGCAAGACCCTGCCCGGCCTGCGGCTGGCGCAGAAATACGCCGTGCGCGCCGGCGGCGGCGTGAACCACCGCATGGGCCTGTACGACGCGGTGATGCTGAAGGAAAACCACATCCATGCCGCCGGGTCCATCGCGGCCGCGGCCGCGGCCGCGCGGGCCCTGCACCCGGAGCTGCCGCTGGTGATCGAGGTCGAGGACCTGCACGAGCTCGACCAGGCCCTGGCCACGGACTGCGACCGCATCCTGGTGGACGACTTCAGCCTCGACGCGCTGCGCGAGGCGGTGCGGCGCGCCGCGGGGCGCACCCCGCTGGAAGTGTCGGGTGGGGTCACGCTGCCCAGGCTGGCGGAGATCGCCGCCTGCGGCGTGGACTATGTGTCGGTCGGCGCCCTCACCAAGCACGTGCAGGCGCTGGACCTTTCGCTGCGACTGGGGCCGCCCCCGCGCTGAGCGCGGGGCCCGGCCGCCTCAGCGGCCGATCAGCAGGGCGACCATCACCAGCACGGCCGCCGCGGTCAGCATGATCGGCACCCACTTGCTCATGCCGTTGCCTGCGGCCGCCGCCGGCTCCGCGGCCGCCTGGCGCGTGGCCTGCTGCGCCATCTCCTGGCCCGGCGCCACCACGATGAAGCGCACGGCGTCCAGGCGCAGCTCGTCGCCGGCGTTGAGGAAGCCCTGCTGCACGCGCTTGGCGTTGATGTAGGTGCCGTTGGACGAGCCCAGGTCCTCGACCGAGAGGCCGTCGGGCGTGGGTTTCACCAGGGCGTGGCGGCGGGAAATCTCCTCCGCGTGCACCGAGATGTCGCACTCCGGGGCGCGGCCGATCACCACCGGCCCGGCCACCGGGAACACCTTGCCGAACACCGCGCCCGACACGCCGCGCAGTACGTACTTGGGCACGGCCATGCGCACGCGGGTGGCGCCGGAATCCTCGTCGGGGCCAGCGGCCGCACCGGCCGGGGACACGCTGCGCGCCGCCTCGACCACCGCGAAGCGGGCAACGACCGGGCCGAAGCCGATCTGGTCGCCGGCACGCAGCGCCATGATGTCGGGCACCGGCTTGCCGTTCACCGACACCGGGCCACCGCCCGCAGGCACCTGCAGGTTGGCGCCGGTGCTGGTGACGTGGATCTCGCAGTGCAGTTCGCCAATCGCCGGGTCGGTCAGGACAACGGCGTTGTCCGGGCCGGAGCCCACGCGGTTGACGCCGGAATTGAGCAGCACCTGCACATGCTCGCCATTGGGAAACACCAGTTTCATCTTCGCTCTCCTGCGAAACGGCGAGGGCCCGTCGGGCCGGCATCCGCGCCTATCTTAGCCATGCATTCGCCATCACGGCAGGGGGTAAGCCTTGCGGCCCGCCGGCCGCGTCCCCACACTGCGTCCATGCTCACCACTCTGATCACCCTGGTCCTGGCCATGGCCGTGGCCGCCTTCTGGTATGCCGGGCGCGGCGCCGCTGAAATCGCCACCCGCGTCGGCCAGGCCGCCTGCGCCCGCGCGGGCGTGCAATGGCTCGACCAGAGCGTGCACCTGGTAACGCTGCGGCTCAGCCGCGGCAGCGACGGCTGGATCGGGCTGGAGCGCCACTTCGGCTTCGAATACTCCACCGGGGGCGACGACCGCCGTGCCGGCCGCATCGTCCTGCACGGCCAGCGCCTGCGGTCGGTGGTCGGGCCGATGCCGCTGGAGCCGGCCCAGTCCTGAGCCGGGCTCGCGCTACTTGATGACCCGCAGGTGGCTGCGCTTGGGCGCGTCGCCGCCGGCCTCGGGGCCGGGCGCGGGATCGGGTGAGTCGTCGGGCAGCATCGCGCCGTCCTCGGGCAGCATCATGCCCTGCCCGGTTTCCTGGGCGTAGATCGCCATCACCGCCAGCACCGGCACCACCACCGACTGGCTGACGCCACCGAAGCGGGCCATGAAGCGCACCTCCCGGTTGTCCATGGCCAGGTGCGCGACGGCGCGCGGGGCGATGTTGAGCACCACGCGGCCGTCCTTGACCACCGACGCAGGCACCTGCACGCCTTCGCGCGCAGCGTCCACGAGCAGGTAGGGCGTCATGCCGTTGTCGTTGATCCATTCGTTCAACGCCCGCAGCAGGTACGGGCGGTTGGACGTCATCGCGGCCACCTCGTCGTTCACGGCGGCAGCTCGCGCAGCGCTTTCTCTTCAGGGGTGAGGCTGCGCAGGTAGGCCGGGTTGCGGAAGATCCGCATGCCGTAGTCCTCGATCAGCTTGGCGTCCTTGGGCAGCACGATGCCCAGGGCCGGCAGGCGCCAGATGATCGGGGCGATGGCGCAGTCGGCCAGGCTCATTTCCGGGTTCAGGAAGAACTTGGAGGCCTTGAACAGCGGCAGCGAGGCCACCAGCAGCTCCTTCAGGCGCTTGCGGGCGGCGTCGGCATGGGCCTTGCTGCCGTTCTGGATGGCCTGCACCTGCGGCACCCAGTCACGCTCCAGGTGCAGCATGGCCAGGCGCAGGCGGGCGCGGGACAGCGGGTCCACGGGCATCAGCGGCGGGTGCGGGTAGCGCTCGTCGAGGTACTCGGACACCACCGAGGCGCCGTAGAGCACCAGGTCCCGGTCCACCAGGGTGGGCACGGAATGGAAGGGATTGAGGTCCACCAGGTCCTCGGGCGGGTTGCCGGGATCCACCGGGACCAACTCATAGGTGACGCCCTTGGCGGCCAGCACCAGCCGGACGCGGTGGCAAACCACGCAATCACGGGCGGAGAACAGCGTCAGGGCGTTGCGGATGCGCGGACTGGCAGCCATCGGGTTTCCCTCTCGCGGCGCCGCAAGCCCCTGCTGGCGATCACCGGAAGCCCTAACCCTGCCCGAAACCCCCGGTCCGCCGCAAGCCGTCACCCCGCCGGGACCCCGCCCTGCCCGGTGGCCGGAAACGCACGAGGCCGCCCGAAGGCGGCCTCGCGGAGGTGACCTGGCCCGAAGGGGTCAGTGCACGTCGCGCCAGTACTCAAGCTTGAGCAGGTAGGCGATGAAGGTGAAGAAGGCCAGGAACAGCACCACCCACACGCCCACCGATTCGCGCTTGAGCGCGGCCGGCTCGGCCACGTACTGCATGAAGGCGCTGATGTCGCGGGCCACCTGGTCGTACTGCTTGGCGTCCAGCCGGCCCGGCTTGGCCATTTCCAGCTTGGCCACGTGCGGCTGGCCGTCGGCGCCCTGCTCGTAGACCGGGCGCTGGATGCCCTGCATCTCCCAGAGCACGTGCGGCATCGAGGCACCCGGGAAGACGGTGTTGTTCCAGCCCATGGGCCGGGTCTCGTCCACGTAGAAACCCTTGAGGTAGCCGTAGATCCAGTCCGGGCCGCCGAGGCGGGCGCGGGCGGTCAGGCTCAGGTCGGGCGGGGCCTTGCCGAACCAGGCGCTGCCGTCGCCGGCGGCGATGCCGGTGTTGATGTTCTCGCCGATCTTGGCGTCGCCCTGGATGAGGTTGGCTTCGACCACGGCCGGGTCCAGGTCCAGGTCGTCGGCGATGCGCGAGTACCGGTGCAGGGAAAGCGCGTGGCAGCCCGAGCAGTAGTTCATGAACAGGCCGGCGCCGCGCTGCAGCGAGGCCTTGTCGCTCAGGTCGGTGCCCGACGGCTCCAGGTGCGGGCCGGCGCCGGCCGCGAGGCCGAGGGCCGGCGCGAACGCCAGCAGGAGGGCGAAGAAGCGCAGCTTAGTCATGCGTGGTCACCCGCTCGGGAACGTCCTTGGTCTGGCCCATCGCGGACCAGAAGGGCATCAGGAGGAAGAAGGCGAAGTAGTAGGTGGTCAGGATCTGGGCCACCAGCTTCTGTGCGTCGGAACCCGACTGCGCGCCCAGCCAGCCCAGGATCACGAAGGACACCGCGAAGATGGCGACCAGGATCTTGTGCAGCATCGGGCGGTAGCGGATGGACCTGACCTTGCAGCGGTCCAGCCACGGCAGCGCGAACAGGATCAGGGTGGCGCCGCCCATCACGATCACGCCCAACAGCTTGTCGGGGATGGCGCGCAGCATCGCGTAGTAGGGGGTGAAGTACCACACCGGCTTGATGTGCGCCGGGGTCACCAGCGGATCGGCCTCGATGAAGTTGTCCCACTCCAGGAACCAGCCGCCCATGGTGGGCGCGAAGAACACGATGAAGGCGAACAGGATCAGGAAGAAGCCGGCGCCGAACAGGTCCTTCACCGTGTAGTACGGGTGGAAGGGGATGCCGTCCTTGGGCTTGCCGGTTTCCTTGTCCTTGACCTTCTTGATGTCCACGCCGTCGGGGTTGTTGGAGCCGACTTCGTGCAGGGCGCCCAGGTGCAGAACGACCAGCAGCAGCAGCACCAGCGGCAGCGCGATCACGTGCAGGGCGAAGAAGCGGTTCAGGGTGGCGTCGGCGACCAGGTAGTCACCGCGGATCCACTCGGTGAGGCCGTTGCCGACCACCGGGATGGCGCCGAACAGGTTGATGATGACCTGCGCGCCCCAGTACGACATCTGGCCCCACGGCAGCACGTAGCCCATGAAGGCTTCGGCCATCAGCACCAGGAAGATCATCATGCCCAGCACCCAGACCAGCTCGCGCGGCTTCTGGTACGAGCCGTAGATCAGGCCGCGGAACATGTGCAGGTACACCACGACGAAGAACAGCGACGCGCCGGTGCTGTGCATGTAGCGGATGAGCCAGCCCCACTCCACGTCGCGCATGATGTACTCGACCGAGGCGAAGGCCTCGGTGGCGCTCGGCTTGTAGTGCATCGTCAGGAAGATGCCGGTGACGATCTGGTTGACCAGCACCAGCATCGCCAGCGAACCGAAGTAGTACCAGAAGTTGAAGTTCTTCGGAGCGTAGTACTCCGACATGTGCTTCTTGTACGCCGGCACCAGGCCGGGCGTGCGGTCATTGAACCAGACGATGAGGCTTTCGGCCTTGCGGGCGATGAGATTGGCCATCAGACGGCTCCTTCAGGGGCGACACCGACGATAAGGTGGGTGTCGTCAACGAAGTGGTAGGGCGGCACCTCGAGGTTCGACGGGGCGGGTACGCCCTGGAACACGCGGCCGGCGAGGTCGAAGCGCGAGTTGTGGCACGGGCAGTAGAAGCCACCCTGCCACTCCGAATCGAACGCCTGCGGCTGCAGCTCGGGGATGTAGGACGGCGAGCAGCCCAGGTGGGTGCAGATGCCGACGATCACCGCCAGCTCGGGCTTGATGGCCCGGGACTCGTTCTTGGCGAAGGCCGGGGTCTGGTCGGCATTCTCGGACGCCGGGTCGCGCAGGCGGTCGTTGAGGGTCGGCAGCGCGGCCAGCTGTTCCTGGGAGCGCTTGAAGATCCAGACCGGCTTGCCGCGCCACTGCACGATCATGCGCATGCCGGGCTCGCCGTCGATCTTGCTGATGTCCACGGAGACCGGCGCACCGGCCACCTGGGCGCGGGCACTGGGCTTCCAGGTGCTGATGAACGGCACCGCGACGCCGACCACGCCCACCGCGCCAACCACGGCGGTGGTGGCGGTCAGGAAGCGGCGGCGGCCTGTGTTGACCTCTTCGTTAGCCATCAGGCTCTCCGAAATACTTGCTAAGTGGCTGAAAAACGAGATGCAGGACCGGCTGGCCCTGCAAAGACGCGCAATTGTAGCGGAGGGACCGAGGCAGCGACAACGCCACCGGACGGCTCACTGGGCCGACAGGGCCCCGCGGTAGCGTTCGGCCAGCTGGCCGACCCGCACGACGTAACGCTGGGTCTCGGCGTAGGGCGGCACGCCCCCGTGGCGGTCCACGGCGCCCTCGCCGGCGTTGTAGCCCGCCGCGGCCAGGGTCAGGTCGTTGTTGAAGCGCTTGAGCAGCCAGGCCAGGTACTGCACCCCGCCGCGGATGTTCTGGTTGGGGTCGAACACGTCGCCGACCCCGAAACGGCTGGCCGTGGCCGGGATCAGCTGCATCAGGCCCTGGGCCCCGGCATGGGAGACCGCGTTGGGCCGGAACGCCGATTCGGCGTGGATGATGGCCCGGACCACGGCCTCCTCCACCCCGAACTCCAGCGCGGCCGCCCGCACCTCGGCCGCGTAGGCCTCGGTGTTGAGGCGCACCGAGGAGAAGTCCACGCCGGGCAGCAGCCCGCAGGCGTAGCAGGTCTCGACGTAGCTGAACAACATCTTGGCGCCCGCGTCGCCGCCGGGCCGGACGTTGGTGTAGTGGACGATGCCGTCGCGCTCGTACTTGTACATGGCGCCCCGCGTGACCTTGGCGCCGCTGCCGGCCTTCACCGCCGGCAGGGCTTGGCCGGCCGAGGCCGTGCGGAACTGCACGCGCGCGGCGGCGGGCGTGGCGCGCGGGGTGCCGGACTGGCCACCGGCCCCGCCGGACGCCGCGGTGGCCGCCGGGGCGGGTGCCGGCCCGCGCGGCCGGGAATCGGCCGGGGTATAGGTGGAAACGACCTTGCAGCTGGCGCCCGCCACCTTGCTGCCCGAATAGTTGGGAATGCCGTCGGCCCCGGTGCACTTGTAAAGCGTGCCCGCCCCGGCCGGCGAAGCGGCGAGGACCAGGCAGGCCAGTGTCAGCAGGCGGACGGGGAACATTGCCGCGAGGTTTACTCCAAGCCGGGCCCGTTGCCAAGCACCGGCGCTACAATGGCGCCCCCCACGGAACGGATTAACCGCCGCCATGCCCGTGAACTCGCCCGCCAAGGGCAAGCTCTTCATCAAGACCCACGGCTGCCAGATGAACGAGTACGACTCGGCCCGCATCGCCGACGTGCTGGGCGCCGAGCACGGCCTGGAGCTCACCTCGGTGGAAGCCGAGGCCGACGTCATCCTGGTCAACACCTGCTCCATCCGCGAGCGCGCCGAGGACAAGATGTTCTCGCTGATCGGCAAGTGGAAGCACCTCAAGCGCGACAAGCCGGTGCTGATCGGCGTCGGCGGCTGCGTGGCCAGCCAGGAGGGCGAGGCCCTGCTCAAGCGCGCGCCCTGGGTGGACCTGGTGTTCGGCCCCCAGACCCTGCACCGGCTGCCCGGCATGATCGACGCCGCGCGCGCGTCCGGCCGGCCCCAGGTGGACATCAGCTTCCCCGAGGTGGAGAAGTTCGACCGCATGCCCGAGCCGCGCGCCGAGGGCGCCAGCGCCTTCGTGTCGGTGATCGAGGGCTGCAGCAAGTACTGCTCGTTCTGCGTGGTGCCCTACACGCGCGGCGAGGAAGTGTCGCGGCCGCTGGACGACGTGCTGGTGGAAGTGGCCAGCCTGGTGGCCCAGGGCGTCAGCGAAGTGCACCTGCTGGGCCAGAACGTCAACGCCTACCGCGGCCCGATGGCCGACGGCGACGTGGCCGACCTGGCCTTCCTGCTGCGCGCGGTGGCCCAGCTCGAGGGCGTGCAGCGCATCCGCTACACCACCTCGCACCCGGTGGAGTTCAGCGACGCGCTGGTGGAGGCGCACCGCGACATCCCGCAGCTGGCCAGCTTCCTGCACCTGCCGGTGCAGTCGGGCTCGGACCGCATCCTGGCGGCGATGAAGCGCGGCCACACGGTGCTGGAGTACAAGGCGAAGATCCGCCGCATCCGCGAGGCCAAGCCGGGCATTTCCATCAGCTCGGACTTCATCGTCGGCTTCCCGGGCGAAACCGACCGCGATTTCGAGGCCACGATGAAGCTGGTGGACGAGATCGGGTTCGACCAGAGTTTCTCCTTCGCCTACTCGCGCCGTCCGGGCACGCCCGCCGCCAACCTGCACGACGAGGTGCCGGCCGATGTCGCCAATGCGCGCCTGCGCCGGCTGCAGGCCGCCATCAACGACAGCGCGCGGCGCATTTCCGAGGCCATGGTGGGCACCGTGCAGCGCGTGCTGGTGGAAGGCCCCAGCGCCCGCGACCCGCACGAGCTCACCGGCAAGACGGAAAACATGCGCAACGTGAACTTCCCCGGGCAGCCGCGGCTGGTGGGCCGGTTCGTGGACGTGCGCATCACCGAGGCCCGCGCCAATTCGCTGCGCGGCGAAATCCTCACCCGCGAAGGCGTCGCCGCATGAGCAAGCCCCATCACCGCGATTTCGTCCTGGAACCCGAGGACAACGAACGCCTGGCCAACCTGTGCGGCGCCTTCGACGAGCACCTGCGCCAGATGGAGCTGCGGCTGGGCGTGGAGATCGCCAACCGCGGCCACGTGTTCCGCGTGACCGGCGAAGCCAAGGCCGCCGCCGCCGCGGAAAAGCTGCTGCACGCACTTTACGAAGAGGCCGCCACCGAGACGCTCGACGCCCACGCCATCCACAACCACCTGGGCAGCGCCCACCTCGAGCGCGTGGTGGACGGTTACGAGCCGCAGGACGTGGCCATCAAGGTCAAGCGCGGCACCGTGCGCGGCCGCGGCGCCAACCAGGCCAAGTACCTGCACGCCATCACCACCCACGACATCAACTTCGGCATCGGACCGGCCGGTACCGGCAAGACTTTCCTGGCCGTGGCCAGCGCGGTCGAGGCGCTGAATGAATCGCGCGTGCAGCGCCTGCTGCTGGTGCGCCCGGCGGTGGAAGCCGGCGAAAAGCTCGGCTTCCTGCCCGGCGACCTGAGCCAGAAGGTCGACCCCTACCTGCGCCCGCTCTACGACGCGCTGTATGAAATGCTGGGCGTGGAGAAGGTGGCCAAGCTGCTCGAGCGCAACGTCATCGAGATCGCGCCGCTGGCCTACATGCGCGGCCGCACGCTCAACGACGCCTACGTGATCCTGGACGAGGCGCAGAACACCTCGGTCGAGCAGATGAAGATGTTCCTGACCCGCATCGGCTTCGGCAGCACGGCCGTCATCACCGGCGACCTGAGCCAGATCGACCTGCCCAAGCACCAGAAGTCGGGCCTGCGCGACGCCATCGACGTGCTGCGCGGGGTGGAGGGCATCAGCTTCACCTTCTTCACCGCCCACGACGTGGTGCGGCATCCGCTGGTGGCGCGCATCGTGCGGGCATACGATGCCCGGGACGGCAAGGAGTCGCAGGAATGACCCAGGGTCCCGTGCAACTGGATGTGAGCGTGAGCTACGGCCTGCCCCGCGCCGGCCTGCCGGCCGCGGTGAGTTTCCGCCGCTGGGCCGCCGCGGCCGCCCAGGGCCGCATCAAGCGCGCCGACCTGGCCATCCGGCTGGTGGACGCCAAGGAGGGCCGGGCCCTGAACCGGCACTACCGCGGCAAGGACTACGCCACCAACGTGCTGAGCTTCCCGGTGGAGCTGCCCCCGGGCGTGGTGCTGCCCCTGCTGGGCGACCTGGTGATCTGCGCCCCCGTGGTGGCCAAGGAGGCCCTGGAACAGGGCAAGCCCCTGGCCGCGCACTACGCCCACCTCACGGTGCACGGCGTGCTGCACCTGCTGGGCCTGGACCACGAGGACGAGCGCGAGGCCGAGGCCATGGAACAGCTCGAGCGCGACATCCTGGCCAAACTGGGCCTCCCCGACCCCTACTGAAGAAAACATACCAGGTACATTTTCAGTCTCATTGAGACTGAAAATGTACCTGGTATGTTTTCGTCTTCCGCTCCCGTGGTGGGGTTACAATCCGGGGCCCGCCCCCGTTGGCGCCTGCCTTACCGAGATGTCCGAAGATTCCCCTAGTAGCCCGCCGGAACGCCGCTCCTGGCTTGAACGCCTGAGCCTGGCCTTTTCCGGCGAACCCCAGACCCGGGAAGACCTGGTCGAAATCCTGCGCGACGCCCAGGCCAACGGCCTGGTCACGCCCGACACCCTGAAGATGCTCGAGGGCGCCCTCTCGGTGTCCGAGCAGCAGGTGGGCGACATCATGGTGCCGCGTTCCCAGATGGTGTCCCTGCCGCTGGACTCGAAGTTCCTGGACCTGATGAAGATGGTGGTCGAGTCCGGCCACTCGCGCTTCCCGGTCCACGGCGAAGACCGCGACCAGATCCTCGGCATCCTGCTGGCCAAGGACCTGCTGCGCGGCATGGTGGCCGACGGCGGCCCGTCCACGGTGCGCGAACTGCTGCGCCCGGCGGTGCTGATCCCCGAATCCAAGCGCCTGAACGTGCTGCTGAAGGAGTTCCGGCTCTCGCGCAACCACATGGCCATCGTGGTGGACGAACACGGCGGCGTGGCCGGCCTGGTCACCATCGAGGACGTGCTGGAGCAGATCGTCGGCGAAATCGACGACGAGCACGACGACGCCGACGAGGCCAAGCTGATCGCCGCCCAGTCCGACGGCCAGTTCATGGTGGACGCATTGACGCCGATCGCCGATTTCAACGACCAGTTTGGCGCCGACTTCGACGACGACGAATACGACACCATCGGCGGCCTGGTCACCTCGGCCATCGGCCACCTGCCGGAGGCGGGCGAGGAGCTGTCCCTGGGCCGCTTCCACTTCCGCGTCGGCCGGGCCGACGCGCGCCGCGTGCACACCTTCGTGCTGAGCGTGCATGCGCCCGACTGATCGGCGCGGCGCCTTCGCCCTCCTGCTGTGGCTGGCCCTGCTGCTGGCCCCGGCGCTGGCCGCCGCCGCGCCGCGCATCGGCGTGGTGACGATGGAGCCGGGCGGCATCTTCTTCGAGCGCTTCGGCCACAACGCGCTGCTGGTGCAGGACGACTCCGCCGGCACGGCCACGTCCTACAACTTCGGCTACTTCGACATGGACGAGCCGGACTTCTTCGGCAACTTCGTCCGCGGCCACATGAAGTACTGGCTGGTGGCGCTGCCGCTGGACGACGACCTGGCGCGCTACGCGCAGACCGGCCGCGGCGTCGGCGTGCAGTGGCTCGAGCTCACGCCGGAAGCGGCCACCGCGCTCGCCGCGGCGCTGGCCGAAAACGCCCGCCCCGAAAACGCGCAGTACCGCTACGACTACTACACCAGCAACTGCTCCACCAAGGTCCGCGACGCCATCGACGTGGCGCTGGGCGGCGCCCTGCAGCCCCAGCTGTCGGGCCGCTCGCAGGGCAATACCTACCGCAGTGAATCGGTGCGCCTGGCCTCGCCCGCGCCGTGGATGGCGCTGGGCTTCCACCTGGGCCTGGGCGGATTCGCCGACCGGCCCCTGTCGCGCTGGGACGAGTCGTTCATCCCGATGCGCCTGCGCGACGCACTGCGCGAAGTGAAGCTGGCCGACGGCCGTCCGCTGGTGGCCAGCGAACAGGTCCTGCTGCCGCACCGGGTGGCCCCCGCGCCGGCCGAAGCGCCGCGGCTGCGCACCGGTGCCTTCTTCGCCGGGCTGGTGCTGGCCGGCCTGGCCCTGTGGTCGGCGCGCCGCGCGCCGCGCGCACTGGCGGCCGGCGCCCTGCTTTTCTGGACCGTTGCCGGCGTCGCCGGCACGGTGATGGCCCTGATCTGGCTGGCGACCGAGCACGTGGCCGGCCACGGCAACCAGAACCTGCTGCTGCTCAGCCCGCTGAGCCTGTTCCTGCTGCCCGGCGCCTGGGCGAAGCTGCGCGGCCGCGAGCCGTCGCAGCGCTTCCGCTGGCTGCTCTGGGCCGTTGCCGGCAGCGCCGCGCTGGCCGGCTTCCTCAAGTTCCTGCCGTTCGTGGTGCAGGAAAACGTCGAATGGGTGCTGCTGCTCCTGCCGCTGCACTGGGCCCTGCTGCGCAGTTTCGACCCACCGCGCTGAGCGCTTGCCCCGGGCGCTCGGCTCGGCCGATGATGTGCCGATGAACGAAGCCCTGCCGCCCATTCCGCCGATTGCACCCGCCAGCGTGGTGAACTGCGCCGCCTACACGCGCGAAGGCAAACGCCGCGAGATCTCGCTGGAACAGGTGAGCGACGTACTGGCGGTGGACGACGGCAGCTGGGTGTGGGTCGGCCTGCATGAGCCGGACGAAATCCTGCTCGACCAGCTGCAGGATGAATTCGACCTGCACGACCTGGCCGTGGAGGACGCCCACCACGCCCACCAGCGCCCCAAGATCGAGGCCTACGGCAACTCCCTGTTCATCGCCGTGCACACCGCCCAGGGCGTGAAGGGCCAGGTGGCCTTCGGCGAAACCCACGTATTCATGGGCGCGCGCTACCTGCTCACCGTGCGCCACGGCGCCTCCCTGTCCTACGCACCGGTGCGCAGCCGCTGCGAGCGTGAGCCCGAGCTGCTGGCCATGGGCCCGAGCTATGGCCTGTACGCCGTGCTCGACTTCATCGTCGACAACTACCTGCCGATCGTCGATGAGTTCCGCGAGAAGCTCA
Source organism: Arenimonas sp. (assembly GCA_026398695.1). GTDB lineage: Bacteria > Pseudomonadota > Gammaproteobacteria > Xanthomonadales > Xanthomonadaceae > Arenimonas. The sequence goes on from JAPLSJ010000073.1 coordinate 28,092, forward strand.
ACGAACTCGAGCAGGACATCTTCGCCGAAAGCTTCAGCCGCGGCACCGTCATCAAGCTCTACGAGCTCAAGCGCGAACTCACCCGCCTGCGGCTGGCCGTGGCGCCCATGCAGGACATCACCGGCCAGCTCACCCGCGTGCACACGGGCCTGGTGGGCGAAGAGATGCGGCTGTATTTCCGCGACGTGTTCGACCACACGCTGCGCGTGAACGACGCCACCGACACCCTGCGCGAAATGCTCACCGCCGCCATGTCCGTGAACCTGGCACTGGTGACCGTGGCCCAGGGCGAGGTGGTCAAGCGCCTGGCCGGCTGGGCCGGCCTGCTGGCCGCGCCCACGCTGGTCGCCAGCTGGTATGGCATGAATTTCAAGCACATGCCCGAGCTCGCCGGCCGCTACAGCTACCTGGCCCTGGTGGGCGTCACGGTGGCGATCGTGGCCGGGCTGTTCGTCGTGCTGCGCCGCGCCAAGTGGATCTGACACCCCGCCCCACTTGACCGGCGTCAAGGACGAACCGACGGGAGGCATTTAGCCTTTCCGCCATGACTGCCATTCCTCCCTTCGATGCCGAGCTGCTGCGCCGCTACGACCGCCCCGGTCCGCGGTACACCTCCTACCCGACCGCGCCGCAATTCCACTCCGGCTTCGGCGAGGCGCAGTTCCGCCACGCCGCCCAGCTGAGCAACGACGACCCCATCCCGCGCCGCCTCTCGCTATACGTACACGTGCCCTTCTGCTTCAGCCCGTGCTTCTACTGCGGCTGCAACCGCATCATCACCCGCGACCACTCCCGGGCCGACACCTACCTGCAGCGCCTGGTGCGCGAGGCGTCGATGCTGGGCCCGCTGTTCGACCGCGACCGCGACGTGATGCAGGTGCACCTGGGTGGCGGCACGCCCAACTTCCTCACGCCCGGCCAGATCGGCGAGCTGCTGGAAACCCTGAGCCGCCACTTCCATTTCAGCCAGAGCCCGGCGCGCGACTTCTCCATCGAGATCGACCCGCGCTGCATCAGCAAGGGCGACATCGAGGCCCTGGCCTTCATGGGCTTCAACCGCGCCAGCCTCGGCGTGCAGGACTTCGACCCGGCGGTGCAGGAGGCGGTGAACCGCATCCAGACCGTCGAGGAAACCCAGGCCGTCATTGACGCCTGCCGCAAGAACGGCTTCCGCTCGGTGAACGTGGACCTGATCTACGGCCTGCCGCGCCAGACGCGCGAAGGCTTCGGCAAGACCCTCGACACCATGATCGCCACCCGTCCCGACCGCCTGGCCGTTTACAGCTATGCGCACATGCCGCAGCTGTTCCGCCCCCAGCAGCGCATCAACGAGGCCGAACTGCCCAGCGCCGAGGAAAAGCTGGGCCTGCTGCAGCTTGCCATCGAGAAGCTGTCGGCCGCGGGCTACCAGTACATCGGCATGGACCACTTCGCACTGCCGGGCGACGACCTGGCCAAGGCCCAGGAGCAGGGCCACCTGCACCGCAACTTCATGGGCTACACCACCCACGCCGACTGCGACCTGATCGGCCTGGGCGTGAGCTCGATCAGCCACATCGGCGACACCTACAGCCAGAACCCGCGCGACCTGCCGTCCTGGGAAATCGCCATCGACAACGGCCGCCTGCCGACCTGGCGCGGCATGTCACTGGACGCCGACGACGTGCTGCGGGCCGACCTGATCCAGCAGCTGATGTGCCACGGCGAAGTCGACTTCGCCGCCCTCGAGCAGCGCCACGAAATCGAGTTCGAGGACTACTTCCGGGACGACCTGGCCCGGCTCCGGCCCCTGGAGGCCGACGGCCTGGTCGAACGCAGCCTGCGGGGCCTCAGGGTGACCTCGCGCGGCCGCCTCTTGCTGCGTATCATTGCGGCATGTTTCGACCGTTACCTCCAGCAGCCCCAGTCCGAGCCCGCGCGGTTCTCCAAGGCCATCTGAGCCCCACACAGCGGTGGGCGCCCTGAGTCCCGCGTCCCGCCGGCGCCCGCTGCCGTCCCCCGCCGCCGCCGACGACGGCGACCAGCTGCATTTCTGCAGCACCTGCGCCTTTTCAGACGCCTGCCTGTCCCAGGGCTACGACAAGTCCGCGTTGATGGACCTTCACGTGCTGGTGGAGCACGTGGGCCCGTTCCGCGAAGGCGAGCACATCTTCCGCGAGGGCGATGAGTTCAACGCTATCGCCGCCGTGCGCGCCGGCACCGTCAAGACCTACGTACTCGACGCGGCCGGCCACGAACAGGTGCTGGGCTTCCACCTGCCCGGCGAGATCATCGGCCTGAACGCCATCAGCCAGTCGCGCTACCCCTGCAACGCGGTGGCGCTGGACACGGTGATGCTGTGCCGGTTCTCGTTCCCGAAGATGGCCATGCTGGCCACCCGCATGCCGGGCCTGCAGGCGCAGCTGTTCCGGCTGCTGAGCGAGGACATCGGCAAGGCCTCGCTGCTGGCCGGGGACTTCACTGCCGACGAGCGCATGGCCGCCTTCCTGGTGGCACTGTCTCGGCGCTTCGCGCGCCGGGGCTTCTCGTCCACGCGCCTGCACCTCACCATGACCCGCACCGACATCGCCAACTACCTGCGCCTGGCGCCGGAAACGGTGAGCCGCGTACTCAAGCGCCTGCAGGACGACGGCCTGGTGCGCGTTGACCGACGCGAACTGGAAGTCCTCGACATGGCGCGCATCGAGGCACTGGCGCTCAACGTCCTGCGCCACTGAGCCCGCCCCAGGGTAGGAGGGCCTTCAGGCCCGAAGCCCTTCGCCAAAAAGCCTCGGGCCTGAAGGCCCTCCCACAAATGGTTTTCCTGGCTTGACCTGGGTCAGGGACACACGCATGCCACGCGCCGAGCATGACGACATCCTGAACCGGAGAGTTGTCATGAACAGTACACGCAAGCTATGGATCGCACTCGCGATCTTGCTCGGCGTCTCGTTTTCCGTCCTGCTTTGGGTCGGCGGCGAGATCCACCGGGAGATGCCACCGATGCCCGAGCAGGTGGTCACCCGCAGCGGCCAGGTGGTCTTCACCCGCGCCGACATCGAAACCGGGCGTCAGGTCTGGCAGTCCACCGGCGGCCAGCAGCTGGGCTCGATCTGGGGCCACGGCAGCTACGTGGCGCCGGACTGGACCGCGGACTGGCTGCACCGCGAGGCCGTGGACATCCTCGACCAGTGGGCGCGCCGCGACCACCAGGTGGCCAACTACGCCGCGCTGGGCGCCCCTGAACAGGCCGCGCTGTCGGCCCGCCTGCAGGCGATGATGCGTCCGAACACCTTCGACCCGCAGACGCGCTCGGTGGTGATCGACGACGAGCGCGCCATGGCCATCGCCAACGTCTCGGCGCACTACCAGAGCCTGCTGGGCAACGACCCCGCCACGGCCGAACTGCGCGAACAGTACGCAATGAAGAACAACACCGTCGCCGACGCCGGCCACCGCCGCGCGATGACGGCTTTCTACTGGTGGACTGCCTGGTCGGCGGTCACCCAGCGCCCGGGCAAGGACATCACCTACACCAACAACTGGCCGCACGAGCCGCTGGTGGGCAATACGCCGCCCGCGAACCTGTTCCTGTGGACGGTGTTCAGCGTGCTGTTCCTGATCGCGGGCATCGCGCTGCTGGGCTGGCACTACGCCGTCAACCACAGCCGCGAGGAAGCGCCGCTGCAGCTGCCGGCCACCGACCCGCTGGCCGCGGTGGTGGTGACGCCTTCGATGAAGGCCACCGCGAAGTACTTCTGGGTGGTGATGGCGCTTTTCCTCGTGCAGATCCTGCTGGGCGCGATCACCGCCCATTACCAGGTGGAGGGACAGGAAGCCTATGGCTTCTCGCTGGCCGAGTACCTTCCCTACGCGCTGACGCGCACCTGGCATACGCAGTTGGCGGTGCTGTGGATCGCCACGGCCTGGCTGGGCATGGGCCTGTACATCGGACCGGCGATTTCCGGGCATGAGCCGAAGTTCCAGGCCCTGGGCGTGCACGTGCTGTGGGTGTGCCTGATCATCATCGTGGTCGGTTCGTTCGCGGGCCAGTGGTTCGCGGTGATGCAGAAGCTGGGCCTGGCCAACAACTTCTGGTGGGGCCACCAGGGCTGGGAATACGTGGACATGGGCCGGTTCTGGCAGTGGTTCCTGTTCGCGGGCCTGGGCATCTGGCTGACGCTGGTGGGTCGCTGCCTCGTCCCGGCCATCCGCGCCGGCGGCGAATCGCGCTCGATCACCACGCTGCTGTTCCTGTCCACCATCGCGATCGGCCTGTTCTACGGCGCCGGCCTGATGTGGGGCGAGCACACGCACCTGTCGATGGTCGAATACTGGCGCTGGTGGGTGGTGCACCTGTGGGTGGAGGGCTTCTTCGAGGTCTTCGCCGTCGCGGTGGTCGCCTTCCTGTTCACCAAGCTGGGCCTGATCAAGGTGAAGACGGGCACGGTGGCCACCCTGTTCGCCACCATCGTGTTCATGGCCGGCGGCGTGCTGGGCACCCTGCACCACCTGTACTTCACCGGCACGCCGGTGGCGGTGATCGCGCTGGGTGCGTCGTTCTCGGCGCTGGAAGTGGTGCCGCTGGCGTACGTGGGCTTCGAGGCCTACCACACGTTCAAGCTGGGCCACGCCACGCCCTGGATGCAGCGCTACAAGTGGCCGATCCTGTTCTTCGTGGCGGTGGCCTTCTGGAACCTGGTGGGCGCCGGCCTGTTCGGCTTCCTGATCAACCCGCCGCTGCCGCTGTACTACATGCAGGGCCTCAACCTGACCCCGCTGCACGGCCACACGGCGCTGTTCGGTGTTTACGGCATGCTGGGCATCGGCCTGATGCTGTTCTGCCTGCGTGGACTGAAGCCGGATGCGATCTGGCCCGAAGCCCCGCTGCGCACGGCGTTCTGGTCGCTCAACATCGGCCTGGTGTGCATGGCGCTGTTCACGCTGCTTCCGATCGGCATCCTGCAGTTGATCGCGGCGATCGACCACGGCTACTGGTTCGCGCGTTCGGCCGACTTCATGCAGCAGCCGCTGATCGAGATGCTGGTCTGGATGCGCGTGCCCGGCGACACGATCTTCAGCGTCGGTGCGCTGTCGCTGGCCTGGTTCGTGGCCCGCCTCTGGATCGCGCCCCGCAAGGCCCCGGCCAAGCTGGAAGGAGCGACCGAAGCCGCGCGCTGATCCTGGCGCGAAGCAAGGGAAGGGAGCACGGGGCCGCTATTGCGGCCCCGT
>JAPLSJ010000100.1 GCA_026398695.1 Arenimonas sp.
ACACTAATACCATAAACCACGATCTTCCGAACTGCAGGTACGCCATCTCCACCAGCGTGGGCGTCTCGAAGCCGCTGCCGACGCTGGCGTGCAGGTTCAGGTGCGGGCTGGCGCGCCACTGCAGCGCCGCCACCGGGGTCCAGCGCGAGAACGACGCCGCGCCGCTGTCGTCGGGATTGCCGGCCGTCACGTAGCGATCGTCGGAGTCGAAGCGCACGCGGCTGTGGCGCAGGCCGGCCAGCAGCGACCAGTGTTCGGCCAGCCGCCAGTCGGCCTGGGCGAACTGGTCGAACGAAGCCACGCGGTTGCGCTCGTCGCGGCGCAGCGCACCGCGAACGCCCAGCTGGCTGCCGACGAAATTCTCGTAGCCGCGTCGCTGCTGGCCCAGGCCCTCCCAACCGGCGCCGGCGGTCCACGCCAGCGCGCGGCCGGCGAGCGTTGCGTCGCCGGACACGCGCAGCTCGCCGCCGCCGAAGTCGCTGTCCAGTCCGACCACGCCGCCGGAATTGAGCGGGTTGGCCTGCACCGCAACGGGAATGGCCAGGTACTGCTCGATCGCGCGCGTGCCCGCGTAGGCCAGCGCGCGCAGCGTGACGCCGCCGGACCGCGCCTGCTGCCCGGTCCAGCCCATCTGCGATTGCCGCACGCGCTTGCGGGTGTCGAAGGCGATGGCCTGTGGCGTGGTCTGGAAGGGATCGGCGTCGAACTGCGCGCGGCTCAAGCCCAACGGATCCTGCGCCAATGGCGAATCGAAATGGTTCAGCACCAGCGACTGCGTCGTGCCGCCGCCGGCCAACGGCCAGTGCAGGCGCGCGTTGAACGACCGCCGCTCGGCGGCCGACTGCGGCCGGAACCCCTCCGCGCGCAGTGTCGACAGCCCGGCCACGACGCCCACGTCGCGCCAGGCGCTGCGCAGGCCCGCCGACACCCGCCAGTCGCCGCCCTCGCCCGCGGCGGCGCCGAACACGGCTTCGCCGGGCGCCTCACCGTCGCCGCTGAACACCTGCACCACGCCGCCGGAAGAGTTTCCGTACAGCGCCGAAAACGGCCCGCGCAGCACCTCCACGCGCTGCGCACTGGCCAGGTTGGCGTGCGAGAGCTGCGACTGCCCGTCGGGCTGGGTGGCCGGGATGTCGTCCACGTAAACCCGCAGCCCGCGGATGCCGAAGCTGGCGCGCGTGCCGAAGCCGCGGATCGACAGCTGGGTGTCCTGCGCGTAGTTCTGGCGGTCGCGCACCAGCAGGCCGGGAATGCCCTGCAGCGCTTCGGACAGGTTCAGGCCGGGCGACGCCTCGGGCATCGCGCGCACCGACACCGCGGCGGGCGTGTCGAACACGCTGGCCTCACGGCGCGTGGCGGTGACGTTCACCGGTTCCAGCACGGCGGTGCCTTGCGCCGCACTGGCGCCGTCCTGCGCATCGGCCAGCCACGGCGCCAGCAGCAGCGCGGCTGCGGCGGCGCGGTGCCTGGTCACTCGTCGCGGAAGATCGCGGTGCCGCGGCTGCCGTCGGGCTTGATCCAGGCGCGGTACATGCCGCTGGTGTTGAAAGGCATGGCGATGTTGCCGTCGCGGTCGAGCGCGATGGCGCCACCGTTGCCGCCCAGCTTCACCACTTCGCCATTCACCACGGCCTCGGCGGCGGCCGCCAGCGAGTCGCCGCGGTAGGCGACGCGGGCGCAGATGTCGTGCGCCACCGCGGCGCGGATGTAGAACTCGCCCCAACCGGTGCCCGACACGCCGCAGCGATCGTCGGCCCAGTTGCCGGCGCCGATGATCGGCGCATCGCCGACGCGGCCGTAGCGCTTGTTGGTCATGCCGCCGGTGGACGTGGCCGCGGCGATGTGGCCCTGCTTGTCCAGCGCCACGGCGCCCACCGTGCCGAAGTAGGTGCTGGGTTTGGCGGCCTGGCCGGCGTTCTCGAGCCTGCGTGCCTCCTCGAGCTGTTCACGGCGGCGATCGGTGTCGAACCAGTCCGGGCGCACGCGGCTGATCTCGGGCCGCGTGTCGGCGAAGGCCTCGGCGCCGGCGCCGGCCATCATCACGTGCGGCGAATGCTCCATCACCGTGCGCGCCAGCCTGATCGGATTGCGCACCGTGGTCAGGCCCGCCACCGCGCCGGCACGGCGCGTGTGGCCTTCCATGATCGACGCGTCGAGCTCGTGGCCACCGGCGGCGTTGAACACGGCGCCCTTGCCGGCGTTGAACCAGGGCGATTCCTCCAGCACCACGATGCTGGCGGTCACCGCGTCCAGCGCGCTGCCGCCGTCCTCGAGCACGGCGTTGCCGGCATCCAGGGCGCGGTTGAGGTCCTTGCGCACGGCGCGCTCGTCATCCACCGACAGCGCCTTGCGTTCGATCACGCCGGCACCGGCATGGATGACCAGCGCGGTGCGCGTGTCGCCGGCGAAGGCCGCCGACGTGGCCAGGCCGAGGGCAAGCAGCAGGGGAATACGGACCATGGCGGCGGTGTCCTCGGGAAGTGGCTGAAGTCTAACCCTGGTGGCGCAGCGCTTCGATGGGATCGAGCTGGGCGGCCTTGCGCGCCGGGTAGAAGCCGAAGATCACGCCGATCGACCCGGAGAAGAAGAAGGCGAGCAGCACCGATGAGAGGGAGACCGATGTCGTCCACCCGGTTATGGCCGACATCACCGTGGTGACGATCCAGCCTAGCGCTATCCCCGCCACGCCGCCCACCACGGTCACCACAGCCGCCTCCGCCAGGAATTGCGACAGGATGTCGAAGCGCCGGGCGCCGACCGCCTTGCGAAGGCCGATCTCGCGCGTTCGCTCCGTCACGGAGACTAGCATGATGTTCATGATCCCGATGCCGCCCACGAGGAGCGAGATCGCCGCGATCGCCGCAAGCAGGAGAGACATCGTCTTGCTGCTCTCCTCGAGCGCCGCCTTGATGTCCGCCATGTTCCGGATCTCGAAG
>JAPLSJ010000109.1 GCA_026398695.1 Arenimonas sp.
ATGCCGTAACGGCGCCGCCCATGGATGGGCAAGTGTCGCGAAGGGCAGGATGCCCGAGAGCGACCCGCTCCTCGGTGGACAGGGACGTCGTTCCGAGGAGCGGGCGGCGAACCCCTTGTGTGTGGGATGGCGCTGCCGCGGGGCAGCGGTGTGCGCGTCCGGGCGCGAAGCACCGGGCCTCGAGGCCCTCAGGCAAAGGCGGGGAATGCAAACCGGCATCACGCGGGGAGCCTCGATCGGCTAGAATTCCGGTGTTTGCTTGCCCCCGGAGAGTCCCATGAGCGCCACCCCCCTCAAGTACCGCCGAATCCTGCTCAAGCTGTCCGGCGAGGCCCTGATGGGGAACGTGGATTACGGCATTGACCCCGAGGTGATCAAGGCCCTGGCCGCCGAGATCGTCGCCGTGCAGCAGGCGGGCGCCGAGATCGGCCTGGTGATCGGCGGCGGCAACATCTTCCGCGGCGCCGGCCTGGCGGCCGCGGGCATGGACCGCGTCACCGGCGACCACATGGGCATGCTGGCCACCGTCATCAACGCCCTGGCCATGGCCGACGCGCTTGAGAAACAGGGCGGCTTCGCCCGCGTCATGAGCGCCATCAAGATCAACGAAGTGTGCGAGGACTACATCCGCCGCCGCGCCATCCGCCACATGGAAAAGGGCCGCATCGCCCTGTTCGCCGCCGGCACCGGCAACCCCTTCTTCACCACCGATTCGGCCGCCGCCCTGCGCGCCAGCGAGATCGGCGCCGACCTGCTGCTCAAGGCCACCAAGGTGGACGGCATCTACGACAGCGACCCGAAGAAGAACCCGGGCGCCAAGCGCTTCACCCGCCTCACCTACGACGACGTCATCAGCCGCAACCTGCAGGTGATGGACACCGCCGCGTTCGCCCTGTGCCGCGACAACCAGGTGCCCCTGCGCATCTACGACATGATGCAGCCCGGCGCCCTGATGCGCATCGTCCGGGGCGAAGACCTCGGCACCCTGGTCGCCGCCTGAGCGGCGCCCGCGCCCTGCCCCTATAATCACCGATTGCCTGGATTCACTGCGGAGCCCGCGATGCTTAACGAGATCAAGAAAGACGCCACCACCCGGATGACCAAGACCGTGGACGGCTTCCGCCAGGAGCTGACCAAGCTGCGCACGGGCCGCGCCAGCACCGCCCTGGTCGACCACCTGCGGGTGAACTACTACGGCTCGGACATGCCGCTGTCGCAGGTGGCCACCGTGTCGGTCGCCGACGCCCGCTCGCTGCTGATCACGCCCTGGGAAAAGGGCATGGTCTCGGCCATCGAAAAGGCCATCCTGTCGTCCGACCTGGGCCTGAACCCGAACACCGCCGGCACCGCCATCCGCATCAACCTGCCGCCGCTCACCGAGGAGCGCCGCAAGGAACTCTCCAAGCACGTGCACGCCGAAGGCGAGACGTCCAAGGTGTCGATCCGCAACATCCGCCGCGACGCCATCCAGCAGGTGAAGGAACTCCTGAAGGAAAAGCAGGTCACCGAGGACGAGGCGCACCGCTGCGAGGACGACATCCAGAAGCTGACCGACAAGCACGTCAAGGACGTGGACGAGGTCGTGCGCGCCAAGGAACAGGAACTGATGGCGGTTTGAACCTCGCCACCGGCATGTCGTCGCCCTCTCCCGCCACCCGAAAACCCCGGCACCTCGCGGTCATCATGGATGGCAACGGGCGCTGGGCCGAACGCCGGCAGCGCCCGCGCACGCTCGGGCACCGCGCCGGGGTGAAGGCGGTGCAGGTCTGCATCGAGTACTGCCTGGCCCAGGGTATCGAGGCGCTGACGCTGTTCGCGTTCTCCAGCGAAAACTGGAACCGCCCGCAGGAAGAAGTCGGCGCGCTGATGAAGCTGTTCCTGCGCATGCTCGATTCCGAAGTGGACGAACTGCACCGCCGCGGCGTGCGCGTGGCCTTCATCGGCGACCGCCCGGGCTTCCCCGAGGCGATCCGCGCGCGCATGGCCGTGGCCGAGACGCTCACCCGCGGCAACACGCGCCTGGTGCTGACCATCGCCGCCAGCTACGGCGGCCGCTGGGACATCGCCCAGGCCTGCCGCCAGCTGGCGACCGAGGCGGCGGCCGGCGCCATCGACCCGGCCACCATCGACGAGGCCATGCTGCACTCGCGCCTGGGCCTGGCCGACCTGCCCGAACCCGACCTTTTCATCCGCACCGGCGGCGACCTGCGCATCAGCAACTTCCTGCTGTGGCAGCTGGCCTACACCGAGCTGTGGTTCACCGAAACCCTTTGGCCGGACCTGGACGCGTCGGTACTCGACGCCGCCCTGGCCGCCTTCGCCGACCGCGAGCGCCGCTTCGGCCTGACCAGCGCCCAGGTGGCCGGGAGCACTGAATGAGCCGCAAGCAACGCGTCACCACCGCCCTCCTGCTGGCGCCCGTGCCGATCCTTGCGGTGCTGTTCCTGCCCACTCCGTGGCTGGCGGCGGCTGTCGCCGCGGTGATGCTGGCCGGCCTGTGGGAATGGACTTCGTTCGCCGGGCTGGAGGAAAAGCCGGCGCGTCTGATGTTCCTCACCGCCAACGCACTGCTGATGGCGGCGCTGGTGTGGGGCGGCGGCCCCAGCCTGTTCACGCTGAAGGTGGCCAGCCTGGTGGGCGTGGCGTGGTGGGGCTTCGTGCTGGTGTGGCTGGCGCGCCCGGCCTTCGCCGCCGCCGACAGCCACGCGGCGCGCAGCTTCAAGCTGCTCGCCGGCAGCCTGTGCGTGGTGCCGGCCTGGTGCGCACTGGGCTGGCTGCATTCGGAAGACCCGCTGGGCGCGCGCTGGACGCTGTTCGCGCTGGCCCTGGTGTGGGCGGCCGACAGCGGCGCGTACTTCACCGGCTCGAAGTTCGGCAAGCGCAAGCTGGCGCCCGGCATCAGCCCGGGCAAGACCTGGGAAGGCGTCTACGGCGGCCTGGCCGCCAGCGTGCTGCTGGGCGTGCTGGTGCTGCCGCTGCTTGGCCTGTCCTGGTCGGCACTGCCCGCGCTGGCGCTGCTCACCCTGGTCACCGCCGCCATCTCGGTGGTCGGCGACCTGTTCGAAAGCCTGATGAAGCGGCATTCGGGCGTGAAGGATTCGGGCGCGCTCTTCCCCGGCCACGGCGGCCTGATGGATCGCCTCGACAGCCTGCTCGCCGCGCTGCCGGTGTTCGTGGTGGGCAAGGCATGGCTGGGCCTCTGAAGACGATCGCGCTGCTGGGAGCCACCGGCTCGATCGGCGGCTCGGCGCTGGACGTCGTCGCGCGGCATCCCGACCGTTTCCGCATCGGCGCGCTGAGCGCGCATTCGAGGGTGGACGAGCTGCTGGCGCTGTGCGCGCGGTTCCGTCCCGATTCAGCCGTGGTGTCGGACGTGGCTGCCTATCCCGCGCTGCGCGACGGCCTGCGTGCCCTGGGCCTGCCCACGCGCGCGCTGGCCGGGCCCGGGGCCCTGGGCGAAGTAGCCGCCGACCCGGCCAACGACACCGTCATCGCCGCCATCGTCGGCGCCGCGGGCGTGGCGTCCACGCTGGCCGCGGCGCGCGCCGGCAAGCGCCTGCTGCTGGCGAACAAGGAATCGGTGGTGCTGGCCGGCGACCTGCTGGCGCAGGCCGTGGCCGAAGGCGGCGCCACCGTGCTGCCGATCGACAGCGAACACAACGCCATCTTCCAGTGCCTGCCGGCGGACGGCGGCCGCGGCGGCGTGCGCCGCCTGCTGCTCACCGCGTCGGGTGGCCCGTTCCGCGGCCGTCGGCGCGCCGAGCTGGCCGGCGTCACGCCCGACCAGGCCTGCGCGCA
>JAPLSJ010000046.1 GCA_026398695.1 Arenimonas sp.
GAGGCCTGGAGCCGGCTGGCCAGCGCGGTGAACCCGGCCTGGTCGCTGGTGGAGTCGCGGGCCCGGGTGGTGCGCGTGGTGGACGAGGCGCCGGGCGTGCGCAGCCTGTGGCTCAAGCCCAACCGCCGCTTCGGCGGCTTCCAGCCCGGCCAGCACGCGCTGCTGGAGCTGGACATCAACGGCGCGCGCCACGGCCGCTGCTTCAGCTTCTCGTCCGCGCCGGGCCCCGATGGCCTGGTGCGCCTGACCATCAAGCGCAAGGAAAACGGCGCGGTGTCCGCCGCCGCGCATGCGCTGCAGCCGGGCCAGGTGGTTCGCCTGGGCCGGGCGCAGGGCGCATTCGCGCCGCGCAGCGCCGACCAGCCGCTGCTGATGCTGGCGGCCGGCAGCGGCATGACGCCGATGATGTCGCTGCTGATGGCGATGGCCAACGCCGGCAGCCGCCGCGACGTGGTGCTGGTGCAGTCGGCCTCGAGCCCGGGCGACCTGCTGTTCGCCTGGCAGCTCGACGAGCTGGCGGCGCGCCTGCCCGGCCTGCGCCGCCATGCGCACGCCTCGTGCGACGCCGGCCGCCTCGATGCCGCCGCCATCGCTTCGCTGGTGCCGGACTGGGCCTCGCGCGAAACCCTGCTGTGCGGCCCCGACGGCTTCATGGCGATGGTGGAGGCCATGCATGCCGACGCGGGCCTGGTGGACCGCCTCACCAGCGAAAGCTTCGGCCGCCGTGCCGCGCCGGTGCTGCCGGGCGCCGCGCACCACGCCGTGTCGCTGTCGGGCCAGACCTTCGACGTGGCCAGCGGCCAGACGCTGCTCGACGGCGCCGAAGCCGCCGGCCTGCAGCCGCGCTTCGGCTGCCGCCGCGGCATCTGCCGCAGCTGCCAGTGCCGCAAGCTCAGCGGCACGGTGCTCAACCAGCTCACCGGCCAGGTGTCCGGGCCGGGCGAAGAACTGATCCAGCTGTGCATCAGCACGCCGCAAAGCGCGCTCGAACTCACGCCGTGACCCAAGGGAGAACCGCATGACCACCAAGACCCGCCTGCACGGCGCCGAACTCGCCGCCTTCGAAGCCGAACTCGACGCCTTGCGCGTGCAGACCCTGGCCCAGGTCGGCGACACCGACGCCCGCCACATCCGCCGCATGCGCGGCGTGGTGCAGGGCAGCGCCATCGCCGGCCGCGGCCTGCTGATGTTCGGCTGGGGCCCGGTCAGCTGGATCGCCGGCGTGATCAGCCTGGCCACGGCCAAGATCATCGAGAACATGGAAATCGGCCACAACGTCATGCACGGCCAGTACGACTGGATGAACGACCCGTCGCTGCACTCGGCCACCTACGAGTGGGACATCGTCTGCGACGGCGACCACTGGCGGCATTCGCACAACGTCGAGCACCACGACCACACCAACGTGATCGGCAAGGACCACGACTTCGGCTACGGCATGCTGCGCCTGAGCGACCAGCAGCGCTGGAAGAAGGCCACGCTGCTGCAGCCGCTGTGGTACGCGCTGCTGGCGATGAATTTCCAGTGGGGCGTGGCGGTGCACGACATCAAGATCGGCCGATTCCTGAAGGGGCGCATGCCGCGCGCCGAGTTCCGCGAGCGCATGCGGCCGTTCCTGCGCAAGGCCGGGCGCCAGCTGTTCAAGGACTACGTGCTGTTCCCGGCGCTGGCGTTCTGGCAGTGGCCGCGGGTGCTGCTGGGCAACCTGGCCGCCAACCTGATCCGGAACCTGTGGACCAACGCCATCATCTTCTGCGGCCACTTCACCGAACAGGTGCAGACCTACACGCCGCGCGAAGTGGTGGGCGAGACGCGGGGCCAGTGGTACTTGCGCCAGATCCAGGGTTCGAGCAACCTCGAGGGCAGCAAGCTGTTCCACCTGCTGACGGGGCAGCTGAGCCACCAGATCGAACACCACCTGTTCCCGGACCTGCCGGCGCCGCGCTATGCGCAGATGGCGCCACGCGTGCGCGAGATCTGCGCGCGCTACGGCGTGCACTACAACAGCGGTGGTTTCTGGAAGCAGTACGGCGGCGTGCTGGCGCGCATCTTCCGCTTCGCGCTGCCGCCGCGCCGCAGGCTGGCCGCCGCCTGAGGCGGCGCGTGGCTCAGCCGACCGCGACGATCGGGATCGGCTTGCGGGCCTTGGCGGCGTAGGTCTTGCGCTCGTCGCGGCAGTAGGCGCCGCCCATGTGGAACTTGCGGCAGATGCTGGGGCGCGTCTCGTAGATGCCGCAGCTCATCGTGGTGCGGTCCAGGCCGGCGCACCAGCCGTCGGCGCTGCGGCGCATCACGTCCAGGCCGCGCGCGTCCACGTCCATCAGGTGCGCGGGCTGGGTTTCATCGGGCATCAGCACGACGGTCAGCCGGCAGCACACCGCGGCGCAGCTGCCGCAGGAAACGTTGGGGTCGACGAGTTGGTCGTCGTCACGGAACACGATGCTCATGGGTTCGCTTCGAGGAGGGCCGGGCCCGCGGGGCGGGCAATGGCGCAGGGAAGGGGCGAAGCGGAGGCCCGTTGAACGGGACGGCGGGACGCGCCGGCGGTTTCGCCGACCCTGGCAGGATACACCCCCCGAACGCGGGGCGGGCCGGCGATGCCCCATAATGCGGCTCCCCCCGACGCGCAAACCTGAACCGATGAAGATTCCCCCCGGGCTGCAGCCGCTGGTCGACGATGGCCTGGTCGACGACGTGCTGCGGCCGCTCAAGAGCGGCAAGGAAGCCTCGGTATACGTGGTGCGCTCGGGCGGCGAAGTCATCTGCGCGAAGGTTTACAAGGACATGGCGCAGCGCAGCTTCCAGGCGCGCGTGCAGTACCAGGAAGGCCGCAAGGTGCGCGGCAGCCGGCAGGCCCGCGCCATCGGCAAGGCCAGCAAGTTCGGCAAGCGCGAGCAGGAAACGGCCTGGAAGAACACCGAGGTCGACGCCCTGTACCAGCTGGTGGAAGCCGGCGTGCGCGTGCCGCGGCCGCACGGTTACCACCACGGCGTGCTGCTGATGTCCCTGGTGACCGACGAGGACGGCCACAGTGCGCCGCGCCTGGGCGAAGTGGAGCTGGAGCACGCGCAGGCGCTGCGTTTCCACGACGAACTCATGCGCGACGTGGTGCGCATGCTGTGCATCGGCCTGATCCACGGCGACCTGTCCGAGTACAACGTGCTGGTGGCCCCCGAGGGCCCGGTGATCATCGATTTCCCGCAGGTGGTGAGCGCGGCCGGCAACAACGCCGCCCGCGCCATGCTGCTTCGCGACGTGCACAACCTGCGCGCCAGCCTGGCGCGCTTCGCGCCCGAGCTGATGGCCACCCACTTCGGTGAAGAGATGTGGCTGCTCTACGAGCGCGGCGAGCTGCGGCCGGACACCGCGCTCACCGGCGAATTCACCTTCGACGACGGCAGCGCGGACCTCGACGCCATCCTGATGTCGATCGAGGACGCCCGGCAGGAAAACATCATCCGCCAGCAGGGCCGCGAAGCCGCCGCCGAAGGCGACTGAGGCCTCAGGCCTCGTCGTCGTCCGGCAGGGCCGGGGCGGCGGGCAGGGGCGGGGCCGGGATGCGGCGCTTGTCGGCCATCTTGCCGAACGCGCCGTCGAGCGAGCGCTTGAGCTTCTGGGTGGCGCCGTCGATCGCCTGGTGCAGGCTGCCGGCCTGGTCGGTGACCGCGATCGGCTGGCGCCCGGCGATGCGGGCCTCCATCAGCACGCGCTTGTCGTTGTCGCCCGCCTTCTGGCCGTTCACGTCGCTCAGGTGGATCTCGACG
This sequence comes from Arenimonas sp., assembly GCA_026398695.1. Classification (GTDB taxonomy): domain Bacteria; phylum Pseudomonadota; class Gammaproteobacteria; order Xanthomonadales; family Xanthomonadaceae; genus Arenimonas. Next base: position 3,765 of record JAPLSJ010000046.1, read on the forward strand.
CGGGTGACGTGCTCGGCGAAGCGCCCGAGGGCGTCCTGTACCACGCCCTGGGTGTGACGGTGCAGGGCTTCACGGCCGATGACGCTTTCACCGCTGTTGATCTGGATCTGCATGTTCTGGCCTCGCTGGGTGGGGTTCGAAGAGTGCTGGTTCGATCCTAGACGCGCCTGGATGAACCATGCGCCCAACGGCGTCCGGTTGTCACCTTGAAACCGGCGCCGGCGGGCCAAGGGGCCGGGGCCGGCGCGATCTGTGACCGGATCGGTAGGCGCAGCCCGTGACTTGGACTAGATTGGGGCGATGATCCTGCCCTCAGGGGGGGCAACGATGGACGGCGAGTCCGTGGCGAAAGCCCGCATCCTGGTCGTGGATGATTCCAAGCTCATGCGCAAGGCCGCCCACAAGATGCTGGGCGACGAGTTCGACGTCGTCACCGCCGACGACGGCGAGCAGGCGTGGACGCAGCTGGGCGACGACACCAGCATCCAGGTGATGTTCACCGACCTCAACATGCCCAACGTGGACGGCTATGACCTGCTGCGCCGCGTTCGTTCGTCCGACAACGGCAGCCTGGCCGCGCTGCCGGTGATCGTGGTCACCGGCGCCGAGAACGACGAGGCCGCCCGCATGCGCGCCCTCGACATGGGTGCCACCGATTTCATCACCAAGCCGTTCACCACCGTGGACCTGCTGGCGCGTGCGCGCGCCCACGTGAACAACCAGCGCATCACCCGCCGCCTGCACGCGCAGGCCACGGTGGACGCGCTGACCGGGCTGGGCAACCTGTCGGGCTTCCTGGAGCGGCTGCAGCAGGACATCGCCTACGCGCGCCGGCACCAGAAGCCGCTGAGCGTGGTGCGGCTGGAGATCGTCGATTTCAGGCGGCTGTTCCTCTACCACGGCCGCGCCGTGGCCGATGCGCTGGTGCTGCAGGTGGCGCGCCTGGTGCGCGCCCGCATCCGAGACGAAGACACCGGCGGGCGCGTGGGGCTGGGCGGCTTCGCACTGTCGCTGCCGGGCGGGGAGGCCGCCGGCATCGAGGGCATGATCGGCCGCCTGCGCGACGACTTGCTGGCGCAGCCGCCGGTGGACGAAGAAGGGCTGCCGATCCCGGTGGTGCTGGCGTCGGCGGTGCTCGGTGCCGACCTCGGCGAAGCCACCACCGCCAAGTCGCTGCTGGCCCAGTGCGAAATGTGCCTGGCCGCGCCGCAGGTCGCGATTGCCCAGGCCACGGCGGCCACGCTGGTGGCACCCACGCCGCCGGCACCCGCGCCGTCCGCCAGCGCGCCGCTGGCACCCTTGCCCGAGCTTCCGGTGGCGCGCATCCCCGAACCGCCGGCACCGGCACCCGCGGAACCGCCGATGGCATCGGCCGCGCCCGTCGCCGTCGCCCCGGAGCCGGCCACGATCGCGCCCGCGCCTTCGCCCGTCGCGGCGGAACCCGCGCCTGCCGCCGCCGCGGCCGCGCCGCCGCTTCGCCTGGACCCGCTGCTCGACCAGTTGGCCGCCGGCGACACCCGCGCGGTCAGCGAGAAATTGCCGCAGGTCATTGGCCGCCTGCTGCCGATCTTCCGCCTGCTGGGGCCGAACCAGCGTGCGCAGCTGATCCAGTTCCTCCAGCGCCTGGGCTAGCCCGGCCGGGGCGCAGGGTGGCTATCATCCCTGCATCCCCCAGGAGTCCCCGCCCGATGCGATACCGCGCCCTGCTTGCTGTGTTGGCCCTCGCCCTGTGCGCGCCCACGATGGCGTTCGAGCAGGGACGTGAAATCCAGGGTGAACCCGCGGTGCTGCCGCCGCGCGAGCGCGTGGCGGTGGAAAACCGGATCCTGATCGAGCGCCTGGACACGCTGCTGCCGGCGCTGATGGCGGAAGCCGACATCGACCTGTGGCTGGTGCTGTCGCGCGAATACGCGGAGGACCCGATCTACTTCACCCTGGTGCCGCAGCCCAGCTTCGCCGCGCGCCGCACCACGCTGCTGGCGTTCCATCGCCAGGCCGACGGCAGCGTTGATCGCCTGGTGGTGAACCGCTATCCGCTGGGCGAGCCGTACACGTCGGTGTGGTCCGGCGGCGACCTGGACGCGCAGTGGCGTGCCCTGGGCAAACTGATCGCCGACCGCAACCCCCGGCGCATCGGCATCAACGTCTCGCGCCAGTGGCCGATCGCCGACGGCCTGAGCAAGGGGATGCACGAGCGGCTGCTGGAGGTGCTGCCCGACGGTTTCGCGCCGCGGCTGGTGTCGGCCGAAAACCTGGTGGTGCGCTGGACCGAAACCCGCATTGCCTCCGAACAGGCCGTCTACCCGCAGATCGTGGCCATCGCCCGCAGCGTCGTCGCCGATGCGTTCTCGTCGCGCGTGATCACGCCGGGCGTCACCACCACCGACGACGTGGCCTGGTACATCCGCCGACGTTACGAAGCGATGGGCCTGCCGATCTGGTTCATGCCCGACGTGAACCTCCAGCGCCCCGGGCAGGCCTGCGGCCCGGAGAGCCCGTTCTGCGGCACGCAGGGCGTGATCGAACCGGGCGACGTGCTGCACACGGACGTGGGCCTGTGTTACCTCAAGCTGTGCACCGACACCCAGGAAATGGGCTACGTGCTGCGCCTGGGTGAAACCGACGTGCCGCAGGGCCTGCGCGACGCGCTGGCCACCGGCAACCGCTGGCAGGACCTGCTGACCGCGCAGTTCAAGACCGGGCGCACCGGCAGCGACGTGCTGGCGCGCACCCGCGCCGCCGCCGAGCGCGACGGCATCACCTCAAGCACCTACAGCCACCCGATCGGCTTCTTCGGCCATGCTGCCGGACCCACCATCGGCATGTGGGACGACCAGAGCGGCCGGTCCGACGGTGGCCAGTGGCCGCTGCATGCCAACACCGCGTACGCCATCGAAGGCAACATCATGGCGAAGGTGCCCGAGTGGGACGGCCACTTCGTGCAGGTGAAGCTGGAGCAGAGCGCGCTGTTCGACGGCCGGCGCGTGCACTACCTCGCCGGGCGCCAGACCGCCTGGCACGTGGTGCGCTGAGCCGGCCTCAGCGCCGGTAGCTGAGCAGCCGGCCGCGGAAGGGCGCCACGTCGCCGTCGTCGAAAGCGCTGCGCACTTCGTCCACGCGGTAGCCCTGCAGCTTCATCGCCGTGGTGAAGGCGCCGCTGTTGCCGCGGCCCGGGTCGGTGATCAGCACTTCGGCCTCGGGCTTGGCATGCAGCGCCAGCAGGCGCGACAGCTGCTCGGCGTGGCCGCGTTCGTACAGCACGTCGCTGGCGATGATCAGGTCGAACTTGCCCAGGTCGGGCTGGGGCAGGGTCCAGGCGATGTCCAGGTAGGCGGGCACCGGCAGGCCGTTGAGCGCGGCGTTGTAGGTCAGGAATTCTTCGGCCAGCGGGTGGTGGTCGCTGGCGGTGATGTCGGCCTTGCGCCGGTTCAGCACCAGGCTCGACAGGCCCAGGCCGCAGCCCAGTTCCAGGATGTGCTTGCCGGCGACGTCGAAGCTGCTCATGGCCTGGGCCAGCACGCGGCCCGAGGGCCACACCTGTCCGAACAGGCACCAGTTCGCCGACGAGATGCCGGCGCGTTCGGCGGCACCGTGTGGATCGGCGAACTGCTGGCGGTCGCTCAGCGCGCGGATGCGGTAGTCGCTGCCGCCGAAGCGCAGCGTGAGGAGACGCGTGGAATAGCCCGGCATGGGGGCTCCCGATGGTGCACCGCCCCAGGGGGACGGCAACGCGGAAGGGAGCGGGGCCGCGGGACCATTGCCCGCGTGAGACGCACGAAACAGCGGAGGTGCCGGACCACTGTACGCGCATCGGCCCGGCGTTGCCGGGCGGCGGTTCAGGCGCTGAGCGGCCTGCGCATCTTCTGCACGCCGATCACCACGCCCAGCACGGCGATGCCGATCAGCACGCCCACCGTGCCTTCGGCCAGCATGCCCACCAGCGTGCCCCAGCCGCCGGCCGGGGTGACGGCCAGCACCGCGTGGTGCAGGGCGGGCACCGCGTGCACCAGGATGCCGCCGCCCACCAGGAACATGGCGGCGGTGCCGGCGATGGACAGGAACTTCATCAGCCAGGGCGCCGCCACCAGGATGCCGCGGCCGAGGGCGCGCTTGGCGCGACGCGTCGGGCGGTCGCCTTCCAGCGTGCTCAGGAACAGCCCGGCGTCGTCGAGTTTGACGATGCCCGCCACCAGGCCGTACACGCCCACCGTCATCACGACGGCGATGGCGATCAACACCGCCACCTGGCGCGAGAAATCAGCGGTGGCCACGGTACCCAGGGTGATGACGATGATCTCGGCCGACAGGATGAAGTCGGTGCGCACGGCGCCCTTGATCTTGTCCTTCTCGCGCTCCACCAGGTCGACGGTTTCGTCGGCGACGGCCTGCACCAGGTCGGTGTGCTCCTTCTCGACCTCGTGCTTGCTGTGCAGGAACTTGTGCGCCAGTTTTTCCACGCCCTCGAAGCACAGGAAGGCGCCGCCGATCATCATCAGGCCCGTCACCAGCGGCACGCCGTAGCCGCGCGACACCAGCCAGCCCTCGAACGCGCTGATCGCCAGCGCCGCCGGCACCAGGATGGTCTTGTTGACCGCCGACCCCTTGGCCACGGCCCACACCACCGGCAGCTCGCGCTCGGGTTTCACGCCCGACACCTGCTGGGCATTGAGCGCCAGGTCGTCGCCCAGCACGCCCGCCGTCTTCTTCGTGGCCACCTTGGTCATCACCGACACGTCGTCGAGGATGGTGGCGATGTCGTCGATCAGGGCAAGCAGGCTGGAGGCCATGGGCGGCGGGTTTCCTTGGGGATGGCGCGATTCTCGCATCCCGTGACCACGCCCGGAAGCGCAGGGGCGGCCGGCTCTTGCCAGCCGGCGTGCCGCGGGCTCCTAATCGCAGCCATGAACGGAGGACAGGCGATGAAGGCAAGAATGATCCTGGTGTTGATGGCGCTGCTGGCGCTGCCGGTGCAGGCCGCGGTGAAGGACAGCAGCCCCGCCGGTTTCACCCTGGAGAACGTGCAGGAGGTTCCCTCCGACGTGCATCAGACCTGGGACGCGCTGGTGGACGACGTTGGCCAATGGTGGCCCGCCGACCACACCTGGTGGGGCGATGCGTCCAACCTGTCGATCAAGGCCCGCGCCGGCGGCTGTTTCTGCGAGCGCAACGGCGCGCAGCAGGCCCGGCACATGACCGTGGCCTTCGTGGACCCCGGCCGCACGCTGCGCATGGTGGGTGGCCTGGGCCCGCTGCAGGGCATGGGCCTGGACGGCGTGCTGGAGTTCCGGCTGGCCGCGAAGGAAGGCGGCGGCACCCGCATCACGATGTGGTACCGCGCGGGTGGCTACACGCCCGACGATCTGTCGAAGTTCGCCCCGGTGGTGGACCAGGTGATGGCCGGGCAGTTGGGCGGCCTGGCGGCGCTGCTGCGCAAACGCGCCGCGCCCGTGGACGAAGAGCGCTGACTCAGAAGCGTTCGGACACCGGCAGGTAGCGCCACTGCCCGGGCGGCATCTTCGACAGCGGGATGCGGCCCACGCGGATGCGCTTGATGGCGGTGGCGGTGAGCCCGACTTCCTGGCACAGGTGCTGCAGCATGCCCGGGCGCACGCCCTTGATGGCGAAGCGCAGCTTCTGCTCGCTCTGCCAGCTGACCTTGAACGGCGCCACCGGCCAGCCGGCGTAGGTCGTCCCGTGGGTGAGGCGGCTCCAGCCGTAGGGCGCGAGTTCGCCCTCGACGTCGACGATGAATTCCTGCTCGAGCTTGCCTGCGTCTTCGGTGAGGCGGCGGATCACGCGGCCGTCCTGGCTGAACACCAGCAGGCCGCTGGCGAAGGGTTCGAGCAGCATCGCCGGCGCCTGGTGCGCGAAGTGGCGCTTGTGCACGCGCCAGCCGGACGGGTCCTCGGCCCAGCGGTTGGCCGGCACGATGAGGTCGAGCGCGGGCAGGGCGCCGGGGCCGGAATCGTGGCCGGCGGGCTTGTGCAGCAGGATCGTGGCGGGTTCGGCGGCCTCGAGCCTGGCGGCGGGATCGAGCTCGACCACCTGGTCGGTGACCTTGAACTGAGGTTCTTCCACCACCACGCCGTCCACGCGCACCCAGCCGCCCTGGATGTACTGTTCGGCCTCGCTGCGCGAGCAGCCGGACAGTTCAACCACGCGCTTTGACAATCGGAGGGGTTCGGACATGGAAGGGGCCAGGCGGGACAGGCCCCATTGTAGGCGCTCGGGGCGCCCGGAGCGGACGCCCGCAGGCGTCCGTCCGCGGAATTACTTGCCGGCCTTCTTGTTGGCCTTGTCGGCGCGCTTTTCCTTCAGCGACTTTTCCGGCTTCTTCTTTTCGGTCTTCTTCTGGTTCAGGCCCTTGGCCATGGCGATCTCCTGGGTTGGCTGTCGCCGCCCGGCGTCGTTTTCCGGGTCCGGCGGCGTGAGCATGCATCGGCGGCGGCGGTTTTTCCAGCCCGGCAACCGGTCCACAATGCCGGCATGAGGCCCATCGTCATTGCCCACCGCGGCGCCTGCGGCCATCGGCCCGAACACACGCTGGCCGCGTACCGGCTGGCGATCGGGCAGGGTGCCGACTTCATCGAGCCCGACCTGGTGCCCACGCGCGACGGCGTGCTGGTGGCGCGCCACGAGAATGAACTGTCGGGCAGCACCGACGTCGCGTCGCACCCGGAGTTCGCCGATCGCCGCTGCCGCAAGCGCATCGACGGCGTCGAGCGCGAAGGCTGGTTCTGCGAGGATTTCCTGCTGGCCGAACTGCGCACCCTGCGCGCGCGCGAACCGCTGCCGGGGCTGCGGCCCGCCAGCGCGGCGTACGACGGGCAGTTCGGCATCCCCACGCTCGCCGAGATCCTGGCGCTGGTGCGCCAGGCCGAGGCGGAGGGCCGCGTGGTGGGCCTCTACCCCGAGACCAAGCATCCCACCTGGTTCGCACGCGAGGGCCGGCACCTCGACGGCACGCCCATCGCGCGCTCGCTCGGCGCGCTGCTGGTGGCGCAGCTGGTGGCGGAAGGCTTCACCGATCCGCAGCGAGTGTTCATCCAGTCCTTCGAAGTGGCCAACCTGGTCGAGCTGCAGCACGAACTGATGCCGGCGGCCGGCGTGGCGTTCCCGCTGGTGCAGCTGATGGGCGACCTGGCGCTTGGCGCGCCTTACGACGTGGCGTGGCACGCGGCGCAGGGCGATGACCTTCGGCAAATCTACGGCGAGCTGGCCGACATCGCGCCGGGGCTGCTGCGCGGCGAGCTGCCGTTTGGTGCGCTGGCCACGCCCGAAGCGCTGCAGTGGCTGCGCCGCAGCCACGCCGGCGCGATCGGCCCGGCCAAGGCCAGCCTGCTGCCCGCGGGCGTCGCCGGCGCGCCTGGCCCGCTGCTGGCGGGCGCACTGGCGGCGGGTCTGGCGGTGCATCCGTACACGCTGCGCGCGGAGTTCGACGCCGCCACCGAACTGCCGCGCCTGCTGGCGATGGGCGTTGCCGGATTCTTCATCGACCAGCCCGACCTTGGCGTAGCCCTGCGCGACCGTTTCCTGGCCGGGACGCCCGGCGCGTGAGCCGCGCCCCGATCGCCAGCCGGCTGCAGCTGCCGCCCGGTCCGTGGGCCACTGTGCTCGAAGCGCTGTGCGCGCATTTCCCGCGCATCCCGGCGGCGCAGTGGCGGGCGCGCATGCAGGAAGGCCGCGTGCTGGATGCCGAGGGGGCACCGTTGGCGCTCACCGCGCCGTACCGGGTGGGGCTGCAGCTGCAGTACTTCCGCGATGTTCCCGACGAAGTGGCGATTGCGGCCGAGGAACAGGTGCTGCATGCCGACGCGCACCTGGTGGTGGCCGACAAGCCGCCCTTCCTGCCGGTGACGCCGTCGGGCGCGTTCCTCGAGCACACGCTGCTGCGCCGGCTGCTGCGCCGCCTCGACAATCCTCATTTGGTGCCCCTGCACCGCATCGACCGCGCCACCTCGGGCCTGGTGCTGTTCTCGGCCAACCCGGCCAGCCGCGCGGCCTACCAGGCCCTGTTCCGCGAGCGCCGCATCGAAAAGACCTACCTCGCGCTGGCCGCGCCCCTGCCGGCGCTGGCGCTGCCGCACGTGCGGCGCAGCCACATCGCCGCGGGCGAGCCTTTCTTCCGCATGCGCGAGACCGACGGCGAGGCCAACAGCGAAACCCTGGTCGAACTCGACGCCGCGCAGGGCGACGACTGGCGCTACCGGCTCACGCCGGTCACCGGCCGCAAGCACCAGCTGCGCCTGCACATGGCGGCGCTGGGCGCGCCCATCCGCAACGATCCGCTGTACCCGGCGTGGAATGCCGACGCCGTGGACGACCCGTTGCGCCCGCTGAAGCTGCTCGCGCACCGCCTGGCGTTCAACGATCCGCTCACCGGCGAGTACCGCTGCTTCCAGAGCGCGCAGTCGCTCTAGGCGGGCGTGCGCCGCGACCAGGGCAGCGTGAGGGCGATGCCGCCCAGCACTGCGAGCGAACCGAGCATCAGGCGCAGGCTGATCGCCTCGTCCAGCACCACCAGCCCGGCCAGCGCCGTGATCACCGGCACCGCCAGCTGGCCGCTGCCGGCGGCCTGCGGCGACAGCCCGCGCAGCGCCGCGTACCAGACCGCGTAGCCCAGGCCCGACGTCACCGCCCCGGACAGCACGGCGTAGCCGACGCCTGCCGCGTCCACCGCCAGCCAGGGCAGGGCTGGCACGCAGGCCAGCAGCGCCAGCGGCACGGCCCGGACGAAGTTGCCCGCCGTGGCCGCGGTGGGGTCGGGCACGCCGCGCCCGCGCAGGCTGTAGATGCCCCAGGCCACGCCGGCCAGCAGCATCAGCGCGGCGGGCAGCGGCGCGGGCGCGCTGAGCCCCGGCAGCAGCAGCCCGACCAGCCCGGCCAGGGCCAGCGCGAGCCCCATCGCCTGCAGCGCGCTCCAGCGCGTGCCGCGCGCCAGGCCCACGCCCAGCATCGTCGCCTGCACGGCGCCAAACAGCAGCAGGGCACCGGTGCCGGCGCTCAGCCCGAGGTAGGCGTAGGAAAAGCAGGCCGCGTAGGCAAACAGCGCCAGTGCCGACAGGGCATCCCCGTGCCGCAGCACCGGACGTCCGGGCCGGTGCACCAGCAGCGCCAGCACCAGCGCGCCCGACATCAGCCGGATGGCCGTGAAGCTGGCGGGATCGGTGCCGGTGTGGCCCAGGGCCTGCCGGCACAGCAGCGAATTGCCGGCGAACGCCACCAGGGCCAGCCCCGTCAGGGCGATCGTGGCGCGGCGCGTCGGGAGGGGCTGGTCCAAGGACGGGGCCGCGGAGGGGGGCCGCCATTATTCCCCGACCGGAACGTTTCAGGTGAGCCCCGGCGGCGTCGGGGCTATCATGCCGGGCATGGCCAAGCTCCTGTTGAACCTGCGCAACGTGCCCGACGATGAGGCGGACGAAGTCCGCGACCTGTTCGTCACCCACGCCATCGACGTCTACGAAACCAAACCCAGCCTGTGGGGCGTGTCCGCCGGCGGCATCTGGCTGGCCAACGCC
>JAPLSJ010000084.1 GCA_026398695.1 Arenimonas sp.
GCGCGGGCACGGCCGGCGGCATTGCCACGATGGTCGCCCAGGTCCGAAACAACGGCCCGAACGCGACCTCCCAGCCCACGGTGACCTTCACCGGCAACGTGGCGCTCAGCCGCGCCTCGGTGGTTCCGCCGGCCGGCTGGGCCTGCGTGCGCGGTTCGCTCGGCAACGGCGACTTCAACATCGTCTGCACCGCCGCCGGCAGCTTCGCCAGCGGCGCCCGGGTGAACTTCACGTTCAACGTCACCGCGCCCAGCGTGCAGGGCCAGCCCACGCTGACCTTCAGCGCCACCACGGGCGCCACGACCTCGACCGACCCGGTGCCGGTGAACAACAGCGCCGGCCGCACGCTCCAGGTCACCGGTGCGCCGGTGTCGGTGCCGGTGGTGTCCGGCGGCGGCTGATCCCTGGCGCCAGCCGTACCCCGGAAGCGCGGCTACGGCCGCGCTTCTTTTTTGTGGGGGCCTTGCCCTCTCAGCCCACCGACGGCGCGGGGGCGGCCTGCAGCTCGCGCTTGAGGCGACGGTCCAGCAGCACGAAGCCAAACGGCAGCACCGAACACGCCAGCGCACCCGCCCAGGCCAGCACCGACCAGCGCTGCAGGTGGCTCACCACCAGCGACACCAGCACGAACGAAAGCCAAAGCACGCCGTGCGCCATGCCCACCGGCCAGACGAAGTCATGGCCGAACTGGTACCTCGCCGGCATGGCGATGAACAGCAGCGTGACCAGGGACAGGCCTTCGACGAGGCTGAGCAGGCGGAAGAACTTGAGCATCGGGAACTCCTTCAGGGTTTGGAATCGTTGGCGCCCCCGCCCTGCCCCGCCTCACGGTGGGTCAGGTACAGGCGCAGGTCGAACTCCCACTGGTGGTAGTCCGGCGCCATGTGGGTACACAGCTGGTAGAAGGCCTTGTTGTGGTCGGACTCGCGCAGGTGCGCCAGCTCGTGCACCACGATCATCTCCAGGAACTCGGCGGGCGCATCCCGGAACACCGTGGCGATGCGGATCTCGCGGCTGGCCTTGAGCCGGCTGCCCTGCACGCGGGAGATGCTGGTGTGGGTGCCCAGCGCATGCTTCATCACCTGCAGCTTCGCGTCGTACACCACCTTGCCCAGCGGCACCGACTTGCGCAGGTGGCGGTCCTTGAGTTCCTGCACGTAGGCATACAGCTGGCCGTCGCTGCGCACCGCATGGGCCTGCCCGTACTTGCTGGCCAGCACCTTGCCCAACTGGTCCTGGGCGATCAGTTCCCGCACGCGGACCTGCAGGTGCTCGGGGTAGCCGGCGAGGTATTTCAGGGGCGGCATCGGCGGTCGGGGCTCAAGGCGGACGGCGGGTATGATGTCTTGGAATCCAACGACAAGACAGCGTGCCATGGCGAAGGCAAACCCGCTCCAGGAACAACTGCTCAAGGCCGGCCTGGTCAAGAAGTCCAAGGTCGCCCAGGTGGCGCGTGAACAGGACAAGGCCCGCCACGCCAAGGGACCCGTCGACCCCAACGACATCCAGCGGGAAGCCGAGCGGGTGCGGCTGGAAAAAGTCGAGCGCGACCGGGCGCTGGAAGCGGAGCGCAAGGCGCAGGGCCGCATCAACGAGATGCGCGCCCAGGCCAGGCAGATCATCCAGGACAAGAAAGTGCCGCGCACCGGCGACAGCGAATACCGCTTCACCGCCGACGGCGCCATCCGCACCCTGCTGGTGGACGACGACCTGCGGCGCAAGCTGTCCTCGGGCGTGCTGGTGATCGCCCGCCTCGGCGACCGCTATGAGCTGCTGCCTCGCGCCGCCGGCGAGAAGGTGCGCGAACGCGATCCCGCCCTGGTGGTGCTCGACCACGGCCAGGCTGCCGGAAGCGAGCCCGCCGCCGCGAGTTCGGAAGACGACGCCTACTACGCCCAGTTCAAGGTGCCCGACGACCTCGTCTGGTAGCCGCACCCTGCGCGGCCTCCCAGGGGCGCGTGACAACGCCGGTTGGCCTTCGCAAGATGGCAAGCCGGAGCATCACGCCCACCCCAGGCAGGAGCCCGACATGAGCACACACCCCACCGCCGCAGCGACCGAAATCCGGGTCGTCGTCACCGGCATGACCTGCGCCACCTGCGCCGGGCGCGTCGAAAAGGCCCTGGCGGCCGTCCCGGGGGTGCTGGCGGCCAGCGTCAACCTGGCCACCGAGACGGCGGCGATCACCACCGAAGGCAGCGTGTCGGCCGCGGCGCTCACCGCGGCGATCGAAGGCGCCGGCTACGGCGTGGCCATCGAGGAAGTGTCGATGGCGATCCTGGGCATGAGCTGCGCGTCCTGCGTCGGACGGGTCGAAAAGGCGTTGGCCGCCGTTCCGGGCGTGCAATCGGCCAGCGTGAACCTGGCCACGGAAACCGCGAGCATCGTGGTGGCCCCTGGCACATCCCGGCAGTCCCTGGTGCAGGCGATCTCCGATGCCGGCTACACCGTGGCAGTGGCTCCCGAGGGCATGGCGGCCACCGGCGCGCCTTCCCCGGCCAGGACCGCCGCCCACGACCGCGAGCGCCGCCACCTGGTGATTGCCGCCCTGCTCTCGCTGCCGTTGGCCATCCCCATGCTGGGCATGCCCTTCGACCAGCACTGGGCGCTGCCGGGCTGGTGGCAGCTGGCGCTGGCCACGCCCGTGCAGTTCTGGCTCGGCGCGCGCTTCTATCGCGCGGCCTGGAAAGCACTCAAGGCCCGCACCGGCAACATGGACCTGCTGGTCGCGCTGGGCACCAGCGCCGGCTACGGCCTGAGCGTGTACCACCTGCTGTTCACCCGCCCGCACCACGGCGCGCCGCCGCTTTACTTCGAAGCCTCGGCGGTGATCATCACGCTGATCCTGATGGGCAAGTGGCTCGAGGCACGCGCCAAGCGCCAGACCACCGAGGCCATCCGCGCGCTGCAGGCGCTCAGTCCCGCCACCGCGCGCGTGCGCCAAGCCAATGGCCACGAAGCCGACGTGCCGGTCGAGCGCGTGGCCGTGGGCGACCACGTCGTGGTGTTGCCGGGCGAGCGCATCGCGGTGGACGGCGAAGTGATCGAGGGCCGCAGCCACAGCGATGAGTCGCTGATCACCGGCGAATCGCTGCCCGTGGCCAAGGAGCCCGGCGACCGGGTCACCGGCGGCGCGGTGAATGCCGAAGGCCGGCTGGTGGTTCGCACCATCGCGGTGAGCGGCGAGTCGGCGCTGGCGCGGATCATCCGCCTGGTCGAGGACGCACAGGCGAAGAAGGCGCCCATCCAGCGCATCGTCGACCGCGTCAGCGCGGTGTTCGTGCCGGTGGTGGTGGTGATCGCACTGGCGACCCTGCTGGGCTGGGGATTCGCGGGCGGCGACTGGACGCAGGCCGTTCTCAACGCCGTGGCCGTGCTGGTGATCGCCTGCCCGTGCGCGCTGGGCCTGGCCACGCCCACCGCGATCATGGCCGGCACCGGCGTGGCGGCCCGCGCCGGCATCCTGATCAAGGACGCCGAGGCGCTGGAAACCATCCGCCACCTGCGCACGGGGGCCTTCGACAAGACCGGCACGCTGACGCAGGGCCGCCCCACCCTCGCCTGCATCGAAGCCGTGCAGGGCGACGCGGACCCGATGCTGGCCATCGCCGCCGCACTGCAGTCGGGCAGCGAACATCCGCTGGCGAAGGCCGTGCTGGCCGAGGCACACGCCCGTGGCCTGGCCGTGCCTGCGGCGACGGACGTGGCCGCCATCGCCGGCCGTGGCCTCCAGGGCCAGGTGGACGGCCGGCGCTGGCTGCTCGGCAATGCGCGGCTGATGGCGGAAAACGGCGTGGCGATCACCGCGCTGGGCGGCACCGCCGAGCGACTGTCCGCCGAAGGCAACACCACCTCGTGGCTGGCCAGCGACGGCGACGGCGGGTTCGCCCCGCGCGCCCTGCTGGCGTTCGGTGATACCCCGCGGCCTGAAGCGGCCGAGGCCATCGCGGCGCTGCAGGCGCTGGGGCTGCGCACGGTGATGCTGTCGGGCGACAACCGCGGCGCGGCCCGGCACATCGCCCGCCTGGTGGGCATCGCGCCGGAAGACGTGCGCGCCGAAGTGTTGCCCGGCGACAAAGTCGACCAGGTGCGCGCACTGGGGCAGGACGGCGGCGTCGGCATGGTGGGCGACGGCATCAACGACGCTCCCGCGCTGGCGGCGGCCGACGTTGGCTTCGCAATGGGCTCGGGCACCGACGTGGCAATGCACGCCGCCGGCGTCACCCTGATGCGCTCGGACCCGCGCCTGGTGGCCGATGCCATCGACATCTCGCGCCGCACCACCCGCAAGATCCACCAGAACCTGTTCTGGGCCTTCATCTACAACCTGGTGGGCATCCCGCTGGCCGCAGCCGGCCTGCTCGACCCCGTGGTGGCGGGCGCCGCGATGGCGCTCTCGAGCGTGAGCGTGGTGTCCAACACGCTGCTGCTGCGTCGGTGGGCACCGCGGGCCCGGGACTGAAACTCAGGGCTGGTTAGCCGCCGGCGGGTTGGACAGGTAGTCCATGGCCAGCTGCACCATCGCGCGCACGCCCACGTCCAGCCGGCTGTCGTCCACCGTGAAGTCGGGCGTGTGGTGGTCGGCGGTGGCCGACTCGGGCACGTTGGCCGGGCGGCCACCGATGGTGAAGTAAAGGCCCGGCACCTTCTCGGCGAAATAGGCGAAATCCTCCGCACCGGTGGCCGCCACCTCCAGCTCCACGCGGTCGGCGCCCGCCGCCACCTGCAGGCTGGGCAGCATGCGCGCGGTCAGCGCTTCGTCGTTGTAGGTCACCGGGTAGGCCATGCCCAGCGGCACCTCCACCTTCACTTGGGTGCCCAGGCTGTCGCCCACCTTGGTCGCCACGTCCACCAGGCGCGTGCGCAGCAGTTCGCGCGCCTCCGGCGTCAGTGCGCGCAGCGTGCCCAGCATTTCGATTTGCTCGGGGATGATGTTGGGGCGGTTGCCGCCGTGGATGCTGCCCACGCTCACCACGGCCGCCGCTTCGGTGAGGTCCACGTTGCGGCTGACGATGGTCTGCAGCGCGGTGATGATGTGCGCCGATGCCACCACCGGGTCGGCGCCCGACCACGGGTACGCGCCGTGCGAGCCCTTGCCGTTCACCGTGATCCGGAAGGAATCGGAGCTGGCCATGGTGCCGCCGGGCTTGTAGCCGATGCTGCCCACTTCACGGAAGGCGTCGATGTGCAGGCCGAATACCGCGTCCACGTCGGGCGACTCCAGCACGCCCTGTTCCTGCATCAGCTTTGCGCCGCCGTCCTCGCCCAGCGGCGGGCCTTCCTCGGCGGGCTGGAAGATGAACTTCACGGTGCCCGGGATTTGCGCGCGGTTGGCGGCCAGCACTTCGGCCACGCCCATCAGGATGGCCACGTGGGTGTCGTGGCCGCAGGCGTGCATCACGCCCACTTCGGCGCCGTTGTACTGCGTGCGCACCTTGGACGCGAACGGCAGCGCGGCGCGCTCGGTCAGCGGCAGGCCGTCCATGTCGGCACGCAGCGCCACCACCGGGCCGGGCTTGCCGCCCACCAGCACGCCCACCACGCCGGTGTGCGCCACGCCGGTGGTGGTTTCAATGCCCAGCGCCTTGAGGTGCGCGGCGACCAGCGCCGCCGTGCGCGTTTCGCGGTTGCCCAGCTCCGGGTGCTGGTGGATGTCGCGCCGCCACTCCACCACCTTGGGCTCGACCTTGGCGATGTCCGGTGCGAAGTGCTGCTGCGCCACGGCGGGCCCGCAGGCAATGACCAGGGCAAGCGACAGCGCGGTGCGGGCGAACGTCATGCGGTCTCTCCGGAAGTGGCCGCATCGGGCGGCGCGGCAGGCTGGCAACGGTTGCACCGAGTGTACACAGCGGCCCGTCCCGTGCCGGTGCTAGACCGATGATTGTCGTGCGGCATCCGCGATGCGCTTGAGCAGTACCCATACGAACGACTGGGGCGAGCCTCCAGGCGTGGTGTGCTGTTCGTGCCGCGTGGCCACGCACCGGAATGCGGACCCCATCAGCGCCGCAATGTCTTGCGCCGAACGCCGCGCCACCACCAGGCCGCTGCACCGCTCGGGCCCGTCGGGCGCGAAGCCGCCGATCACCGCGAAGCCCCCTGGACGAACGGCGCGTGCGGCCTGCGCCGCATAGACGGCGGCCGCGTCGGGTCCGGTGAGGAAGTGCAGCACCGCGCGGTCATGCCAAAGATCGAAGCGCGCCTCCGGCAGGGCCACCGTCAGGATGTCACCCACCCGCCACTGCACGCGCTCGCCGCGCGCACCCAACCGCTCCCGCGACACCGCAAGCGCCCGGCTTGAGAGGTCGAGCACCGTCACGTCGCGCAGCCCCATTGCCAGCAGGTCGTCCACCAGCGTGGAAGCGCCGCCGCCAACGTCGATCACGCGCGAGTCCGGCGACAGGCCGCCCTGCCCCAACAGGGCCAGCGACGTGTCCAGGTGCGGGCGGAACCAGCTGACGCTGTCCGATGCCTTGGTGAGGTACACGCCTTCCCAGTGGGAGGGCGGATCGGCGGGTGGTTCCGGGTTCATGGCGCGCTCCGGGTGGGTGCTTACAGGACAATAGCGCGCGGCCAGGCCGCCATCGAGATGACTGGATTGATATTATCCGTGGAACGATAGATTGATTGTAATGCTGATTGATGCGTTTTTTGTCGGCGCCCATACTTTGGCCACGCAATCACTGCGCCGCACCGGCAGCCGCCGGTTCGCCAAGAAATCCAAGGGAGCCACGCCATGAACCACCTTTCCACCCTCGCCGGCCGCTTCGGCCTTTCGCTGATCTTCATCCTGTCGGGCTTCGCCAAGCTCGGCGCCGGCTATGCCGGCACCCAGGGCTACATGGAAGCCATGGGCGTCCCGGGCGCGGTGCTGCCCCTGGTGATCGCGGCCGAAATCGGCGGCGGCCTGGCCGTTCTCGCCGGCGGCCTCACCCGCTGGGCCGCCCTGGGCCTGGCGGTGTTCTCGGTCGCCAGCGCCTTCCTGTTCCACTTCGACCTGGGTGACCAGGGCCAGTTCATCAACTTCATGAAGAACATCGCCATCGCCGGCGGTTTCCTGGTGCTGGCCGCGCACGGCGCCGGCAAGTTCAGCGTCGACGGCTGGCTGGCCGCGCGCCGCGCCAAGGGCGGTGCCCTGTGATCTCGCTGCGCCCCGCCCATGAGCGCGGCCACGCCAACCACGGCTGGCTCGATTCCTGGCACAGCTTTTCGTTCGCCGACTATCGCGACGACCAGCACGTGCACTGGGGCCCGCTGCGCGTGATCAACGAAGACCGCGTGGCCGCCGGCCAGGGCTTCGGCACGCACAGCCACCGGGACATGGAGATCATCAGCTACGTGCTGGAAGGCTCGCTCGGGCACAAGGACTCGATGGGCAACGCCGAGAACATCGTGCCCGGCGAAGTGCAGCGCCTGAGCGCCGGAACCGGCATCACCCACTCCGAGTTCAACTACAGCACCACCGGCACCACGCACTTCCTGCAGATCTGGATCATTCCGCGCATCACCGGCGTCAAGCCGGCCTATGCACAAAAGCATTTCAGCGCCGAAGAAAAACGCGGCCGCCTGCGACTGGTGGCGAGCCCGGACGGCGCCGAGGGCTCGGTGTCGATCCACCAGGACGCGCGCCTGTACGCCGGGCTGTTCGACGGCGCGGAAACCGCGCAGCTCGCGCTGGCGCCGGGACGGCTGGGCTACGTGCACGTGGTGAAGGGCGAGCTGGTGGTCAACGGCATGCCGCTGCAGGCGGGCGATGCCCTGCGCTATCGCGACGAGCCGCTCGTCACCGTCGAGCGCGGCAAAGGCGCCGAAGTGCTCGTGTTCGACCTGCCGGAACTGGCCTGACTAGCGGGCGGCGGGCGGCGCCAGCAGGCGCCGCACCGCGCGCACGGTGCGCGGCTCGGCCATGGTCTGGCGGGCCAGGGCCTCGAGCACCTGCGCCGCCTCGGCCGTGGCCACGTCGATGCCCAGCTCGGCCTCGGCCGGCCACTCCGCGTCCAGGCGGACGTAACGGTCGCGCAGGCGGTCTTCCATCATCGCCTGCACGTGCTGCTGCTGCACCGAGATCAGGGTCAGCAGCAGGCGCCCTTCGGCCAGCCAGTCCACGGCGCCGTCGGACTCGGCCACGTCGCTGGCGGGGCGGTAGTTGGCGGTGGCGGTGCCGATGGACAGCATGCGGATGCGCGAGGCATCGATGCGCATGAAGTGTTCGGCCTCGTGCATGGCCACCTGGTCGGGCGCCACGGCGAACAGGCCGCCGTCGGCGTACAGGTGCTGGCCCACGCGCACCGAGGGGAAATACGCCGGCGCGGCGGACGTGGCCATGGCGACGCTGGCGGCGCGGATGGTTTCATCGCCGCGCGAGCCGGCCGCGTGCGGCGATTTGAAGACCTTGGTCTGGCTGAGCGTGATGTTCACCGCCGGCACCACCACCGCGTGGCGGGCTTCGGCCAGGGTCTTGCGGCCCAGGTGGGTCACCAGCGCCTTGTTGAGCGCGATGCCGTTGTACTTCGGGCCCAGCACCGACCGCGTCAGGTCGCGCAGCTTCGCCACCGGATTGGACGGCAGCGCGCGCGCCGAAAAGATGCGGGTGCCGTGCTCGAGGAACAGCGTGCGGATCTTCGCCATCGGGATCTCGAACGCCAGCGCGATGGCCAGGATGCCGCCCACCGACGTGCCGGCGATCAGGTCGAAGCGCCGGCCCAGCGGCTCGCCCGCCTGTTCCTCCAGCTCGGCCAGCACGCAGGCGGTGTAGAAACCCAGGTAGCCGCCGCCGGCGAGCGAGAGGATGCGGAATTCGGGGTCTTTTTCAGCTTCGGCCATGGCGGGGTCCTGGAATGCCCTTCATTCTCGCCGATCAGGCCCCCGGGCGGGCGCGGGCCAGGATCGCCACGCCAGCCTGCGCCCGGGCATGATCGGTGCCGTTGACCCGGGTCAAGCCGTGCGCGCCCGGGACATGGTGAACTGCCTGCATCGTGGAACCCCAAGGCATGCCCCTGCCCCATTCCAGCCAGAACCTGCCGCAGGGCCTGACGTCGGCGCAGGCGGCGGCGCTGCTCGCGGAGCATGGCCGCAACGACCTGCCCTCGACCGCCGCACGCGGCTTCTGGCAGACGGCGCGCCAGGTGCTCACCGAGCCCATGTTCCTGCTGCTGGCGCTGGCGGCCGCGAGCTACCTGCTGCTGGGGGAGCTGGGCGAAGGCCTCCTGCTGGCTGGCTTCGCGGGGCTCACGCTCACCCTGGTGGTGCTGCAGGAGCGCCGCAGCGAACGTGCGCTCGAAGCGCTGCGCGCGCTGGGCACGCCCACCGCCTCGGTGCTGCGCGACGGCGAAGTGCGGCGCATCCCCAGCCCGGAGGTCGTGCCCGGCGACCTGCTGCTGGTGGAGGAAGGCGAACGCATCGCCGCCGACGGCACGGTGCTCCGCTGCCGCACGCTGAGCGTGGACGAATCGCTGCTGACCGGTGAAAGCGTGCCGGTCGCCAAACACGCAAGCCGCACGGCCGCGACCGCCGCGGCGCCGGGCGCGGAAGCCAGCTCGGAGGCTTACGCCGGCACGCTGGTCACCGCCGGCGACGCGGCGCTTCGCGTCACCGCCACCGGCCTGGCCACACGCGCCGGTGCCATCGGCCGCTCGCTGGCGCTGATCGAGACCGGGCCCACGCGCCTGCAGCTCAACACGCGGCGGCTGGTGCGCGCATTCGGCGTGTTCGCCGGCGTGTTCAGCGTGGGCATCCTGCTGTTCCACGGTCTGGCGCGCGGCGAATGGGTCGAGGGCCTGCTCAGCTCCATCGCCCTGGCGATGGCGCTGCTGCCCGAAGAATTCCCGCTGGTGCTGACCATCTTCTTCGCCATCGGCGCCTGGCGGCTGGCGAAGGTGAAGGTGCTGGCGCGGCGCTCGGCCGTCATCGAGACCCTGGGCGCGGCCACGGTGCTGTGCGTGGACAAGACCGGCACGCTCACCGAGAACCGCATGCGCATCCGCTGCCTGGACGACGGCCACGCGGCCGTGGACGTCAGCGACGCCACGCACGCCCTGCCCGCCGCTTCGCGCCGCCTGCTGCACGCCGCGTTCCTGGCCACGCGCCACCACAGCTTCGACCCGATGGACCTGGCCGTGGGGCGTCTCGCCGGCGCGTCGGATGCGGGCTTTTCGCCCCTGCAGGCCGACTGGAGCCTGGGCCGCCACTACGGGCTGAGCCCCGAACTGGCGGCGATGTCGCAGGCCTGGCAATCGGCGCCCGGCGTGCACGAAGTGGCCACGAAGGGCGCACCCGAAGCCGTGGCCGGGCTGTGCCACCTGCCTGCGGACCAGGCCGCCGCATGGATGGCGCGCGTCACCACGATGGCCCGCGACGGCCTGCGCGTGCTGGCCGTCGCCGTCGGCACCCACCGCGGCGAACGCCTTCCCGTCGACCAGCACGATTTCGATTTCGAATTCGTCGGGCTGGTGGGCTTCGAGGACCCGCTGCGCGCTTCCGTGCCGGCGGCCATCGCACTGGCCCGCGACGCCGGCATCGAGGTCAAGATGATCACCGGCGACTACCCCGCCACTGCACTCGCCATCGCCCGCCAGGCCGGCATCGACGTCGGTGCCGGGGTGCTCGCCGGCGACGCCATGGACGCACTGGACGACGCGGCGCTGGAACGCGTGCTGCCGACCACCCACGTGTTCGCGCGCTTCCGGCCGGAGCAGAAGCTGCGGCTGGTGGAGGCCCTCAAGCGCGGCGGCGACGTCGTGGCCATGACCGGCGACGGCGTCAACGACGCGCCGGCGCTGAAGGCCGCGCACATCGGCATCGCCATGGGCCAGCGCGGCAGCGACGTGGCGCGCGAGGCCTCGGGCATCGTGCTGCTCGACGAAGACTTCGGCCGCATCGTCGAAGCCGTGGCCGTGGGCCGGCGCATCTTCGACAACCTGCGCAAGGTGATGATCTACATCGTGGCCGTGCACATCCCGATCGCCGGCCTGGCCATGCTGCCGCTGCTGGTCGGCCTGCCGCCGCTGCTGCTGCCGGCGCACGTGGTGCTGGTGGAAATGATCGTGGACCCGATGTGTTCGATCGCGTTCGAGAACGAGCCCGCCGAGCCCGACGCCATGCGCCAGCCGCCGCGGCGGCTGGCGGAATCGCTGATGGGTTCGTCGCAGATGCTGGTGGGGCTGTTCCAGGGCCTGGCGCTGCTGGTGGCGTGCCTGGCGGTCTACGTCCAGGCGCTCGCGGCAACGCAGGACGAGGGGCAGTCGCGCGCCCTGGCCTTCGTCGCGCTCACGGCCGGCAACCTGATGCTGGTGCGCAGCAACGCCAGCCGTCGCAGCGCGCTGCGCACGGCGCCGGGCCAGCGACGCGGCGCGTTCTGGATCATCGCGCTGGCGGCCTCGGCCATCGTGGCCGCCTGCATCACAGTGCCCGCGCTGCGCGGGCTGTTCGGATTCGCGCTGCCGGGCGCGGCGGCCAGCGTGGCGGCCGCGCTGGCCGGCGTGGCCGGCGGCGCCTTGCTGGAAGCGGCGAAGTGGCATCCGTGGGTTCGTCGCGCCATTGGTCAACAACAGGGAGAAACGGCATGAACCGAGTCCAGTCCAGGACCTGCATCATCACCGGCGCCGCGCTCGGCATCGGCCGCGGCTGCGCCATCCGCCTGGCCGAGGAAGGCGCGAACGTCGCGCTGTTCGACGTGCTCGACGCCCCCGGCCAGGCGCTCGCCGCCGAACTGTCGGCGCGCGGCTTCCCCGTCCGCTACTGGCACGTGGACGTCACCAGCGAAGCCTCTCTCAAGGCCGCCATCGACGCCGTGGCCGCGCACTTCGGCAGCGTGGACGTGCTGGTGAACAACGCCGGCGTGGCCGGCGCCAACCGCCCCACCCACGAGATCACCGAGGCCGAGTGGGACTGGGTGCAGGCGGTGAACGTGAAGGGCGTGTTCTTCGCCACCAAGCACGCCATCCCGCACATGAAGCGCGCCGGCCGCGGCAGCATCATCAACCTCTCGTCGATCTATGGCCTGGTGGGCGCCGCCGACGTGCCGCCCTACCACGCGTCCAAGGGCGCGGTGCGGCTGATGAGCAAGACCGACGCGATGATCTACGCGCCGGACCGCATCCGCGTGAACTCGATCCACCCCGGCTTCATCTGGACGCCGATGGTCGAGACGCATCTCAAATCCACCGGCGCCACCGACATCGACGCCGCCAAGGCCGCCACCGGCCAGCTGCATCCGCTCGGCCACATGGGCGACGTGGACGACATCGCCTGGGGCGTGGTGTACCTGGCGTCGGAAGAGTCGAAGTTCGTCACCGGCTCGGAGCTGGTGATCGACGGTGGCTACACCGCGCACTGACCCGCCGGGTCAGCCCGCGCAGGCCTGCCCGGGCACGGCGTAGCCCGCGAAGGCCACGCCCGGCGCGCACACCGGGCAATCGGGGTCGGGCGACAGCCTGGCCTCGTGGAAGCGCATGGCCAGCGCGTCGAACTGCAGCAGGCGGCCCGACAGGCTTTCGCCCAGGCCCAGCACCAGCTTGATCGCCTCGCTGGCCTGGATCAGCCCGATGATGCCGGGCAGCACGCCGAGCACGCCGGCTTCGGCACAGTTGGGCGCCTCGCCCTCACCCGGCGGCTCGGGAAACAGGCAGCGGTAGCAGGGCGACACGCCGCGATGGCGGCCGGCGTCGAACACGCTGGCCTGCCCGGAGAAACGATGCACCGCGCCGTACACCAGCGGCTTCCCGTGGCGCACGCAGGCGTCCGAGAGCAGGTAGCGGGTGGGGAAATTGTCGGCGCCGTCGATCACCACGTCCACGTCGGCCAACAGTGCGTCGACGTTGTCCGCGGTGACGCGTGCCTGCACCGCGTCGAAGCGCACGCGCGGGTTGAGCGCCGACAGGCTGGCCACGGCCGACGCCACCTTGGGCAGGCCGATGCGCGCCTCGGTGTGCAGCACCTGGCGCTGCAGGTTGCTGCGGTCCACCACGTCGTCGTCCACCAGGCGGATGAAGCCGATGCCGGCCGCCGCCAGGTAGTAGGCGGCCGGTGAACCCAGCCCGCCCGCACCCACCATCAGCACGCGCGCCTGCTCGAGTTTTTCCTGGCCCTCGATGCCCACCTGCGGCAGCCGCAGGTGGCGCGAGTAGCGCTCCATGAAATCGGCGTCCCGGCGCGCGTCCACCGGCAGGCCAGCGGCCAGCCAGGCCTGGTAGCCGCCGGCGACGGACACCACGTTGTCGTACCCCTGTGCCGCCAGTGCCTGCGCCGCGGCAAGCGAGCGCACGCCGCCGGCGCAGATCAGCAGCAGTTCGGACTGGCGATGCGGCGCCGTGGCGGCAGGGTTGGAGGCCAGCGCGGCGCGCGGCACGCACAGGGCCTGGGCGGGCGTGCCGAGCGCATGTTCGTCCGGCTCGCGCACGTCCACCAGCAGCGCGCCCTGCGCCTGGCGTTCGCGTGCCTGCCGGGGTGTGATTTCGCGGATGGCCATGGGCCGAGTCTAGCGGCCTGCGTCGAGGCCGGCGTAGGGCAGCACGTCCATCAGCGTGCCTGCAGGCCAATGGCCCGCGCCTTCGGCCAGCACCACCAGCGCGTTCGACTGCGCCGCCGCCCGCAGGCGATGGGAGCCGTCCGCGGGGTTGGGCGTGACCTGCAGGCGGCCTTCGTCGTCGCAGGCCAGCACGCCGCGCAGGAACTCCAGCCGGTCGTGCGACTTCGACACGTCGGCGCTGAGCCGTGCCCGCAGGCGCGGTCGCGGCTGCGCCCTGCCCTGCAGCGTGTCCAGCAGCGGACGCGCCAGCGTCAGGAAGGTGGCCAGCACCGACACCGGATTGCCCGGCAGCCCAAGGAAATGCGCTTCGCCGAGGCGGCCGAACAGCACGGGCATGCCCGGCCGCATCAGCACCTTCCAGAAATGCACCTGGCCTTCGCGCTGCAGGAACGCCGGCAGGAAATCTTTTTCGCCGGCCGACACGCCGCCGCAGGTCAGCACCAGGTCGAAAGAAAACGCGGCGTCCTTGAGCGCGCCGGCCATCGCGTCCGGATCGTCGGGCAGCACCGGCCACGCCACGGGCTCGTAGCCTTCGGCGATCAGCAGGGTTTGCAGCAGCACGCGGTTGCTGTCGTAGATTTCGCCCGGCGCCAGCGGCTGGCCGGGCGCGCGCAGTTCGTCGCCGGTGGTGAACACCGCCACCGTGGGGCGGCGGCGCACCGGCAGGTCGTGGTGGCCCAGCGCGGCGGCCAGGCTGAGCTTGCTGGCGTCGAGCACGACGCCGGCGCGCAGCACGGTGTCGCCCACGGCCACGTCTTCGGCGCGGCGGCGCACGTGCTGCCCTGCCCTGGCGGCCTGGGCGGGCACGACCGTGTCGCCCTCGATCCGGGCGTTTTCCTTCATCACCACCGCGTCGGCGCCGGCGGGCAGCGCCGCACCGGTGGTGATGCGCAGGCACTCGCCCGCGGCGAGGCTGAAGTCGCCGCTGCGCCCGGCGAACTGCTCGCCCACCAGGCGCCTCGGCGCGTCGCCGTCGGCGCTGCGCAGGGCGAAGCCGTCCATCGCGGAGTTGTCGAAGCCCGGCAGCGCGATCTCCGCCACCACGTCCTGAGCCAGCACGCGGCCCAGCGCCCGCGACAGCGGCTTGCGTTCGACGTCCACCGGATGGGCCAGCGCCACGGCCTGCACGATTTCCTGCGCCCGGGCGAAGGAAATGCGGGTCGGGAAGTCGTGGCTCATGGCGCGGCGTCGTCCTGCAGGTCTTCGGGAGTGTTGAGGTTGGCCAGCAGGCGCGGCGAGATGTCCATGCGCGCCAGGTCCAGGCGCGACACCACGCGGTGCGCGGCGGATTCGCCGGCATCGAGCAGGTCGCGCACGGCGGCCAGCAGGGCTGCCGTGCGCCAAAGGCCGATCAGCGGCTGCAGGCCGGTGGCGTCCTTCACCACCACGCCGTCGCGGGCAACGGCCGCGCGCAGCGCGTCGGGCAGGTCGTCGGGGATGCGCTGCACGTCCACCGGCACGGTCAGCAGCCAGGGCGTGGTGCAGGTGGCGCACAGCGCTTCGAGCGCGGCCAGCGGGCCGGGGAAACCCGGGCGCTGGTCGAACACCGGGCGCAGGGCCAGCTTTTCGAAGCGCGGGTCGGGCTCGCGCGCACTGACCAGGCGCTCGGCATAGCCGCCCGGGAAGGCCGACAGCGTGTGCTGCAGCAGGGTCTTGCCGTGGTGCAGCACCCATGCCTTGTCGCGACCGCCCAGCCGCTGGCCGCGACCGCCGGCCAGCACGCCCAGCGTGATCGCGGTGCGCGGTATCACTTGCCCTTGACGTGCTTCATCAGGCGGCGCTTGGCCTTGACCTGGCGCTCGGTGAGCACGTTCTTCTTGCCCTCGTAGGGGTTCTCGCCTTCGCGGAACACGAACTTGATCGGCGTGCCAACCAGCTTGAAGCGCTTGCGGAAGAAGTTCTCGAGGTAGCGGCGGTAGCTTTCGGTCAGCGACGTCAGGCGGTTGCCGTGCACGATGAACGTGGGCGGGTTGGCGCCGCCCGGATGGGCGAACTTCATCTTCGCCACGTGCCCGCGCACCACCGGCGGCGGGAAGCTTTCCACGGCAACCTGCAGGGCCTTGGTGGTTTCGGCGGTGCTGAACTGGTGCGTGGCCGAGTCGTGGGCGCGGTGGATGGCCTTGAACAGTTCCTTCAGGCCGGTGCCGTTCTTGGCCGAGATGGTCATGCGCTCGGCCCACTCGCAGAACGAGAGCTTGCGCTCGAGCATCGACAGCGCCTGTTCGCGCGTGTACTTGTCCTGGTCGTCCCACTTGTTGACGGCGATCACCAGCGCGCGGCCCGAATCGAGCACGTAGCCCAGCACGGTGGCGTCCTGTTCGGTCACGCCTTCGCCGGCGTCGAGCATCACCACCACCACCTGGGCGTTCTCGATCGCCTGCAGGGTCTTGAAGACGCTGAACTTCTCCACCGCCTCTTCGACCTTGGCGCGGCGGCGCAGGCCGGCGGTGTCGATCAGGCGGTAGCGCTTGCCGTCGCGTTCCATGTCCACCGCGATGGAGTCGCGGGTGGTGCCGGGCACGTCGGAGGCGATCATGCGCTCCTCGCCCAGCAGGCGGTTCACCAGCGTGGATTTGCCCACGTTCGGGCGGCCCAGGAACGCGATGCGGATGCGGCCGGGTTCGTCGGCGACGATCTCGACGTCCTTCTCGGCCGGCAGCTCGGGGATGATTTCCTCGAGCAGGTCCGGGATGCCGCGCTGGTGCGCGGCCGCAATGGGGATGATCCGCTCGACGCCGAAGCCCGCGAATTCATTCACGACCGCGTCTTCGTCCAGGCCGTCGGTCTTGTTGACGACCAGGAAGAAGCGCTTGCCGCTCTTGCGCAGCCAGTTGAGGATGTTCTGGTCCAGCGCCGACGGGCCTTCGCGGCCGTCCACGACGAACAGCACCAGGTCGGCTTCCTCCACGGCCGAGCGCGCCTGGCGCGCGGTGGCGCCGGCGAGGCCTTCTTCGTCACCGGACAGGCCGCCCGTGTCGCACAGGGCGAACGGATGGTCCTCCTCGCGACGGCAGATGCCGTAATGGCGGTCGCGGGTGACGCCGGGCTCGTCATGGACGAGGGCGTCGCGGCTGCGCGTAAGCGCGTTGAAGATCGTGGACTTGCCGACATTCGGCCGGCCGACGAGAGCGACCAATGGCAACACGTGGATCTCTCCCGATTACTGGTGGTGTTTCCCGCGCTGGAAGCGCGAACCGCCCGGCAGGGGCCGGGCGGCGAAACGGGCCGCCGAAGGGCGGCCCGTGTTTGGCCGCGGACCCTTGCGGGCCGCGGCCGTTGTGATCACGGCTGCGGGTACGCCGAAAGTTCGCCGTCCGAGGTCAGCACCAACAGGGTGCCGGTCGGCGAGACCTGCGGGGTGCCGAGGATCGGCGAGCGGTCGGCGCGGACGCGGCCGACGATCTGGCCGTCGTCCATGCTGAGCCAGTGCAGGTAGCCGTCGACGTCACCGACGACGGCGTAGTTGCCCTGTATGGCCGGCGTGGTGAGCCAGCGGCGCGCCAGCGCCTCCTGCTTCCACATCGCGGTGCCGCCGGCGCGATCGAGCGCCCAGACGGTGCCGTTGCTGTCGGCCACCACCACCTTGTCGGAGGCCAGGGCCAGGCCGCCGTAACCGCCGACGTCGCGGTTCCACAGCGGGCGGGCGTTCGCCAGCGAGATCGCCATCGTCTGGCCGCGGAAGCTGGTGGCATACAGCTCGGACAGGCCGACCTGGATTTCACCGTCCACGTCGGCGAGGCGCTCGAGTTCGTTGCGGCCATCGGGCTCGGCGATCAGCTGCTCCCAGGCGCGCAGGCCGTCGGCGATGCGCACCGCGATGACGGAGCCGTCGTCGTAGCCCAGGAACACCAGCTCGCCGCCGGCGACAGGCGAGCCGTTGCCGCGCACGCTCAGGCTGGGCAGGCCGCGGTCGAACACCCACTTGCGGGTGCCGTCGGCGGCGTCCAGGCCGAAGGTGCGGCCGTCGCCGCTGCGAACGATGACCAGGCCGGCGTGCACCAGCGGGGTCGAGATGACTTCCGAGGTGACGGTGGTCTTCCAGCGCTCGGCGCCGGTTTCGGTGTCCAGCGCCACGACTTCGCCGTTGCGGCCACCCACCACCACCAGGCCCGCGCCAACGCCGGGACCGCCGGTCAGGCCGGCCTCGGTGGCCTTGCGCTTCCAGAAGAACAGGCGGCTGCCCTGCTTGCCGGTCTTGACGACTTCCGAATCCCAGAGCGTGTCGCCGTTGCTGGCGTTGATCGCCAGCACGCGGCCCGAATCGTCGGAGACGAACACGCGGTCGCCGTCGATCGCGGGGCGCTGGCGCAGGCCGAGCTTGGCCTGTTTGTCACCCAGGTCCACCGTCCAGGCGGCCTTGGGCGAGATCTTGGCGTCGAAGTCGACCAGGGGCGCGGGCGCGGTGGCCTTGGCCTTGTCGTCGCTCAGCCAGCCCTTGACGGTGGTGCAGCCGGTGGCGAGGACGAGCACCAGGGCGATAAGCAGGGTGCGAAGCGACATGCGATCAGATCTCCGGCTGAGCGGTCGGCGAGCCGCCCGCATCGGTGAGTTTCATTTCGACCATCGGACGGGTCGGGGCGGCGATGTCCAGCGAAGCCAGGGCCTTCTCGTACGACGCGCGGGCGGCGTCGCGACGGCCCAGGGCCATTTCGGCATCACCGCGGATCTCGGCGGCGACCGCCGGGAAGGACGTGTCGGTGATGGCATCCAGGCGCTTGATGGCGTCCTCGTGCTTGCCCATGCCGGCCAGCAGGCGCGCGGCGCGCAGCTGCGAAAGCTCGACCAGCACCGGGTCGGCCTGGATGGCCTTGGCGGCGTCGAGCACCTTCAGCGCCTCGTCGTCCTTGCCCTGCGTGTGCAGCACTTCGGCGCGGCGCAGCGCGGCCAGCAGCGGGTACGGCGACTCGGGCACCAGCTGCGCCAGCGACGTGGCGTGGGCACCGGCCTTGGCGTCGTCCTTGGCGTCGATGGCCTTGGCGAAGGCCTGGTATTCGGCGGCGGCGTCCACCAGCTTCTGGTCCTGCTGGCCCTGCCACCACTGCCAGCCGCCGAGGGCGGACAGGCCGATGGCCACACCGCCGATCAGGGAGGAGCCGTTGTTGCGCAGCCAGGCGCGAACGCGTTCGCCCTGTTCGTATTCGTCGATCTGGTCCATGGAAGGCTTCTTCAGGCCCGCGCGATGGCGCGGACGGGGTGGTGGGTACGCCGCTGGCGCAAGCGCCCGGGGTCAGTTACCCGGGGGAGCGGGTTCGCCGGCAGAGGATACCGTAAAGCGGGCGACGTTCGCGGTGCGGTAAGGCGACAGGTCGAGCGCCTTGTCCGCGAAGCTCACGTCCACCGCGTCGGAATTGCCGAGCGTAATGCGCGCCACCTGTCCGGCAGCGTAACGGCGCTCGGCGCCGGCCTCGACCAGGCCGCGCTCGACGCGGGCACCCTGGGCGTCCAGCACTTCCACCCAGCTTTCACCCCGGAAGCGCAGCACCAGGCCATCGTCGGCGGCGGGCTTGGGGAACGGGGCCATGGACGCCATCACCGGGCCATGGTTGGCCGCGGCATCGGCGGGCGCGGGCGCGGGCTCGACGCCATCGGCCAGGGCCGGCCCGGCCTCGGGACCGGCGACGGGCGTGGACGGCAGCGAAGCGGCGGGCAACGGCTCCGGCGCCTGCACCGGGGTGGCCACGGCCTGGGCCTGCACCATCTCGGCGCTGGTTTCCAGGGTCAGCACTTCGGGGCGGTTCTGGTCCTGGTAGTAGCGGGCGACGAAATACACCGGCACCACCAGCACGCCGGTCATCACCAGGTAGACGGCGTTGCGCACGGTGCGGTTGAGCGCATGCCGCAGCCGCGAGCTCGAACCCATGGCCACCAGCGCCGGCGCCGGATTGCTGCGCGCGGCCGGTTCGGCCAGCGTGGCCGGCAGCCCGACCAGGCGCAGGTAGCTGCCCAGGTAGCTGCGCACGTAGACCGGCGCGCCCAGGCGCGCCCAGTCGTCAAGTTCCATTGCCTGCACGATCGCCACCGGCAGCTTGAGCTGCTGGCCAACCTGTTCGATGGTCAGGCCGGCCTGCTCGCGGCCGCGCCGCAGGCGCATGCCGATCGGGTCCTGGAACAGCACATCCTGGACGACTTCACTGTTCATGGCTGGCTCGACGCCTCCGTGGCGGTCGGTGTGTGATCCGGGAACTGGTCACGGATGCGTTGGCGGTAGCGGGCAGCGGCGGACGGGTCGCCGGCGGCGTCTTCGATGCGGGCGCCCAGCTCGTAAAGGTCGGCCGTGGGCGCACCCAGGGCTTCACGGCGCTGGTAGAAGGCACGGGCGCTCATGTAGTCGCCGCGCTGGAGCTGCAGTTCGGCCATGCGCACCAGCAGCACCCGGTTCTCCGGGGCCAGCTCGAGGCCCTGGCGCAGGTATTGCGCGGCCTTGTCGGCCTGCCCCACCTGCATCGCGCACTTGGCGGCATTGAAGTAGGCGGTTTCCTTGGCCTTGAAGAACGGGTCCTTCACGGCGCGGGCGAACAGCGCGTCGGCCTCGGCGGCCTTGCCCTGCTGGCACAGCCAGATGGCGTGGACGTTGAGCACGTGGCCCGAATCGGGCGCCAGCTTGGCGGCGCGGGCGTAGTGTTCGCCGGCGCGCGCGTCGTCGTCGAGCTTCTCGCGGATCATGCCCAGCACCACTTGCACGTCCGCCGAGTTCGGGTCGCTGCGCAGGGCGCGGTTGGCGCGGTCCATGGCGTATTCGACCTGGCCGGCCGCGAGGTAGTTCTGCGCCAGGCTGAGGTTGGCCTGGCCCTTGTTGGACATGGCCGAATGCGAGGACTCGGCCTGGGTGTCGCTGGAGGCCGGGCCGCCGGCGGTGGTGGCGCAGCCCGTGGCGAGCGCGAGTGCCGCAGCGAGGCAGAGGTGGCGCATGGCGTCAGGCCGCATCGTTGATTCCCTGTTGTTCGAGCTTGCGCTTGAAATCGGACTGGCGCCGCGTGCGGTCCATCACCTGGCCCTTGAGCTGGCCACAGGCGGCGTCGATGTCGTCGCCGCGGGTGCGCCGGACCATCGTGAGCACCTTCTGGTCGAGCAGGATCTTCTGGAACGCGCGGATGTCGGCTTCTTCCGAGCGCTCGAAGCGGGTGCCGGTGAACGGGTTGAACGGGATCAGGTTGACCTTGGCGGCGTCCTCGCGCTGCACCTGCGCGTCGAACTTGCGCATCAGGCGCGCCAGGGCGCGGGCGTGCTCGGGCTTGTCGTTCACGCCCTTCATCATGGTGTATTCGAAGGTGATGGAGATGCGCGGCTTGCGCAGCGCGTAGCGCACGCAGGCGTCGAGCAGCTCGGCGATCGGGTACTTCTTGTTCAGCGGCACCAGCTCGGTGCGCAGGTCGTCGTCGGGCGCGTGCAGCGACACGGCCAGCGAGACGTCGCTGACCTCCGAGAGCTTGTCGATCATCGGCACCAGGCCGGCGGTGGACAGCGTGACGCGCTTGTTGGCCAGGCCGAAGCCGTTGTCGTCGCGCATCAGGCTCATGGCGCGCACGACGTTGTCGAAGTTCAGCAGCGGCTCGCCCATGCCCATCATGACGACGTTGGTGAGCTTGCGGTGCATGTGGGTCTTGTTGCCCAGGTGCTTCGAGGCCGTCCACACCTGGCCGATGATCTCGGCGGTGGACAGGTTGCGGTTGAAGCCCTGGGTGGCGGTGGAGCAGAACTGGCAGTTCAGGCCGCAGCCGACCTGGCTGGACACGCACAGCGTGCCGCGGCCCTTGTCGGGGATGAACACGGCCTCGATCGAATTGGAGGTGTCCATGCCGAGCAGCCACTTGTGCGTGCCGTCGGCGGAACCCTTGTCGAGCACGACGTTGGGCGGGCGGATCTCGCAGTTGTCCTCGAGCTTGGTGCGAAGCGCCTTGCCCACGTCGGTCATCAGCGAGAAATCGGTGACGTGCTGGTGGTACATCCACTTCATGAGCTGGTGGGCGCGGAAGCGCTTCTCGCCGAGGGTCTCGGCGAAGAAGCGCTCCAGGCCCTCGCGATCAAGGTCGAACAGGTTCACCCGCGCCGGCAGGGCCGGCGCGAGGGTTCCCGTGGCCGGGTTCACCAGCAGCGGGATGGACTTGTCCGAGGTCTCGATCACGGGATCACCGCTCAGCGCGGGCAAAGCTCGGTGGCGGCGAAGAAGTACGCGGTTTCGATCGCGGCGTTCTCCAGGCTGTCCGAACCGTGCACGGCATTGGCGTCGATGGACTGCGCGAAGTCGGCGCGGATGGTGCCCGGCGCGGCGTCCTTCGGGTTGGTGGCGCCCATCAGGTCGCGGTTGACCTGCATGGCGTTCTCGCCTTCCAGCACCTGGATCATCACCGGGCCGGAGATCATGAACTCGACCAGCGCGTTGAAGAACGGGCGCTCGCGGTGCACGGCGTAGAAACCTTCGGCTTCCTTGCGCGAGAGATGCTTCATCTTCGAGGCGACGACCTTGAGGCCAGCCTTCTCGAAGCGGGAATAGATTTCGCCGATGACGTTCTTGGCGACCGCGTCGGGCTTGATGATGGAAATGGTGCGCTCCAGCGCCATGGTGTTGCTCCGTGGGTTCTAGGGGTTTGGGAGCCCGTGAATTTATCACAATTCCCCATTCAATCGGGGGTTTAGCGTGAAACCCTGTGAACTTGCGCAGGTGTGGCCGGCACCCCCCGCCCCGGGCCGGCCGGCCCCCGCCCGCCATCGATTGCTTCAATCGGACATTTGACTGTCACGCCGGCAGCGCTACACTCACCAACATCCGTTTGAATCGAACGCTGGCAGGCCATGACGACGACCCACTTCAACACCAAGGAACGCATCCTGGGCGCGGCCGAGGAGCTGTTCGCCCAGCACGGCTTCGCCGGCACGTCCCTGCGCCAGGTGACCAGCCGGGCCGACGTCAACATCGCCGCCGTGAACTACCACTTCGGCAGCAAGGAAAACCTGGTCAACGAGGTCTTCCGGCGCCGCATGGACGAAATGAGCGAACGCCGCCTGGCCCAGCTCAAGCGGGCCCAGGACGAGAAGCCCGGCGACCTGGAGGCCATCCTGGCCGCCTTCATCGAACCGCCCCTGGCCCTGACCATGGACCGCCACGGGGGCTCGGCCTTCGTGCGGGTGCTGGCCCGGGCCTTTGCCGAGAAGAACGACCGCCTGCGCAAGTTCCTGTCCGACAACTACGGCCACGTGCTGCGCGAGTTCGCCAAGGCCATCGGCGCCACCGTGCCCGGCCTGGCCAAGGAAGACCTTTACTGGCGCCTGGACTTCACCGCCGGCGCGCTCACCTATGCCATGGCCGATTTCGGCCTGATCAAGCGGCCGACCGGCGTGTCCGAGAAAGCCCACTGTGACAAGGCCGCCCAGGCCCTGATTTCCTTCGCCGCCGCCGGCCTCCGGGCCGACTGACCCTTTCCCTCGCCTCCCCCACGGAGTCATTCACATGCCGCAACTTCGCATCCGCAAGGTGGCCGTGCTCGGTGCCGGCGTGATGGGCGCGCAAATCGCCGCCCACCTCGTCAACGCCGACGTCGACACCATCCTCTTCGACCTTCCCGCCAAGGAAGGCCCGCCCAACGGCATCGTCGACAAGGCCATCGCCAACCTGGGCAAGCTCTCGCCGGCGCCCTTCGCCAGCAAGGCCAAGGCCGCCGCCATCACGCCGGCCAACTACGACCAGCACCTTGACCTGCTCAAGGACTGCGACCTGATCATCGAGGCCATCGCCGAGCGCATGGACTGGAAGAAGGCGCTGTACGACCGCATCGAGGCCTACGTGGCCCCGCACGCGATCCTGGCCTCGAACACCTCGGGCCTGAGCATGAACGGCCTGGCCGAGGTGCTGCCCGAGTCCCTGCAGGCCCGCTTCTGCGGCGTGCACTTCTTCAATCCGCCCCGCTACATGCACCTCGCGGAGTTGATCCCTTGCGCGAAGACTGATAAGCAAGTCCTTGAAGGGCTTGAAACTTTCCTGGTCACCACCCTGGGCAAGGGCGTGGTCTACGCCAAGGACACGCCGAACTTCATCGGCAACCGCATCGGCGTCTTCTCCATCCTCTCGACCCTGCACCACACGGCCGCCTTCGGCCTGGGCTTCGATGAAGTGGACGCACTGACCGGCCCGCTGCTGGGCCGCCCGAAGTCGGCCACCTACCGCACCTCCGACGTGGTCGGCCTGGACACCATGGCCCACGTCATCAAGACGATGGCCGACACCCTGCCCGACGACCCCTGGCACCAGTACTTCACCGCCCCGGTCTGGCTGAAGGCCTTGATCGAGAAGGGCGCGCTGGGCCAGAAGACCGGCGCCGGCATCTTCATGAAGAAGGGCAAGGACATCGTGGTGCTGGACCTCAAGGCCCAGGACTACCGCCCCGCCACGGGCGAGGCCGACCCGGAAATCGTCGCCATCCTGAAGAACAAGAACCCGGCCGAGAAGTTCGCCCAGCTGCGCGCCAGCCAGCATCCGCAGTCGCAGTTCCTGTGGGCGATGTTCCGCGACCTGTTCCACTACAGCGCCTACCACCTGGCCTCGATCGCCGAGACCGCCCGCGACGTCGACCTGGCCATCCGCTGGGGCTACGGCTGGGCCCTGGGCCCGTTCGAGTCGTGGCAGGCCGCCGGCTGGAAGCAGGTGGCCGAGTGGATCGCCGAGGACATCGTGGCCGGCAAGGCCATGTCCAGCGCTCCCCTGCCCAACTGGGTGTTCGACGGCCGCGACGGCGTGCATGCGGCCGACGGCAGCTTCAGCCCGGCCCGCAACGCCAAGCTGCCGCGCTCCAGCCTGGCGGTCTACGGCCGCCAGCGCTTCCCGGACCCGGTGCTCGGTGAGCGCGCGGCCGCGGGCGAAACCGTGTTCGAAACCGACGCGGTGCGCATGTGGCACGACGGCGACGGCATCGCGGTGGTGGGCTTCAAGACCAAGATGAACACCGTTTCCGACGGCGTGCTGGCCGGGCTGCAGCAGGCCATCGACGTCGCCGAGCGCGACTTCCAGGGCCTGGTGATCTGGCAGTCGAAGGAACCGTTCTCGGCCGGCGCCGACCTCTCGGGCGCCATGGCGTCCCTGCAGGCGGGCAAGGTGGACGAGTTCGAGGCGATGGTGAAGACCTTCCAGGCCACCAGCCAGCGCATCAAGTACGCGCTGGTGCCGGTGGTCGCGGCGGTGCGCGGCCTGACCCTGGGCGGCGGCTGCGAGTTCCAGATGCATTCGGCGCGTTCGGTCTTCTCGCTCGAAAGCTACGTCGGCCTGGTCGAGGCCGGCGTGGGCCTGCTGCCGGCCGGCGGCGGCCTGAAGGAAATCGCGGTGCGCGCTTCGGCGGCCGCGGGCCCGGGCGGCGACGTGTTCGCCGCGCTCAAGCCGTACTTTGAAGCCGTGGCGATGGGCAAGGTGTCGGCGTCCGCGCTCGAGGCCAAGGAGCTCAAGCTGGCCCGCGAGGACGACGTGGTGGTGTTCAACCAGTACGAGCTGCTGCACGTGGCCAAGGCCCAGGCCCGGGCGATGGCCGAGTCGGGCTACCGCCCCGCCCTGCCCGCCCGCCAGGTGCAGGTGGCCGGCGACGTCGGCATCGCCACCTTCAAGATGATGCTGCAGAACATGCTCGAGGGCCGCTTCATCTCCGAGCACGACTACGAGGTGTCCAGCCGCATCGCCACCGTGCTGTGCGGTGGTGAAGTCGACCGCGGATCGCTGGTGGACGAGGAGTGGCTGCTGAAGCTCGAGCGCGAACATTTCGTCGCCCTGGCCCAGATGCCCAAGACGCAGGCACGCATCCTGCACACGCTCAAGACCGGCAAGCCGCTGAGGAACTGACCCCATGACCAAGCAAATCCAGGACGCCTACATCGTCGCCGCCACCCGCACGCCGGTCGGCAAGGCCCCGCGCGGCGTGTTCCGCAACACCCGCCCCGACGAAATGCTCGCCCACGTGCTCCGGTCCGTGGTTGCGCAGGTGCCGGGCATCGACCCCACGCGCATCGACGACGCCATCATCGGCTGCGCCATGCCCGAGGGCGAGCAGGGCATGAACGTGGCGCGCATCGGCCTGCTGCTGGCCGGCCTGCCGAACGTGATCGCCGCCCAGACCATCAACCGCTTCTGCTCCTCGGGCCTGCAGGCGGTCGCCATGGCCGCCGACCAGATCCGCCTGGGCAACGCCGACCTGATGCTGGCCGGCGGCACCGAGTCCATGTCCATGGTGCCCATGATGGGCAACAAGGTGGCCATGAGCCCGCAGGTGTTCGCCAAGGACGAGAACATCGCCATCGCCTACGGCATGGGCATCACCGCCGAGAAGGTCGCCGAGGAGTGGAACGTCTCGCGCGAGGACCAGGACGCGTTCGCCTATGCCTCGCACCAGAAGGCCATGGCGGCGATCGCCGGCGGCGAATTCCGCAGCGAAATCTCGCCCTACCAGGTGATCTCGCGCCAGCCGGTGATGGGCGGCAACACCATCAAGCTGCGCGAATCCATCGTCGACACCGACGAGGGCCCGCGCGCCGACACCAGCCTCGAAGGGCTGGCCAAGCTGCGCACGGTGTTCCGCAACGGTGGCTCGGTCACGGCCGGCAACTCCTCGCAGATGTCCGACGGCGCCGGCGCGGTGATGCTGGCTTCGGAAAAGGCCATCAAGGAATACGGCCTGACCCCGCTGGCGCGCTTCGTCAGCTTCTCGGTCGCCGGCGTGCGCCCGGAAGTGATGGGCATCGGCCCGATCGCGGCGATTCCCAAGGCGCTCAAGCAGGCCGGCCTCACCCAGGACCAGATCGACTGGATCGAGCTCAACGAGGCCTTCGCGGCCCAGGCGCTGGCCGTCATCCGCACCTGCGGCCTGGACCCGAGCAAGGTGAACCCGCTGGGCGGCGCGATCGCCCTGGGCCATCCGCTGGGTGCCACCGGCGCCATCCGCACCGCCACCATCGTGCACGGCATGCAGCGCCGCAAGGCCAAGTACGGCATGGTCACGATGTGCATCGGCACCGGCATGGGCGCGGCGGGCATCTTCGAAAGCCTCTGACCGTCCTGCGACGCTAAAGAACGGGCTCCGGAAGGGGCCCGTTTTTTTTGGCCCCGCCCGATCACTGTGGGAGGGACTTCAGTCCCGACGCTTCCTGGCGAGAGGCATCGGGACTGAAGTCCCTCCCACATGTTCTCAGGCCATGCCGCGCTCGCGGCGGTCTTTCCAGGCGTCCTTGGCCTGCAGCCACCAGTAGCTGAGCTGGGCGCCGACGAAGCCCGCAGGCTTGAGCGCCGACACCAGCCCGTAGTCGCTGAACTCGCGCCAGCGCGTGTCGCCCTCGGCGATCGCCGAGGCCACCACTTCACCGGCGAAGGTGGTGGGCGCCACGCCGTGGCCGCCGAACGCCTGTGCCAGCCACAGCCCGTCGTCGATGCGGCCCACCTGCGGCATTTCGTGTCGCGCATAGCTCATCAGGCCAGACCACGCGGCCTCGATGCGCACGTCGGCCAGCTGCGGGAAGACGCGCAGCATGTCCCGCCGCAACAGCCGTTCCACCGCCGCCGGCGCG
Organism: Arenimonas sp.; assembly: GCA_026398695.1. Lineage (GTDB taxonomy): Bacteria > Pseudomonadota > Gammaproteobacteria > Xanthomonadales > Xanthomonadaceae > Arenimonas. Next base: position 27,053 of record JAPLSJ010000084.1, read on the forward strand.
CGGTCGCGCACCGAGATGCGGCCGCCCCACAGCAGCCGCGTGTCGGGCAGCGGCCGGTAATAGTCGAACGCGAACCGGCTGTCGTAGATCGCCGCGCGCGTGGCCAGCACTTCGTCCATGCGCGCACCCAGCGGCTCGGTCACCATGACGTAGGTGGCGATGGGAAGCACGCCGGCGTCCACATCGCGCCTCAGGCCCGCCAGGTAGCCGCCGCAGGCCAGCACCACTTCCCGCGCCAGCACGTCGCCACCGGGCGTGCGCACGCGCCAGCCCTGCCCCTCGCGCTGCAGCGACGTGGCCGGTGAGTGTTCGTGGATCGACACGCCCTGCCCCGCCGCCACCGCCGCCAGCCCGCGCGCGTAGGCCAGGGGGTTGAAGTGCAGCGCGTTGCGCTCGAACAGGGCGTCGCCGTAGCGCGTGGTGCGGACCTGCTCGGCCAGCTGCTGGCGCGGCACCCAGTCCCACTCAACGCCAAAGTGTTTGGCCAGCAGCGCCTGGCGCTCGCGCAGCGGAGCCGGGTCGCGGAACCAGTTGGCCCACAGCACGCCGGCATCGGTGGCCTGGCAGGGAATGTGGTGGTGGGCGATGCGTCGGCGGATCAGTCCCACCGCGTCCTGCGTGCCGCGGTAAAGCGCCGGCGCCCGAACCGGGCCCAGGTCGTGCAGCAGCTGCGCTTCGCCGCGCGAGAAGCCGCCGAATACGAAGCCCCCGTTGCGGCCGGAGGCGCCGTGCGCAACGTCCCGCGCATCGAGCAGCACCACGTCGCGCACGCCACGTTCGGCCAGGCCCAGCGCCGTATTGAGCCCGGCGAAGCCGCCGCCGACGATGCACACCGCTGCCTCGCGCGGCCCCGAGAGGGGCGCGAACGGCGTGGCCGCGGGGGCCGACGTGCGGTAGTAACTCGGGGAATCCATGGCCGACACCGGTGGCGGTCTGCGGCTAGGATGGCAGGATCGCGAATCCTCAGGAAGGCCATGGACAGCAGGCAGCAGCGCAAAGAAGACGGCCATCGCAGGCGGCTCTGGCGTTCGCTCACCGCGGTGGGCGTGGTCGGCGTACTGCTGCTGTTGGGCTTCGATGCCTGGCTGCGGCACCTGGCCGAAGACTCCGACCTGGACCGCGCGCTCAGGCTGGTGGCGCTGGCGTCCACGCTGCTTCGATTTGCCGTCGCCCTGGTGGCGGTGCTGCTGGGTCGCTACCTGCTGGACTGGGCGCGGCAAACGACGGAACAGGGCCAGTGGCCGCCGGCCGGCCTGGAATGGCCCGGCAAGGCGCCACTTCGCCACGGCGCCGACGCGCGCCGGATCGCCCGCCAGCTCAGGATTGCCGGCATGGCCTCGATGGTGGTGGCGCTGGCGCTGGCCGCGTGGACGGCCTGGCGCGCACTGGCCTGATCAGCGCGCCAACGCCTCGCGCATGTAGGCGCGGGTGGCTTCGGCCAGGTCGTCGTGTTCGAGCGCGAACTCGATGGTGGCCTCGACCAGGCCGATGCGGCTGCCGCAGTCGAAACGCCGGCCCTGGAAACGGTAGGCCAGCACCCGCTCGCGCTCCATCAGCGCGGCGATGCCGTCGGTGAGCTGGATTTCGCCGCCTGCGCCGGGCCGGGTCTTGGCGAGCAGGTCGAAAATCGAGCCGCTGAGCACGTAGCGCCCCACCACCGCGAGGTTGCTTGGCGCCACTTCCGGGCGCGGCTTTTCGACGATGGCGCTGATCTCGCCGTGGCGGCCGTGGAAGTCGCGGGTGGCAACGATGCCGTAGCTGCCCGTCTGCTCGGGCGGTACGTCCTGCACGGCGATCACGCTGGCCGACTCCGCCTCGGCCAGCGCCACCATCTGCTTGAGCGCGCCCGGGCCCTTGTTCCAGATCAGGTCGTCGGGCAGCAGCACCGCGAACGGCTCGTCGCCGATCACCGGCCGTGCGCAAAGCACCGCGTGGCCCAGGCCCAGTGCCTCGGCCTGGGTGACGAAGATGGCGCGCACGTGGCGCGGCAGCACGTCCCGGATCAGCGACAGCAGCTCCGTCTTGCCGGCCTTCTCGAGCTTCTGCTCAAGCTCGTAGGCCTTGTCGAAGTAGTCGGCCACCGAGTGCTTGTAGCGGTTGGTGACGAACACCAGCGTGTCGCAGCCGGCCTCGATCGCCTCGTCCACCGCGTACTGGATCAGCGGCTTGTCCACCACGGGAAGCATTTCCTTGGGCACCGTTTTGGTGGCCGGAAGGAAGCGCGTGCCCAGCCCGGCGACCGGGAATACCGCTTTCCTGATTCGGAAGGTCATGTGTTGGCGTTCGTCAGAAAGGAGACAGTTCGGACGGATAGGGATCTTGCGCACCGTTGCCGCCGGGAGTGTACTCCGGCACCGCCTCGCGCAGCAGCGCCACCAGCGCGTCCTGCGCGTCGGGTTCGGACAGCAGCCCCTGCAGGCGCTGCAGCATGTCGCGCATGGCCGCCACGTCGAATTCGCGCGGCATGGCCTGCAGGATGCGCGGGTGCCGCGTGCGCTGGTAGCGCTCGTCGGGGTGGAAGAGGATCTCGTGCAGCTTCTCGCCCGGGCGCAGGCCGGTGTAGCTGACCGCGATGTCGATGCCGGGCCGCTTGCCGCTGAGGCGGATCATCTGCTCGGCCAGTTCGCGGATGGCCACCGGCCGGCCCATGTCCAGCGCGTACACCGAGCACGGCTCGACGCCCAGGCTCACCGAGCTCAGGATCAGCTGGCACGCTTCGGGGATGGTCATGAAGTAGCGCGTCACTTCCGGGTGCGTCACCGTCACCGGGCCGCCCGCGGCGATCTGCCGCCGGAACAGCGGCACCACGCTGCCGGCCGAATCCAGCACGTTGCCGAAGCGCACGATCGAAAGCGTCATCGCACTGCCGTCGAGTTCGGCCTGGCAGGCCAGCTCGGCGAAGCGCTTGCTGGCGCCCAGCACGTTGATCGGGCAAATGGCCTTGTCGGTGGAAATGAACACCAGCTGGCCCACGCCCGCGTCGACGCAGGCGCGGGCAAGCCGGCGCGTGGCGCAGACATTGTTGCGAAGCGCTTCGCGCACCTGCTCCTCGAGCATCGGCACCTGCTTGCAGGCGGCGGCGTGGAAAACGAAGTCCATGCCGCCGGCCAGGGCGATGCGGCAGGCCGTCGGGTCGCCGGTGTCGGCCAACAGCGGCCGCAGCGGCAGGCGCGGGTAATTGCGCCGGAGCTCTTCGGTGATTTCGTGCAGCGGCCATTCGGCCCGCTCGAACAGCACCAGTTCGGCGGCGCCGGCGGCGGCGCACTGGCGCGCCAGTTCCGAACCGATGGACCCGCCGGCCCCCGTCACCATCACCCGCTTGCCGGCCACGGCCGCGCGCGCCGTACCGAACTCCACCGGCTTGCGGCCCAGCAGGTCTTCGATGCGGACCTCGCTCAGCTCCAGCCGCTGCGGCTTGCCGGCCAGCACGTCCGACAGCCGCGGCACGGTGCGGAAAGGCACGCCGGTCTCGTCGCACAGGGCCACCACGCGCTGCATCTCGGCGGCGCTGGCCGAAGGCATGGCGATCACGATCAGCTTGGGCGCGGTTTCCTGGGCGATGTAGGGCAGTTCGTCGATCGAGCCCAGCACGGGCACGCCCTGCACCTTGGCGCCCTTGAGCGCGCGTTCGTCGTCCAGCAGGCCGACCGGCTGGTAGCGGCCGTCGCTGCGAAGGTCGCGCAGCAGCGTTTCGGCCGTGCGCCCGGCGCCCAGCACCAGCACGCGCTGGGCGTCGCCGGCATGGCCGGCCTGGCGGTGGTCCTTCCACAGCCGGTACAGCAGCCGCGGCATGCCCAGCATCAGCACCACGGCCACGGGATACGGGAACAGCACGCGCCGCGGCACCAGGTCGAGCTTGCCGAGCAGGAACAGCACCACCACGACCAGCAGCACGCCCAGCAGCGCCGCGCGCACCAGGTTGGCCAGGTCGGGCAGGCTGGCGAAGCGCCAGAGCCCGCGGTACAGGCCCACCATGCGCAGCACCAGGCCCTGCGCGCCGATCACGATCACCAGCTCGAGCGCCAGCGCCGGCGCCGGCGGCGCACCGGCGGCACTCGCCAGCCAGCGCAACGCCACCCACACGAAGGCCACCATGGCCAGGTCGTGCAGCACGATGAGCAGGCGTGGCAGCAAGGCCGAAAGGCCGGGGAACAGCTTCATCCTGCGGACTCCATGTCTTTTCGCAGATTACTTTGCGCGGGCCAGTGCCGGCCAGCCCCGACGTAGACGAGGCCGGCGGCCACGACCAGCAGCAGCAGCGCCAGCCCTTGCGTGCCGGCGTCGCGGCCGGAAACGGCCCAGGCCGCCAGCGCAGCCAGCGACGTCCATGCGCCGTAGGCGAGGCAAACCCGCAGATGGCTGGCGCCGTGCAGCACGGCGCGCTGGTAGAGGTGGCCACGATGGGCCAACCAGAATTTTTCACGCCGGCGCAGGCGACCGAGCAGGGTCAGCCCGGCATCCACCAGCACGGCCGACGGCAACATCAGCAGGGACCACGACGGTCCACTGCCCTCGCCCGCCGCCATCAGCAGCAGCGCCGCGACGCCGTAGCCCAGCGCGAAGCTGCCCACGTCACCCAGGAACAGCCGCGCCACCGGCAGGTTGAACGGCAGGAAGCCCAGGCAGCCCACCGCCAGGGCCAGGGCAAGCCAGCCCACCGGCGACGACACGCCGGCGATCACCATCATCGCCACGCCCACCAGCAGCGCCTGGCTGGCGGCCAGGCCATTGCTGCCGTCCATGAAGTTCCAGAAGTTCACCAGCACCATCGCCAGGCCCCAGGCCGCGGCAACGCCGCCCACCGTGCCCAGGGCCTCGGGCGCCAGCGGCCAGGCCAGGGCCAACGGCAGCGCGCCGGCGGCCTGCATGCCCAGCTTGGGCAAGGCGGGCAAGGGCCGCAGGTCGTCGATCAGGCCCGCGCCTGCAGTCACCAGCAGGCCAACGGCCACCAGTGCGGCGCCCTCGCCCCAGCCCGGGGACGACGCCAGCAGCACGGCGGCAATGGCGATGCCGCCGCCACGCGGGGTCGGGGCGTCGTGCAGGCGGCGCTCGCCGGGCTGGTCCAGCCACTGCCGCCGCAGCGCGTGCCGGCGCCATGCGCCGGCCACGGCCAGTGCGGCGAGCCAACCCAGCAACGCAAACAGCCAGGGCGACACGCTCCAGCCCGGGATCACTCGCTCACCGCGCCGTGCACCGGCTTGATGCTGCCCCAGGATTTGCAGCCCGGGCACTGCCAGTGGTGTGCCCGCGCGCTGAAGCCGCAGCGCTGGCAGCGGTAGCCCGGGGTGCGCACCACCAACTGGTCGGTGATCTGCTTGAGCGTCTTGAGCGTGTCCGCCGGATCGCTGCTCAGGTCTTTCAGGCTCAGGTCGATGTAGGCCGCTTCACCGCGCACAGAAGGCCGCTGCTGCAGCTGCCGGGACAGGAATTCCAGCGCGGCCGCATGGCCTTCCTCGCGCTCGATCAGGCGGGTGAGCGCCAGCACCGGCGACACGCCCGGGTAGTGTTCGATCATCTCCATCAGGAACCCGCGCGCGCGCGCGCCGTCGCTGCGGCGCTCGTAGCAGCGCAGCAGTGGCTCGAGGATGTCGGGCAGGAACTCGATGTCGTGCCGGGCCACGCGCTCGACGGCGCGGATGGCGGCGGCGTCGTTGCTGTCGGCCAGCTCCAGCTGGCCTTCGGCCAGTCCGGCGCGCACCGAGTGGCTGTCGGCGGCATACGCTTCGGCCACGTGGTGCCGGGCCTGGGCGATGTCGCCGGCCAGCCGCGCCTTCTCGGCCAGCTCGCAGTGGTACTGCGCCACGAGCTTGCCCATGGGCTCGCCGCTGGCGGCTTCGAACTGGCGGGCGTGTTCGATCGCCTTGCCCCAGTCGCGCTCGGCCTGGTAGATCGAGATGAGGTGGCGCAGCGCCTGCGGCGCCAGCACGCCGATCCGCACCAGGTCGGTGAACAGCGTCTCGGCCCGGTCCAGCAGGCCCGCGCGCATGTAGTCCTCGCCCAGCGCCAGCACGGCGCGGGTCTTTTGTTCCTCGCTCAGGCCGGCGCGGCCGACCAGGCTCTGGTGCAGCCGGATCGCGCGGTCCACTTCACCGCGGCGGCGGAACAGATGGCCCAGTGCGAACTGCGTCTCCACCGTGTCCTTGTCCACGGCGGCGATCTGCAGGAAGACCTCGATCGCCTTGTCCTGCTGTTCGTTGAGCAGGTAATTGAGGCCGCGGAAATAGGTGTTGGACAGGCGCGATATGCGCGCGCCGCCGCGGCGTTCGCCGCCGCGCCTGCCGGCCAGCCAGCCGGTGCCGGCGGCGATGGGCAGCAGGAGGAACAGCCACGCCAGTTCACTCATGGGGCTGGGGCGGCGTGGGCTCGGCGGCCACCGGTGACCGGCGCAGCTGCCTGCGGAGCGGCCACACCACGGCGGCCGTCAGCACCAGGCCGGCGATGATGGCGCCCGACAGCACGGCGGCCAGCAGGCTGGTGCCCAGGTTGGCGTGTTCGATGGTGAAGAAGCCCAGGTCGATGCTCACCGGCGAGCGGTTGAGCGCGCCGAACAGCACGCCGACGGCAATGAACAGCAGGGCGATGATGGCTTTGATCAGGCGCATCCGCGGTACTTCCAGGGGCGGGTGGCGGCAAGCTTAGCCCAGCTGGGGCGGAAACTCAGGTTTCGGACGGCGCCGGGCTGGCGTTGACGCGGTCGCGCAACTCCTTGCCGGGCTTGAAATGGGGGACGTACTTTCCGGGCAGCGCCACGGAATCGCCGGTCTTGGGATTGCGGCCCAGGCGCGGCGGACGGAAATGCAGGGAGAAACTGCCGAAGCCACGGATCTCGATGCGCTCGCCCTGGGTCAAGGCGCCGCTCATCATCTCGAGCAGGGTCTTGACGGCGAGATCGACGTCATCGGCCTTCAGGTGGGCCTGGCGACGCGACAGCACCTCGATCAGTTCGGACTTCGTCATGTCGGGGCGGGCCCTCGGAACTCTTTGGCAGGGTGAAGGCCTCGCGGCCCGGGGGTTTGCCCCGGGCCGCGGACCGGACTACGGGCTTACTCGCCCTTGTTCAGCTGTTCGCGCAGCAGGGCACCGAGCTTGGTGGTGCCGCTGGAGGCGTCGAACGACTTGTTCACTTCGGCCATGTTTTCCTGCAGGTCGGCCTCGTCCTTGGCGCGGATCGAGAGCTGCATCACGCGGCCCTTGCGGTCCATGCCGATGAACTTGGCTTCCACCGCGTCGCCGACCTTGAGGTACTGGGTGGCGTCGTCGACACGCTCCTTGGCGATGTCGTTGGCGCGCACGTAGCCCTCGATGCCGCCGTCGAGCTCGATCGTCGCGCCCTTCGTGTCGACTTCCTTGACCACGCCGGTGACGATGCTGCCCTTGGTGGTGGTGGCCATGTACTGGCCGACCGGGTCCTGCTCGAGCTGCTTCACGCCCAGCGAGATGCGCTCACGCTCGGGATCCACGGCCAGCACCACGGCTTCGAGGTTGTCGCCCTTCTTGAAGTTGCGGACGACGTCTTCGCCGGTGGTGTTCCAGGAGATGTCGGACAGGTGCACCAGGCCGTCGATGCCGCCGTCCAGGCCGATGAAGATGCCGAAGTCGGTGATGGACTTGATCTGGCCGGAAACCTTGTCGCCCTTCTTGAACAGGGCCGAGAACGCTTCCCACGGGTTCGGGGTGCACTGCTTGATGCCCAGCGAGATGCGGCGACGCTCGCCGTCCACGTCCAGCACCATCACCTCGAGTTCGTCGCCCAGCTGGACGACCTTCGACGGGTTGACGTTCTTGTTGGTCCAGTCCATCTCGGACACGTGCACCAGGCCTTCCACGCCCGGCTCGATCTCGACGAACGCGCCGTAATCGGTGACGTTGGAGACCTTGCCGAACAGGCGCGAGGAGGTCGGGTAACGGCGGGCGATGTTGTCCCACGGATCGTCGCCCAGCTGCTTGAGGCCGAGCGAGACGCGGTTGCGCTCGCGGTCGAACTTCAGCACGCGCACGTCGAGCTCTTCGCCCACGTTCACGACTTCGGACGGGTGGCGCACGCGCTTCCAGGCCATGTCGGTGATGTGCAGCAGGCCGTCGATGCCGCCCAGGTCCACGAACGCACCGTACTCGGTGATGTTCTTGACCACGCCGTTGACGATGGCGCCTTCGGACAGCGTTTCGAGCAGCTTGGCGCGCTCTTCACCCATCGAAGCCTCGACCACGGCACGGCGCGACAACACGACGTTGTTGCGCTTGCGGTCGAGCTTGATGATCTTGAACTCGAGGTCCTTGCCTTCCAGGTAACCCGGGTCACGGACCGGACGCACGTCCACCAGGGAGCCCGGCAGGAACGCGCGGACGTCGCGGATGTCGACGGTGAAGCCGCCCTTGACCGTGCCGCTGATGCGACCGGTGACGATCTCGCCGGCTTCCATGGAAGCTTCGAGTTCGTCCCAGACCATGGCGCGCTT
>JAPLSJ010000055.1 GCA_026398695.1 Arenimonas sp.
TGCGAGAACAGCGACGCCACCCAGATGAACTGGAACGTGCGCCCGGGCTGGAACTGCCCGGGCGTGCCCGGCGACGCGTAGCCCTTCACGCCGAAGCGTTCGCACACGAAGTCCAGCGCCTCGGGCTGCACCTCGGCCGCATGCAGGTTCCCCCGCGGCAGGCCCAGCGATGCGAAGCGCAGCAGCCGGCCGTAGCCGCAGGCGAAGTCGAGCACCGACACCCGCTCGGCCTCGCCCGGGAACAGCGCCCGCAGCACCTGCTGCGCGGCATCGTGCTGCTGCAGCGCCACGTTGAAGTACTGGCTGAAGGACGCGTTGGCGTCGCGATGGTGCTTGAGCGAGTGCAGCAGCATCTGGTCGCCGGCATGGATGCTGGCGTCGAAGCGCGCCGCATCGGCCGCCGGGCCCAGGTGCGCGCCGTGGCGCCAGACCACCTCGCGGAAAAACGGGTCGTCACAAAGCACGCGCGCCTGCATGAGCAGGCGCGCGTCGGCAGCATTGTTCGCGGGGTCCATCCCGGGCCTCTGCGAATCAGGTACGAGGATCAGCCGCGGCCGTTGCCCTTGCCCTTGCCTTTGTCCTGGTTGCCCTTGTCCTGCTGCGGCTTGCCGCCGGACTGCTGCGGCTTGCCGCCGGAGTGCTGCGGCTTGCCACCCTGCGGCGCGTTGCCGGGCTTGCCGCCCGGCGAACCCTGGCTGCCGCCGCTGGACTGCGATCCGCGGCCATGCGCCTTGAGCTTGCCGTGGCCCTTGTCCACGCGGCCCTTGAGCGCGTGGAACTGCGCCGAGCCGGGCTGGATGCCCATGCGCTGCGCCAGCGCGCCCCAGCCCTGGCCGGGATGGCGGTTGTAGTCGCCGACGATCTCGCGGCACGGGCGGTCGAGCAGCTGGGCCAGCGCGCAGGCGTAGTAGATGTCGCCCGGCGCCCAGCGCTGGTTCACGTACAGGTCGCGCACGTAGTCGCGCGGCACGCCGTAGCTGGAGTACATGTCGTCGTAGAAATAATCCGGGTCGCCGCGGCCGTAGGTGTTGATCTCGCCCAGGCGGGCATCGATCCACACGTCGCCGGTGCGCGGGCTGTAGTTGAGCGAGATGGTCTGCGCCTGGACACCCGCCGAGAAGGCGAGCGAGGCTGCCAGGGCAAGGGTGATGATCGACTTCTTCATGGCGCGTCCTGTTGAGCGGGTGGATGAGGCCGCAGTGTGGCCCCCGGGGATGAATTCAGCCTGACCAGCGTCGCGCGCTACATGCGCTGCAGGCGATGCGCCAGGCCATCGGCCATCGGGCTTTCGCGCGCGTCGAGCATTTCCAGCGCACCGTCGGGCTGCAGCGCGAACCAGCGGCTCGCGCCACCGATGTCCAGGCGGTAGACCACGGTGGGCTGGCCGTCCAGCGTGGCGGTTTCTTCAGTCCAGGTGCCCTGGGCTTCGAAGACTTCGCTGCCGTCGTCGGCCAGGTAGGTTTCCTGCAGCTCGTAGCGCCGGCCTTCGGCGTCGGCCAACAGGCGCAGGCGCGTCTGGATGCCGTCGCAGTCGGCGCAAGGCAGCACGCCCTGCCAGGTCGTATCCAGCGCGTCGGCGGACGGCGTGCCCGGCGCGGTGTCTTCAGCGGGCGCGGCCGGCGGCGCGGCCGCGGACGGATCGGTGTCGGAACGGCCGCAGCCGGCCAGCCCGAGCAGGGCGAGCAGCAAGGCAGCGGCGGACCAGCGAAGAAGGGGCATCGGCGGGCTCCGGCAGGGGCCACCATCGTAGCCGGTCGGGCGGCGGGCATCAGCCCCTCCCCCGCCGAATCTTTTTCAACCCCGATCGCGCCACCCGGGCGTTGGAAACCTTGCCACCCCGCAAGGAGACCCACCATGAGCCATCGCCCGACCCACCCCTCGGACTTCGACCGGATCGACGCCAAGCGCATCGCCGGCAACAGCCTCACCCTGCTGGTGCACGGCCTGGCGCTGGCCATCCTGATGCTGCCCAGCACCTGGGAGCCGCCGATCCCGGCGCCGCGCACCGATACGGTGCTGGTGCAGTACGTGCCGCCGCGCGAGATCCCGGTCACGACGCCACCGCCAATCGTGCGCACGATCCAGCCGCGCCGCGACCCCATCCCGGTGCCCACGCCGCAGGTGACGCCCACGCCGGTGGTGGACGCGTCGCCGGTGATGAACGAAGGCACGGTGTTCGCCGAGCCGGTGGACGAAGGCCTGCCCGTGGACACCTTCGACGCCGGCCCGCCCAGCCTGGAAACGCTGGCCTACGACGTGCACCCGGCGCCGCGCTACCCACGCCAGGCGCTGCGGGCCGGGCTGGAAGGCACGGTGACGCTGCGCGTGCTGGTGGACGAACAGGGCTGGCCCAAGTCGGTGGAGATCGAACGCAGCAGCGGCCATCGCGAGCTCGACCGCACCGCGCGCGAACACGTGCTGGCCCGGTGGCGCTTCCACCCGGCCCAGCGCCAGGGCCGCGCGATCACCGCGTACGCACTGGTGCCGATCAACTTCCGGCTCCCGTGAACGGCAGCTCACGCCGGTTTGACGGAGCGCGCCCACAATGGGCGCCTCCCCGAACCGGCGACGCCCATGCAAACCCAGCTCTTCGTGATCGCCCTGCTCGCCGCCGCGTCGCAGGCCGTCGCCCAGCAGCCCGACCTTCCGCGCTGGACGGTCGGCGCCCTGGTGATCGACCGCGATGCGCCCTACCGCGACCTGGACGAAGGACTGCTGCTGGTGCCGCTGGTGGGCTTCGAAGGCGAACGCGCTTACCTTCGCGGCCTGCGCGGCGGCCTGCGCCTGGTCGAATCGCCCGGTTTTGAGCTGGCGGTGTTCGCCCAGGCCCGCCTGGACGGCTACGACAGCGACGACTCGTCCTACCTGGCCGGCATGGCCGATCGCCGCGCCTCGCTCGACCTGGGCGTGGCGTCCACCTGGACCTCGCAGCGGATGGGCGCGCTGGAGCTGTCCGCGGCCGCGGACGTGCTCGACCGCAGCGGCGGCTACGAGCTGGCGGCGTCGTGGACGGGACGGTTCAAGGCGGGCGACTGGACCCTGATGCCTGGCGCGTCCGTGCGCTGGCAGGACGCGAAAATGGTCGACTACTACTACGGCGTGCGCGCGTCGGAAGCCTTGTTGGGCCGCGCGGCGTACTCGACCGATGCCGCGCTGACGCCCGACGTGTCGCTGCTGGCCACGCGCAAGCTGGGCGAGCGCTGGAGCGTGTTCGCCCGCGCCAGCCATGCCTGGCTGCCGTCGGAAGTCACCGACAGCCCGCTGGTGGACCGCAACGGCAACACCTCGCTGTTCCTGGGCGTGGGTTACTCGCTGGACTGATCCGGGCGGGTCGTCACCGCGGCCGCCGTCGCCGACGATCGCAACGACGATTCGTCCACCACGCGGTCGCGGCCCGAGGCCTTGGCGGCGTAAAGCGCGCGGTCGGCGCGCGCCACCAGCCGCTCCTCGTCATCGTCTGCCTGCGCTTGCGCCACGCCGATGCTGATCGTGATCGGCTGGTGCTGCCAGGTGTTGAGGTGCAGGTCGCGGCGGATGCGTTCGGCCACCTGCACCGCATGCGGCCCGTCGAGGCCGGGCAGCAGCACCGCAAACTCCTCGCCGCCGTAGCGCGCGGCCAGGTCGCCAGGGCGCAGCGCCGACCTGACCAGATGCGCCACCGTGCGCAGCGCGTGGTCGCCGGCGACGTGGCCGTGGGTGTCGTTGAAGGCCTTGAACCGGTCCAGGTCGAGCATCAACAGCGAGAACACCGCGTCCTTCTCGCGGCGATGGCGCAGCAGGCCTTCGATGGTGGCCTGGAACGCCCGGCGGTTGGGCACCTGGGTCAGGGGGTCGGTGTTGGCGTCCTCCTGCAGGTGCGACGTGACGCGCCGCTCGCGCTCCACCCGATCCAGCAGGAAGCTCACCGACCAGATGATCCACGCCACCATTCCTCCCGACGCCACGGCGAGCAGGGTGATGGTGGCCTCGGGGGACAGCAGGCCGTTGGCCTGCAGGCGCTGGGCCACGTAGCTCAGCAGCGTGGGCACCAGCACCGACGGCAACAGGGCGCGCCGGGCCAGCGTGCCGCCGAAGCTTCGCGCGGCCAACACGCGCATCAGCCCCTGGCCCGGCCGCGCGGCCAGCCAACCCAGCGCCATCAGCAGGAACAGCGCGGCCGCCGCCAGCGGCACCGGGACGAAATCCGCTGAGTGATCGCTATTCAGCCCGTGGTAGCCGAACGCGGACAGCGCATACAGGGCAATCGCCATCACGCCAAGCACCAGGCCCTGGGCGAGAGATATCGCGCGCTCGCTGCATACGGCGATGCCGGCACCGCCTAGCAGCACGAACGCCACCGCGCTGAGCTGCGACATCCTGCCCGGCGCGCGGCCCATGGCCACCGACCCGGGGTCGTCGCGCCAGAGCGTGTCCAGGCCAGCGTCGAAGCCACACAGGTACTGCGCCAGCGTCAGCCCGCCCAGCACCAATATCGCAAGCGACAGCGCGCCGGACACGTTTCGAAGTCGCCTGGACGGCGACTGGCAGCACAGCAGCGCCGCACCGGCCAGCACCATGCCCAGGGCGGCATTGACCTTCATCTCGACACCGCCACTCATCAGGTCACGGGCACTGGGAAGGTCCCAGGCCCAGCCCGCCAGAACCAGCAGGGCAACGGCGACCGCCAGCACGCCGGCACCGCGCGAAAAACTGGCGAAGCCCGCGACGACGCGGGGATCGGCCTGCCCGGCTTCGGTCTGCTGCATTCGACCTCCCGTGCGCCCCCTGTGGCGCCCTTCCCTTCCAGCCTACTCCCCGCCCGGCCGGGCGCGATGTGACCTTGGTCAACTCCGGGAGCGGCCGGACCGGGCCGCGGCGATCACAGGGTTTCCGGGCGGGTGTCGAGCGCCGTGTCGTCCAGCGCCGATAGCAGGCGCGCGTCGAGTTCCGTGGCCGGCAGTTCGTGCACGAAGAACCAGCGGCAGGCGGCCAGCTTGCCGGCGTAGAAATCGGCGTCGGCGGGCGTGGCCGGCGTGGCGGTCGCGGCCACCAGCGCCTGCCGCAGCCAGGACCAGGCGATGGCCAGGTGGCCGACCAGGCCGAGGTAGCGCGACGCGTTCGACAGCGCCAGCCGCACGTCGCCGCGCGCCATCGCCGCCCCCAGCACGCCCGTGGTCCGGGCCACCAGGCCGGCGCAGTGCGACAGCGCAATGGCGTGTTCGGTGAGCGCCGGCACGGCGCCGGCCGCGCTGGCCGTGGCGGCGACCTCGCGCAGCAGCAGCTTGAGCGCGGCGCCGCCGTCCATCATCGCCTTGCGGCCCAGCAGGTCCAGGCCCTGGATGCCGTTGGCGCCCTCGTGGATGGGGTTGAGGCGGTTGTCGCGCCAGTACTGTTCCACCGGGTACTCGCGGGTGTAGCCGTAGCCGCCCAGCACCTGGATGGCGAGGTCGTTGGCCTTCAGGCACCAGTCGGCGGACCAGGCCTTCACCACGGGCGTGAGCAGTTCGAGCAGCAGGTGCGCCTCGCGCCGGCGCGCCGGGTCCGGGTCCTGCGCCTGCACGTCCACCAGGGTGGCCGCGTACATGGCCAGGCCCAGCGCGCCTTCGGTGTAGGCCTTTTGCTGCAGCAGCATGCGGCGCACGTCGGCGTGTTCGACGATGGCCACCGGCGGCGAGGCCGGGTCTTTCTGGTCGGGGTGGCGGCCCTGCTTTCGTTCCTTCGCGTACTGCAGCGAGTAGCGGTAGCCGGCGGTGCCCAGCATGATCGCGCCCAGGCCAACGCCGATGCGCGCCTCGTTCATCATGTGGAACATCTGCGCCAGGCCCTGGTGCGGCTGGCCCACGAGTTCGGCGAAACACTCACCGCGCTCGCCGAACTTCAGGAAAGTGTTGACGATGCCGCGCTGGCCCAGCTTGTGGTTCACGCCGGCCAGCTGCACGTCGTTGCGTTCGCCCAGGCTGCCATCGTCGTTGATCCGATGCTTGGGCACGATGAACAGGCTGATGCCCTTCACGCCCGCAGGCGCGTCGGGAAGGCGCGCCAGCACGAGGTGGATGATGTTTTCCGACAGGTCGTGTTCGCCGCCGCTGATCCACATCTTGGCGCCGCTGAGCCGGTAGCTGCCGTCGGCCGCGGGCTCGGCGCGCGTGCGGATGTCGCCCAGCGACGACCCCGCCTGCGGCTCGCTCAGGCACATCGTGCCCAGGAAGCGGCCCTGCAGGATCGGCGTGCGGTAGCGCGCGCACTGCGCCGGCGTGCCGTGCGCCTGCAGCAGGTTGGCCACGCCGCGCGCCAGCATCGTGTAGCCGGCGGTGGAGACATTGGCCGCCACGAACATCGCATCGCAGGCCAGGCCCACCGTGTAGGGCAGCTGCATGCCGCCTTCGTCGGCATCGGCCAGCATGGCGGTGAAGCCCGCGTCGGCGAACGCATCCAGCGCCAGCTTCACCGGCGGGATGATGTCGACGCGGCCGTCCACGAAGCGCGGCTCGTGTTCGTCGCTGGCGCGGTTGTGCCCGGCGAAGGTGGCGTCGGCGAGGTCCTGTGCGGCATCGAGCACCGCGTCGAAGGTTTCGCGCGAGTGCTCGGCGAAGCGCGGGTAGCGGCACAGCGCGCCGGCGTCCTGCACTTCATGCAGCAGGAAGTCGAGGTTGCGGCGGTCCACGGGGCGGCTGTCGGTCATGGCGGGGCTTGCAGGCGGGGATGCCCAAGGTTAGCAAGGCCGCGCGCGCCGCAGCGTCAATCGCGCCCGGTGATGGCCGACTGCGCGCGCGACTGCAGCGCCACCAGCGCCTTGGGGATGCTGGCGGCGGCGTCCACGCGGATCACGTGGCGGTCGTGCTCGGGCTGCAGCCCGTTGTCGAGTTCGTGCGCCCAGGTGACGTGGTAGGGCATGTGGATGCCCCAGCCGCCCAGCCGCACCACCGGCTCGATGTCCGAGCGCAGCGAATTGCCGACCATGGCGAAGGCGTCGGCCTCGACGCCGAATTCCGCCAGCAGGCGCCCATACGACCCCGCGTCCTTCTCCGACACGATCTCGATGCGCCGGAACAGGTCGGCCAGGCCCGACGCGGCCACCTTCGCCTCCTGGTGGAACAGGTCGCCCTTGGTCACCAGCACCACCGGGTAGTGGTGGGCGATGGCGGCCACGGCGTCGCGGATGCCGGGCAGCAGCTCCACCGGGTGCGCCATCACCTGCTTGCCCAGGCCGACGATGCGGTGCAGGTCGTGGGCGCTGATGCGGCCTTCGGTGATCGCGAACGCCGCTTCGATCATCGACAGCGTCATGCCCTTGGCGCCGTAGCCGAACAGCTTGATGTTGGCGCGCTCGGTTTCCAGCAGGCGCTCGTGCAGGCGCGCATCGGCCAGGTCGACGTAGCGGCCGACGATGGCCTCGAATTCCGCGTGCGCCGACTGGTAGTAACCCTCGCTGTGCCAGAGGGTGTCGTCACCGTCGAAGCCGATGAGCTGGATCATGGGGGTAGCGCGTTTTGCCGGGGGGAGCGCCAAGGGTACTACCGCCGCGTGAAGGCCGCGCCTTCCTTTCGTCGCATCGCGGACGCGGCTTGCCGGGCCCGATGCGGCATCATGGCCGCCTGATTTCGGGAAACCACCATGACCAGCGAAGAAAATCCCGGCCCCGCCACCCTCACCCCGGTGGAGGCCCGCATCCTGGGCAGCCTGGTGGAAAAGGAAGCCACCACCCCCGAGGCCTATCCGCTCACGGCCAACGCGGTGGTGCTGGCCTGCAACCAGAAATCCAACCGCGACCCGATGCTGGAGCTCGAATCGGGCGAAGTCGGCCATGCGCTGCGCGAACTGGAGGGCCGCGGCCTGGTGCGTTCGGTGCACGGCGCCCGCGCCCAGCGCTACGAGCACCGCTTCGCCAGCGTGTATTCGCTCACCCAGCCGCAGCAGGCGGTGCTCAGCGTGATGATGCTGCGCGGCCCGCAGACCGTGGCCGAGCTGATGACCCGCTGCGAGCGCCTGGCCACCCTGCGCGACCAGGACGACGTGCGCCAGCTGCTGGAGCGCCTGTCCCAGCGCGGCTTCGTGCTGAACCTGGGGCGCGCCGCCGGGCAGCGCGAGGACCGCTACATGCACCTGCTGGGCGGGCCGGTGTCGGCCGACCAGTTCGTGTCGGCCAGCCGCCCCGCGAGCGAGCGCGGCAGCGGGCTCGAAGCGCGCGTGGAAGCGCTGGAGCGCGAGCTTTCCGAACTGCGCGCCCGGCTGGACGCGCTGGGCGGCTGAACCGCCGCGGCTTATTCGACCGGCGGCTCGGTGGCGCTGCCGATCACGGCCAGCCCGCCGCGCAGGCGGTACACGGCCGCATGCGGGCGGCCGAACACCTTCGTGCTGGCCTCTTCGAGCGTGGCGCCGGCGTCCACCGACAGCCAGTAGCGGCCGCAGTCGTCACCCATCGAGCGCGACCGGGCCAGCTGGTGCGCGCCCAGGCGCTGGCCGGTGATGCGCTGGGAGGCTTCGCCGCTGGCGAACACGCCCACCAGCTCGGTCTCCGGGGACGGGCGCAGCAGCCACACCGTGGCGTCGGGCGCAGTGAGCAGCAGGGCGACCTGGCCGGGCACCACGATGTCCACGCGACGGATGGATTCGCGGCCGGGTTCGGCGCCCGGCACCGACTGGCCGCCGTCCACCACGATCACCTTGCCGGGCACCGGCAGCGCGAGGCCCGGGAACCGGCAGCGGCTCCAGTCCACGCCCGCCGGGGCGACCACCACCGGTGCCGCCGGCGCCTGGGGCGCCTGGGTTTCGGCATCACCCCCGCAGCCGGCCAGAAGGGCCAGCGACAGCAGGGGCAGGCAGCGGTGCAAGGCAACGGGCATGGGTGTTTTCCGGGGGGCTTCGCGGCAAAGCATACCGGAGCCGCCCGCGCCGACGGCGTCAGGGATGTTCAGCTTCCACGTGCACGCGCTCGCGGCGCAGCAGGTACAGGCCGCTGGCGACGATGATGCCGGCGCCCACCAGGGTCATGCCGTCGGGCAGCACCTGCCAGACCAGCCAGTCCAGCCCGAGCGCCCAGGCCAGCGCGCTGTATTCGAACGGCGCCACCACCGAGGCCTGGCCGGAGCGGAACGCTTCCGTGATGGCCACCTGCCCCAGGAAGCCGCTCAGGCCGACGCCGACGATGATCCAGGCGTCGGCGCCCTGCACCGGCACCCAGGCCGGCCAGGCCAGGGCCCCGGCGCCGAAGCCGGTCATCACCAGCATCCAGAAAACCATGCTTTGCGAACTGTCGGTCCGGTGCAGCACCCGCACCATGATGGCCGACAGCGCGTAACCGGTGGCCGCCAGCAGCACCGCCAGGCCCGCCAGGCTCAGCATGCCCTCGCCCGTCGGGCGCAGCACCACCAGCACGCCCAGCAGGCCGACCACGATGGCGGTCCAGCGCCGCGGCCCGACCTTTTCGCCCAGCAGCGGCACCGACAGCGCGGTGATCAGCAGCGGCGCAACGAAGAACAGCGCGTAGGCACCGGTCAACGGCATGCGCTTGAGTGCATACGCGAACGTCGACAGCATCAGGATGGACAGCGCGCCGCGCAGCAGGTGCAGGGGCCAGCGCACCTTCCACAGCGTCGCCACCGTGCCGCTGGCGGCCACCCACAGCAGCACCAGCGGCAGCGACGACAGGCCGCGGATGGCCGCCACCTGCATGGCCGGGTAATGCCCGGACAGCTGCTTGAGCCCGCCGTCCATCAGCGAGAAGAAGCCGACCGCGATCAGCATCGCGACGATGCCGCGCAGGTTGTTGTTCGATCCCATGCGCCCATTCTGGGGCCGCGCCGCGCCGCGCGCACGCGGCGGACAGCGTCAGCGGGCGGCGCAGGCCTGCGCCACCCTGGCGTCGAGCTCGGAGCGCTGGCGGAAGCTCAGGCGGTTCCAGAGGCGGTCGCGGGTGAGGTCGGCGGCGCGGCGGGCCGCGGCGCAGCGCGAGGCGGAGTGATCGGCCGCCTTGCGCACGACGGCCACCGCACGGGGCGCGCTGCGTGGCCGTGCCGGTGTCGCGTCGGCCGCGGGCGGCACCTGCGCAGGTGGCGGCGCGGGCAATGGCGGGGCGTCGCGGGTCCACGCAGTGCGCTGCCCCGCCGCGCAGGGCAGCGACTGGTAGCTGGCCACGCCGTCGGCGCCGAGGCATTTGTGCAGGGACGCCGCCGGCACCGTGGCGGGCAGCAGGAGCAACAGCAGCAGGATGGTTCGCATGTCGGGCCCTCGTTGGGGCCTTCATTGCACGATGGCGGCGGCGCGCGGTCCGTCGGCGGACCGCCCCGTGGTGGCGATGAATTCCCCGCGCGGCGGCGTCAGCCGACGCGGTGCTTCAGGGCTCGGTGCCGTCGCCGCCCAGCAGTTCGGGGTCGCGGCACTGCTCGACCACCCAGCGCTTCATGCGCTCGCGCTGCAGCTGGGTCAGTTCCAGCCAGGCCAGCTGCGCGGCGGTGTCGTTGAAATCATGGGCCTTGGTGCATTCGCTCTTGCGCTCGGTCGGGATGGCGCTGGCCACCGCCTCGCGCAGGCGCTTTTCATCGTCCAGGCGGGCCTGCGCGGCCATGCGCCGCTCCTGCGCCAGCCGGGCGGTTTCGGCAATGCGGTCGGATTCGGCCTGGGCCAGGGCGGCGCGCGCCGCCAGCTCCTCGGGCGAGGGCATCGGATCGGGCGTGGCCTCGCGCTTCCACACCTGCGTGCTGCCCTGGGCGCAGGGTTCGGACTGGATGCTCACCGCGCCCTTGGGGTCGGTGCATTTGTACAGCGCTTCGGCCGCCGCGATCGGGGAAGCCAGCAGCAGCGCAATCAAGAGGATCGGACGAAATTCCATGGCGTTCTCGCAGGCGCAGGCAGGCAGTCTGCCTGCGCCCGCTGGCGAATACCAACTTACTCAGTGGCCGGTTCGGCTGCCGGCTCAGCCGCAGGGGCCGCGCCGCGCAGATGCTGGTCGAGGAAGGTCAGCACCTTGCCCCAGCCCTCGATCTGGTTCTTCTTCTTGCTGAAGCCGTGGCCTTCGTCGGCGAACAGCACGTACTCCACCGGCACGCCGTTCTTCTTCACCGCCGCCACGATCTCGTCGGACTCGGGCTGGATCACGCGCGGGTCGTTGGCGCCCTGCAGCACCATCAGCGGCACGTTGATCTTGTCGGCGTGGAACAGCGGCGAGGTTTCGATCAGGAAATCACGCTGGGTCTCGGGGTTGCCGATTTCCTGGTACAGCGCCTCGCGGAAGCTTTCCCAATACGGCGGGATGGATTCGAGCGTGCGCAGCCAGTTCGACACGCCGAAGATGTTCACGCCGACCTTGAACTCGCCCGGCTTGAACGCCAGCGCCGCCAGCGTCATGTAGCCGCCGTAGCTGCCGCCGATGATGCCGATCTTGTCGTCGTCCACGTAGTCGAGCGACTGCAGGTACTTCTTGGCCTCGATCGTGTCCCACAGCGGCTCGCGGCCGTGCTTGCCGTCGTCGGCGGCGAAGAAGGTCTTGCCGTAGCCCGAGCTGCCGCGGTTGTTGATGCCCAGCACCACGTAGCCATGGTTCACCAGGTACTGGATGGTGGCCGAATGCGCGCGCGTGGTCTGGCCACCCGGGCCGCCGTGCACCCACACCAGCGCCGGCGCCTTGGCGTCGGCCGTGGCCTGGTGCGGCTTCCACAGGATGTTGGGCACTTCCATGCCGTCGAAGCTCTTGAAGCGCACCACGCTCGAATCCACCAGGTCGGCCGGGTCGATGGCCGGGTTGAGCGAGGTGGTGAGCTGCTTGGCTTCGCCGCCGAGTTCGAGCACGTACAGGTCGTTGGGCTGGCGGTCGCCGTTGAGGTAGAAGGCCAGGCGCTTTTCCGAATCGGCGATGCGCAGGCCGCGGATCTCGCCGGCCGGCAGCGCCGGCAGCGGCTGCTCGGCGCCGGTGGCGGCGTCGTAGAGCTTCACGCTGGTGCTGCCGTCCACGTTGGTGGCCACGGCCAGGTACTTGCCGCCCTTGGAGAAGTAGGCCGCCACGATGTCCCAGTCGGCGGTGCGCACCGGCTCGTGTTCCCAGCTGCCCAGCTTCACGCGGCGCAGCTGTGCGAATTCGCCCTGGTCGTTGGCGGTGTAGTACAGCCACTGGCCGTCGGGGCTGAAGTCCTGGGCGTTGAACTGCGCCTGGCCCTCGTGCGCCGAGACCTTGGTGGCCTTGCCCGTGGCGAGTTCCACCACGTGCAGGTCGCTGTCGTTGGTGGTGTTGGACTGGCCCAGGGCCAGCCACTTGCCGTCCAGGGAAACGACGCTGGGCTCCAGGCCCTCGGTGTTCTCGTAGACGCGGGTGCGCTCGTAGCTGGTGGCGTCGTAGCGGTAGACGTCGAAGAACCTCGGGTCGCGCTCGTTGCTGATCACGTGGAAGGCGCTGCCGTCGGCGGTGAAGCCCAGGAAGTCGGCCTTGAGGTTCTCTCCCGGCGTGAGGTCCTTTTCGGTGCCGTCGGCCTGGATCACGTAGAGGTGGTTGAGCTCGTTGCCGCCCTGGTCGCGGGTGACCAGCGTGCGGTCGTCGGCCGGGAAATAGGCCACGGCGTAATTGTTGTCGGTGGTGGACGCGGTCACCGGCGTCCATTCGCCGCCGGCCACGGGCATCGAGTAGGCGTTCCAGATGCCGGACTTGTTGGACGAGAACAGCAGGCGCGACTCGTCGGCGCTGAACGAGGCGCCGGAGACGCCGGTGGATTCGATGAATTCTTCGATGGCGTACTGCCGGGACGGGCGCGCGATCACGGCCTCGGTGACCGGCGTGGCGGCAACGCCGGCGTCGGGCGCGGGGGCCTTCTGGCAGGCGCCCAGGGACAGGGCCAACGCGATGGCGAGCGGCAGGGCGGTGCGGCGGACAAGCGACATGGGCGGTCTCCGGGGGTGGTCGTGGGCCGACTCTACGCCGGAAGGCGGCGGCAGCCCAATCGCCCGGAGGTCATGCCCGGCCGGCTAGCGGAACTGCGGCGGCGGCCTGGCGTCGCGGCGGGCGGCGGCCCGCGCGTTGATCGCCGCGCGTTCGGCCGCGTCGGCCTGGCTCCAGCGCAGGATCTCCTGCAGGTGCCGGCCGCAGCCGATGCACACGTCGGCGTCGTCCAGGCAGCAGTTGCGGACGCAGGGGGAATCGGGCGCGGGCGGGAAGCGAGGCTCCATGGCGCCCACAGACTACCGCGACCTGTAAACCGGGGTCAGAGCCCGATTTCCCATCCGCATCCTTCGGCCGCGGCAGTGCGTGGGGGGAAATCGGGCTCTGACCCCGGTTTTGCTTCAGTGGTAATCGTGCGACGCCACCTGCAGGGCACCCATCAGGTGCGAGAAATCGTGCAGCCGCCCGGCGATGAGGTGGCTCACGCCGTCCACCTTTTCCCAGCGGCCGTCCACGGCCAGCAGGCTGGCGTTGGCCAGCTCGCGGCGCTGGCGCTCGGCGAGGTCTTTCCAGATCACCACGCTCACGGTGCCGTCCTCGTCTTCCAGCGTGACGAAGGTGACGCCCTTGGCCGTGCCGGGCCGCTGGCGCAGCGTCACCAGGCCGGCGTGGCGGATGTGGGCGCCGTGCGGCAGCGCCGCCAGTTCACGCGAGGGCCGGCAGCGCTGCGCGCGCAGCTGTTTGCGCACCAGCCGCAGCGGGTGCGGGCCCAGGGTGGTGCCGAAGCTGGCGTAGTCGGCCAGCACCGCTTCGCCGGGCGTGGGCGGCGGCAGCGCGATGCGCGCCTCGGGCGAGGCTTCCAGGCCGGCGAACAGCGGCAGGCTGGTTTCCACGCCGCTGGCGGCCCAGCGCGCGCGGTTGCGGTGGCCCACGAGGCCGCGCAGCGCATTGGCCTCGGCCAGCAGGTCGAGCTGGCGGCGGTCGAGGCCGGCGCGGTGCGCGAGGTCGTCCAGGTGGCGGAAGGGGGTTTGGGCGCGGGCGATCATCAGGCGTTCGGCGGCGGCTTGCGGGAAGCCGGAGATCTGGTTCAGGCCGAGCCGTATCGCGGGTTGCGTTGAGAGCGTCGGGACTGAAGTCCCCCCCACAACCGCCGACCTTGTGGGAGGGACTTCAGTCCCGCGTGTAGAAGCCCATGTGCGTGGGCGTGTTGATCAGCGCGCAGGCGAATGCCGCGGGCTCGTGGCACTTGAGCCAGCTGCTGGTGTAGGCCACCAGCGCGTAGCTGGCGGCGTGCGATTCGGGGAAGCCGTAGCTGCCGAAGCCCTTCACCTGCTCGAAGATGCGCTCGGCGAAGTCATCGTCGTAGCCGCGCTCGCGCATGCCGGCCAGCAGGCGCTCGCGGTGCGGCTCCAGGCCACCGTGGCGTTTCCACGCGGCCATCGAACGCCGCAGCTGGTCGGCTTCGCCCGGCGTGTAGCCGGCGGCGACGATGGCGATCTGCATCACCTGTTCCTGGAACAGCGGGATGCCCAGCGTGCGGCTGAGCACTTTTTCCAGCGCCGGCGACGGGTACACCACGGCTTCGCGGCCCAGGCGCCGCTGCAGGTAGGGGTGCACCATCTTTCCCTCGATCGGACCGGGCCGCACGATCGCCACCTGCACCACCAGGTCGTAGTAGCAGGCGGGCCGCAGGCGCGGCAGCATGGCCATCTGCGCGCGGCTTTCGATCTGGAAGGTGCCCACGGTGTCGGCGCGCTGGATCATGGCGTACACGGCCGGGTCCTCGGCCGGGATGTCCTGCACGGTGAGGTCGCGCCGGCCGCTGTCGCGCAGCAGCTGCAGGCAGCGGGCGATGGCGCCCAGCATGCCGATGCCCAGCACGTCCACCTTCATCAGGCCCAGGGTGTCGAGGTCGTCCTTGTCCCACTGGATGACGGTGCGGTCGGGCATGGCGGCGTTTTCCACCGGCACCAGGGTGTGCAGGGGCGCGTCGGAGATGACGAAGCCGCCGGGGTGCTGCGACAAATGCCGCGGGAAGTTGAGCAGCTGCGCGGTGAGCGCCAGCACGCGCCTGATGGCCGCGTTGTCCGGGTCGAAGCCGGCTTCGCGCAGGCGCTCGTCGGCCGGCAGCGCGCTGTCCCAGCGGCCCAGGGTGCGCGCCAGGCGGTCCACCTGGTCGGGCGCCAGGCCCAGGGCCTTGGCCACGTCGCGGATGGTGCTGCGGCCCGAATACGTGGTGGCGATGGCGGTGAGCGCGGCGCGTTCGCGGCCGTAGCGTTCATACACGTACTGGATGACTTCCTCGCGGCGGGTGGAGTCGAAGTCCACGTCGATGTCGGGCGGTTCGCGCCGCTCGCGCGAGATGAAGCGCTCCATCAGCATGCCGATGCGCGCCGGGTCGACTTCGGTGATGCCCAGCACGTAGCACACCACTGAATTGGCGGCCGAGCCGCGGCCCTGGCAGACGATGCCGCGCGAGCGCGCGAAGCGCACGATGTCGTGCACGGTGAGGAAATACGATTCGTACGTGAGTTCTTCGATCAGTGCGAGCTCGCCATCGATCTTTTCCTGCACGCCTTCCGGCGTGCCGGCGGGCCAGCGCCAGCGCACGCCCTCGTCGCACAGCTCGCGCAGCCACTGGGTGGGCGTGCGGCCTTCGGGCACCACTTCGCGCGGGTACTGGTAGCTGAGCTGGTCGAGGCTGAAGGTGCAGCGCGCGGCCACGGCCAGCGCTTCGGCCAGCAGCTCGGGCGGGTAGGCCTGGGCCAGCGCCTCGCGGGTGCGCAGGTGGCGCTCGCCGTTGGGGAACAGGCGCTCGCCCGCTTCGCGCACCGTGGTGCGGTGGCGGATGGCGGTGACGGTGTCCTGCAGCGCGCGCCGCCCGCGCGCGTGCATGTGCACGTCGCCGGCGGCCACCAGCGGCAGGCCCAGCGTGGCGCCAAGCTCGCGCAGCTGCTGCAGCCGGCGCGCGTCGCGGGCGCCGCGGTGCAGCCCCACCGCGATCCAGCTGCGGCCCGGGAACGTGGCCTCCACCCAGGCACCGTGCGCCGCCACCGGTGCGTCGCCCGGCACCCACAGCGCCAGCACGCCTTCGGTGTCGCCGGCCAGGTCGGCCATCGCCAGCCGGTAGCTGCCCTTGGCCGCGCGCCGCCGGCCCACGGTGATCCAGCGGCACAGCGTCTGGTAGCCGGGCAGGGTTTGCGCCAGCAGCACCAGCTTGGGCCCGTTCGCCAGCTGCACCTCGCTGCCCACGATCAGCGCCACGCCCGTTTCCCGCGACGCCTCGAACGCCCGCACGATGCCCGCCAGCGACGCTTCGTCGGTGATCGCCAGCGCGCTGTAGCCCAGCGCCTTCGCCCGCGCAAAAAGCTCCTTCGCCGAACTCGCTCCCCGCAGGAAACTGAAGTTCGACAGACAGTGCAGCTCCGCATGAGAAACCGGGGTCAGAGCCCGTTTTCCCTCCACGCTGTCCGCACTGGCCGCTTCCCGGCCGGAAAACGGGCTCTGACCCCGGTTTCTCATGCGAACCAGCCGTGGAGCATGTAGGGGCCGGTTTCGCCGGGGGCGCAGAAGGCCCAGGCGCGCTGGCCCTGGGCGGTTTCAACGACGTAGTAGTCGCGCTGGATGTCGCCGCCGTCCCACCAGCCGGTTTCGATGCGCTCGGGGCCGGCCAGCACGCGCGGCGCCGGGCCGCGCAGCGGGATGGGGCGCGCCAGCAGCCAGGTGGGGCGCGGCGGATCGAAGCCCGACGGCGGCGCCGGCTCGGCCACGCCCTGCACGCGCTTGAAGCAGCGCTCGGGGCGATGGTCGGCCACCGGCGCCAGGCCGTACACCGCGTCGTTGCCCAGGCGCGCGCGCAGGCGTTCGCGCAGCTCCGGCCAGTCCACCGACTGCTGCGGCCGCGCTTCGAACAGTTCGCGCGACGCCGGCACGAACGGCGGCAGCTCGCGCGCCAGCAGCCGCAGCGTGCGCACCGGCGCCGGCACGGCCATCCGCTCCAGGCGCCCGCGCGCCAGTTCGAACAGCGTGGCCGGCGCGCGCTCGGGCGCCAGCAGGCCCACGGCCACCTCGGTGTCGTCGCGGCCTTCGTGGCCCAGCCGCAGCACGAAGCGCGACACGCCGCCGTCGCGCCCGGCGAGATACGCCGCCAGGTCGGCCGTCAGGCGACGCAGCGGGAACAGCAGCGCCTGCGAACTCTCGACGTCGTAGTTGAGTTCGATCTTCGCGTCGAAAAAATCCGGCGGCTGGTACAGCGCCAGCGTTTCATGCGCCTGGCCCAGCAGCCGGTCCAGGTGCGCCAGCACCTGCGCGCCGAAGCGCTGGCCCAGCGAGCCGCGCGGCAGCGCCAGCACCTGGCCCAGCGTGCGGATGGCCATGCGCTCGAGCGCCGGCGCCACGCCGCCGGGCAGGCGCGCGCGCGCCACCGGCACCTGCGACAGCGCGCGGCGCAGCACGTCGGGCGTGGTGACGGCCAGGCCGTCGTGGCAGCCGGCCAGCACCGCCGCCGCCGCGGCGTTGGGCGCCAGCGCGATGCGGTGGCGGAAACCCAGCGCGGCCAGGTCGTCGCGCAGCCGCGCTTCGAATGCCGGCCACGGCCCGAACAGGCCCAGGCTGCCCTGCACTTCCAGCAGCAGCGCACCCGGGATGTCGGTGCTGACCTGCGAGCTGTAGCGATACGCCCACGCCGCCAGGAAATCGCGCGCCCGCGCCCGGCGCGCCGGGTCGTCGTCCACCGCGCACAGGTCGGCGCACAGGGCTTCGGCGGCGGCGATGGACTGGCCGCGATGCAGGCCGAGCGCCGCCGCCGCAGCATTCACCGCCGACAGCACGCGCCGCTGCGCCGGCCCGCCCACCAAGGCCAGCGGGCGCTCGGGATCAGGGTGGCGGCGAAGGACGGTGTCCAGCGCCAGGTGCGGCAGCAATACGCAGGCCCAAAGCATGGTGGCGCCGCATCAATGCAGGGGCGAAGGGAAAGGCACGGGCGCGGCCGGCGCCAGGCCGCCGCGGCACTTGAGCACGCGCAGCTGGCCGGGTTCGACCTGCAGCCGCAGCGCCGCCGGCGAGGCATTCGCGGCGGCACGCACATCGCGGAACGCGAACACCAGCGACTGCCCGCTTTCGGCCGCCACCTGCAGCCGGCGCAGCGCGCGGTCGTCGGCCTGCTGCGGCCAGCACAGCACCGCCGACAGGCAGCCCGCGCGCAGGCATTGTTCGGTGGCCCACAGCGCCTGGCGCGGATCAGCCGCCACCAGGTGCACGCGCTCGAAGGCCACGCCCGCCGCCAGCCACGCGCGCGGATGCGGCACGTAGGGCGGCGCCACCAGCGCGATCTCGCGCCCGGCCTGCGTGTGCCGCGCCAGCGTGGGCAGCACCAGGCGCAGCTCGCCCAGGCCGTCGGCCGGCAGCAGCACTTCCACCAGCGACGCCTCGGGCCAGCCGCCGCTGGGCAGCGCGGCGTCGAGCGCGGCGTGGCCGCTGGGCTCGGCGCTGGCGGGCCGCGCCGTCGGCTGGCCGCGCCAGAGCC
>JAPLSJ010000114.1 GCA_026398695.1 Arenimonas sp.
GAGGAAACCGGCTGGCAGGCCAGCGAAGTGAAGGTGCTGATGGTCGGCCCGACCAGCTCGGGCATGAGCAACGAACTGATCGCCTTCGTGCGCGCCCGCGGCCTCACCCGCGTGCACGCGGGCGGCGGCGACGAAACAGAAAACATTACGGTGCACGAAGTGCCGGTGGCCGACGCGCCGCGCTGGCTCGCCGCGAAGATGGCCGAAGGCTATTCGATGGACCCCAAGCTGTGGGCCGGCCTGTGGCTGCTGGACCGCAACCCGGACGGCACCCCCGCCTGACCCCGAGTGCGCGTCAGCGGTAGCCGTCGGTGGCGCGGACCAGGATGTCGGTGAGCTCTTCCTCGAACGCCGAGTGGCCCGAGGTGGGCGCGATCTCCAGCTTCGATTCCGGCCAGGCCTTGTGCAGGTCCCAGGCGTTCTGCACCGGGCACACCACGTCGTAGCGGCCGTGGGCGATCACGCCCGGGATGCCCTTGAGGCGGTGGGCGTCGCGCAGCAGCTGGTCATCGGCGTCCCAGAAGCCGCCGTTGACGAAGTAGTGGCATTCGATGCGGGCGAAGCTCAGCGCGAAGTGCGCGTCCTCGTGGCTGTTGATGAAGGCCTCGTCCTGGCGCAGGAAGCTCGTGCTGGCCTCCCACACCGACCAGGCGCGCGCCGCGGCCAGGCGCACCGATTCCACCGGCGACGTGAGTCGGCGGTGGTAGGCGCTCATCAGGTCGTGGCGCTCCACCTCGGGGATAGGCGCCAGGTATTTTTCCCAGGCGTCCGGGAACAGGCGCGAGCAGCCTTCCTGGTAGAACCACTCCAGCTCCCAGCGCCGCAGCATGAAGATGCCGCGCAGCACCAGTTCGGAAACGCGGCCCGGGTGCGACTGCGCGTAGGCCAGCGCCAGCGTCGAACCCCAGCTGCCGCCGAACACCTGCCAGCGCGTGATGCCCAGGTGCTCGCGCAGCTTCTAGATGTCCGCCACCAGGTCCCAGGTGGTGTTGTCCTGCAGGTCGGCGTGCGGGGTGGAGCGGCCCGAGCCGCGCTGGTCGAACAGGATGATCCGGTAGCGCGCCGGGTCGTGGAACCGGCGCATGCGCGGCCCGCAGCCCGCGCCCGGGCCACCGTGCAGGATCACCACGGGCTTGCCTTCGGGGTTTCCGCACTGCTCGTAGTGCAGGCGGTGGCGAGCGTCCACCTGCAGGAAGCCGCTGTCGAAGGGTTCGATGTCCGGGTAAAGACCGCGCATGGGTTTCTCGCCAACGTTTGGAGTGGGTGGATTCTAGCCCGCGCCGTCGCCGTCGCCGGGCTTGAACTGTCATGTGCAAGGCGTATGCTCGGCGCAGATGGGTACGCCACCGCCGCATCTGAGTCTGGTGGGCACCGGGACGTCATTCCCCCCGGTCGGGCCCGCTTCCGCCGGCGAAACCACCCTCCCCCGCGTCCTCTCCCTCGATGCCCACGGCCGGATCCTCGACTGGATGCACTGGCAGGACGCCGTCTGCCTCTACGTGCGCGGCGCCGTGGCCTGGACCCTGGGCGAGCCCTGCCTGACCGTCCACGGCGGCACCAACCGCGCCAGCGGGCTGCAGAGCGTCATCGACCTGCACCCGATCGTGGCGGCACGCAGCCATGCCCGGGTGCAGGCGCTGCCGCCTTCGCCCGCGCTCACCAACACCGCCCTGTTTGCCCGTGACGCCAACCTCTGCCTGTACTGCGGCAAGGAATACGGCCGCCATTCGCTGACCCGCGACCATGTGATGCCGGTGTCGCGCGGTGGCCGGGACGTCTGGGAGAACGTCGTCTGCGCGTGTTTCCACTGCAATTCGCGCAAGGGTGGCCGCACGCCGCAGCAGGCCGGCATGCCCCTGCTGGCCGTGCCCTATCGGCCCAGCTGGGTGGAGCACCTGATCCTTTCCAACCGCCACATCCTGGCCGACCAGATGGCCTTCCTCAAAAACCACCTGCCCAAACACCCCCGCCGGCCTTCCTGAGGCCATTTGACGGGACCCTTGCCGGCGGCCGACACTGCCCGCCTTCACGCCGCCGACGGTTGGCGTGGCCAGGGGGATCACCAGTAATGAGCATGCACAACATCTGTTTCGCCGGCCTGTCACGCGACGAAGAGGCCCAGGTCACCGCCGTTTTCCAGCAGGCCAACGCCCGGCTGGGCAATCACTGGACGCTGACGCCGGAGAACGCCGCCGGCGTGCTGGTGATCGACATGGACTCGATGTACGGCCAGATGAGCCTGATGAAGGCGATCGGCTCGGGCCAGGTGCTGGTGGCGCTCACCGCCAGTGGCCGCGCGGAAACCGACTACGTGCTCACGCGCCCGGTCACCCTGGAGGCGCTCAGCGCGCTGATGTCGCAGATCGATGGCCGCGCCCCGGCGGCACCCGCCGCGGCGGCCGCGCCCGAGCCGGCACCGGCACCGACCCCCGTCCCGGCCGCACCGGCACCCGCACCGGCACCCGTGGTGGCCGCCGCGCCCCCGGTCGAACTCCCCGCGCCCCCCGTGGCGGCGGCCGCGCCGGAACCCGTGGCTGCGCCGGCCCGTCCGGCGGAAACCCGCCTGGCCGACCTGCTG
>JAPLSJ010000017.1 GCA_026398695.1 Arenimonas sp.
TGCGCCCAAACAGCTTCCCCACCACGTACTGCAGCACGTCGCTGATCTGCACCACCAGCAGCAGGTAGAACAGCAGCATGAGGTTCTGTTCGGGGCCGCCGGCCAGGTCCAGCAGCAGCAGGGCAGGGGCGTAGCTGATGAAGTACACGGTGATCAGTACGCCCCACTGAATCTTGGTGGTGCGCTCCAGGAAGTTGTCGGTGTCGCCCTGCAGCGCCGCCAGTATCGGCAGCGCCAGCATTCCGTACACCGGGATGAAGATGGCGAACAGGCCGTACCAGTCGCTGTAGATCAGCCAGTACTGCACCGGCAGCAGGATGTAGAACGCCGCCACCAGCGACCAGTGGTCGCCGGCGCGCGTGGGCGTGAGCGTGACGAACTCGCGCAGCGCCACCAGCGAGGCAAACGCAAACAGCAGCACCGTGGCCCCCGCGCCAAGCCAGAAGCAGGTGGCCAGCACCGCCACCATCCACCACCAGGCCTTGATGCGCTGGTTGAGGTTGGTGATGGTGGCGCTGGGGTTGCCACGCTGGCGCAGGTGCAGCACGAAGCCCACCAGCGAGGCCACCAGCAGCAGGGCGGTGATGCCGGCCAGCAGTTTCAATATCAGTTCGTTGGGCATGGGGGTTTCCGGGGCTCAGGCCAGGTCGACCACGGCGGCGCGGGCGCGCGCCAGGAAGTCGGCCTTGGGTTCGTCGGGCACGTGGCAAAGCGGCGCGCCGAAGCGCACGGCGCAGGTCAGCGGCACCGGGATGTGGGCGCCCTTGGGCATGCTGCGGTAGAGGTTTTCCAGGTACACCGGGATCAACTCCACGTCGGGGTGGCGCATCGCCAGGTGATAGAGGCCGCTCTTGAACTCGGCCGGCAGGCGCTCGCCGCGGCGGGTGCCTTCGGGGAACAGGATCAGCGAGTCGCCGTCATTCAATGCGGCGCTCAGCGGCGCCAGCGGGTCCACGTCGGGGTCGGTGCGCTCGCGGTCAATCAGCAGGGCGCGGAAGGTGGTGTCGGCGAACCACTTGCGCAGGCCCGGCTTGCCCCAGTAATCCTTCGCGGCCACGGGGCGCGTGGTGCGCCGCAGGTAGCCGGGCAGGGCGGACCACAGCACCGGCGTATCGAGGTGGCTGGTGTGGTTGGCGAAGTAGATGCGCGTGGTGGTGAGCGGCTGGCAGCCGATCCAGCGCGGGCTGGCGCCGATCAGGCCGCGCAGGGCGAGGATGAGGGGAGTGCCGAGCATCAGGCTTTGCCCGCCGCCGCGCGTTCGCGCAGCAGCCGCGCGATCTTCAGCGTGCGGGTGACGCAGGTGATGGCCGAGCCCGCCAGGATGATCCAGGAAGCCACCAGCAAGGCGTACCACGCGTCGTTCCACCACGGCCAAGCGGCCGCCACCAAACAGGCCACCGTCATCACGAACATGCGCTTGGGCTTGGACTGCACGCCGCTGAAATCCTGCGCGAAGCCCAGCGCGCCGCCGGTGGTGCGGATGTAGGCGGTGACCGCGGCGAGCAGCGCACCGGCCCAGCCCAGGATCGGTTCACCCGCGGCCATGCCCAGCGCCACGATGAACACCGAATCGGCAATGCGGTCGGGCAATTCATTCCACAGCGGCCCGGTCGGCCCGCCCAGCCCGCCTTCCACCGCCACCATGCCGTCCAGCAGGTTGCACAGCAGCCGCAGCTGCACCGCCACCGCACACAGCAGCGGGCCGGCAGGGCCAGGCACGTGCAGCAGCGCCGCCATGCCGAGGAAGGCGATGGGGATGCTGATGAACGAAATCAGGTCAGGACTGACGCGTGCCCTTGCCAGCGCGGCCGCCAGGGCCTTGGCCCAGCCGGCGCTGCGGGTGGTGAGGGGGCGGCGGGATTCGGGCGGGGTAGGCGTGGGCATGCCTGCAAGATGCCAGATCGGGCGTGCGGCGGGATAGTCGTTCCGACGGCCCGGCGTTGCCTCAACGATAGTCGTCCTCGCGCTGGTGCCTGACGGCCAGGACGGCAACGGTCTGTGCGTCCTCGATCTCGAACAAGGCGACGTAGCCGGTGGCACCGAATCCGATCAGCAGTTCCCGCAGCATGACCTTACCGCCGGCAGCGCGCCTGCAGGCGAAGGGAGACGACTCCAACAGGGCGAGTCCGCGGCGGATGGCCTCAAGGGCGGCGTCTGCTTGGCGGAAATCGCCGCCGGCCTGTTCCAGCTGGAAACCGTAGAGGCGCTTCAGGTCGTCCCGGGCTTCTTCCGTGAAGCGGACGCTGAAGTTCATGGTTTCCTTTTCTTGGCCTGCTTGAGCTGCGCCGCCAGTTCATCGAGTACGACCGAGGCGGGGATGTAGCGGCCGGTCTTGCGGGCGAGGTCGCGCGAGGCCAGCCCGCGGGCGACGAACTCGTCCTGCATCTGCCGTTGCCCGATTTGCGCACGCACGGCGGCCTCGACGAAACCGGAAAGCGTCTCGCCTTCGCGTAGGACGTTTTCGGCGGCTTCGCGCAGTTCCGGGGCGACGCGCAGGGAGGGGATGGTGGCGGTTTTCATGGGCTGGCCAGTTGCATTGCAATTGCGATGCAGCGTGCGCCGGCGGGAGGGAGTTTGCAAGTGGGTGGGGTGGAAAAGAAACGGGCCGCTTTCGCGGCCCGTTCTGGTGGAGCTTTCGGGCCTGAAGGCCCTCCTACAGGGATCGTAGGTTTACTTCTTGAGGCCGGCATCCTTGCGCAGCGCATC
>JAPLSJ010000120.1 GCA_026398695.1 Arenimonas sp.
CATCGTCGTTTTCATCGACGAATTCGCCGACATGATGATGATCGTCGGCAAGAAGGTCGAAGAACTCATCGCCCGCTTGGCGCAGAAGGCCCGCGCCGCCGGCATCCATCTGATCCTTGCCACGCAGCGGCCGTCGGTGGACGTGATCACGGGCCTGATCAAGGCCAACATCCCCACGCGCATCGCGTTCCAGGTGTCGAGCAAGATCGATTCGCGCACCATTCTTGACCAGTCCGGCGCCGAAACGCTGCTGGGCAACGGCGACATGCTGTACCTTCCGCCCGGCACGGCCATGCCCGAGCGCGTGCACGGCGCCTTCGTCAGCGACGACGAGGTGCACCGCGTGGTGGCGCACCTGCGCGCCAGCGGCGGCGGCCCGGACTACATCGAGGGCGTGCTGGAGGAAGTGCAGACCATGGGCGACGGCGTGGTGGTGGGCCCCGGCGGCCTGCCCGAGTCCGGCAGCTCCGGGGACGAGTCCGACCCGCTGTACGACGAGGCCGTGCGCGTGGTCACCGAAACCCGCCGCGCCTCCATCTCCGGCGTGCAGCGCCGCCTGAAGATCGGCTACAACCGCGCCGCCCGCCTGATCGAAGCCATGGAAGCCGCCGGCATCGTCTCCGGCCCCGAACACAACGGCGACCGAACCGTCATAGCCCCCCCACCGCCGCGGTAAAGGGCGAGGTCAGGTTGTGCCCGCCAAACTCTGCCCATCGAACACACGGCCCCACGACCATGCGCATCCTCGCTCTTGTCCTGTTTGCCCTCGCCAGCACCGGCGCCCACGCCGCGGCGCGTGAAAAGCTGGATGTCTTCAGCCGGGACATCCAGGGCCTGTCGGCCAATTTCTCGCAGCGGGTGTTCTCGTCCGACGGCGTGCTGAAGGAAAGCTCCAGCGGCACGGTGAAGCTGCAGGCGCCGCGGCAGTTCCGCTGGGAATACCTCAAGCCCTTCCCGCAGCTGCTGGTGGCCGACGGCGACCACATCTGGATCTACGACCCGGACATGGAGCAGGTGACCGTGCGCCAGCAGAGCCTGGAAGAGCAGAACAGCCCGCTGGCCATGCTGATCGACCCGGCCGAGATGGAGCGCCAGTTCGTCGCGAAGGAAGGCGGCCGTGGCCAGGGCCTGGACTGGCTGGAACTCACCCCGCGCAAGCCCGACGAGGCGCCGTTCGACCGCGCCCGCCTGGGCTTCGGCGCCGGCGGCCTGGTGCGCATGGAAATGTTCGACGGCCTGGGCCAGCGCACGGTGATGGGCTTCTCGGCCTGGAAGCGCAACCCGGCCTTCGCGCCCGGCACCTTCACCTTCAAGACCCCCGAGGGTGTGGACGTGGTGGGCGAAGTGGCCGAATCCGCCGAAGTCATCCCGCTGAAGGACTAGCCGGGACGGGTCGTGGCCAAGAAAACCCAGTCCAGCGACTCCCTGTTCCAGCCCCCCGAGGGCCTCAAGCCGCTCGCCGAGCGCATGCGGCCGGCGAGCATCGACGAGATGGTGGGCCAGCGCCGCCTGGTGGCGCCGGGCTCGGCGCTGCGGCGCGCGGTGGAGTCGGGCCGCGTGCATTCGATGATCCTCTGGGGCCCGCCCGGCTGCGGCAAGACCACCCTGGCCCTGCTGCTGGCGCGCTACGCCGAGGCCGAGTTCGTGGCCATCTCGGCCGTGCTGTCGGGTCTGCCGCAGGTGCGCGAGGTGCTGGCCGCCGCCGAGCAGCGCTTCAACGAAGGCCGCCGAACCGTCCTGTTCGTGGACGAGGTGCACCGCTTCAACAAGACCCAGCAGGACGCCTTCCTGCCGCACATCGAGCGCGGCAGCATCCTGTTCGTCGGCGCCACCACCGAAAACCCCTCGTTCGAACTCAACTCCGCGCTGCTTTCGCGCTGCCGCGTGCACGTGCTGGAAGCCGTGTCGCGCGACGACATCGTCGAGGCCCTCAAGCGCGCGCTCGCCGACGAAACGAGAGGCCTGGGCGGGCAGGGCATCACCGTCGACGACGAGCGCCTGC
>JAPLSJ010000098.1 GCA_026398695.1 Arenimonas sp.
GGTGGCGCTGTGCTTCCAGAACAACCGCCGCATGAGCCGCGCCGGCCTGCTGCGCCTGGGCCAGACCATCTACCCGTTCGTGCAGGAGGAATTGTTCCTGCCCTGGGACCAGGCCGGTTTCGCCGAACGCCTGGACGCCACCATCGACCTGTTCGTGGCCGAGGGGCTGCTGACGGTGGCCAGCGAGGACGAAGGCGGCATCATCTCGCGCGGCCCCGGCCAGACCGACGAAGTGTTCCGCCTGCGCGCCATTGCCCACAGCCTGCAGCAGGCGTTCGAGCGCTACTTCATCGCCATCACCACGCTGGTCAAGAACGGCCCGCGCACGCTCACGGCCGGTGAACTCGAGTCGCTCTGCCACCTCACCGCCCAGCGCCTGAGCCTGCTGTACGCGCCGGCGGCGCCGGAGTTCTTCGACAAATCGCTGTTCCGCGGCTTCATCCAGAAGCTGCGCGAAATGAAGCTGGTGTGGGTGTGCCCGAACGGCAAGCTCGACTTCGACGACCAGCTCACCGCGTGGGAAAAGGACGCCAAGGTGGTGCTGGGCCGCGACCTGCGGCACACCATCAGCAAGCTCTCGCCCGAGGCGGTGAGCAAGGTGGCCGGCACCGGCGTGGCCAAGACCGAGGCCTGACCGGGCGCGGGCCTCCGGGTCCGCCGCGGGTCAGGCGTCCAGGTCGGGGATCAGGCGGCTTTCCAGCGCGGCGATCATGTCGCGCAGCCGCAGCTTGCGCTTCTTGAGCCGCTTGATGGCCATTTCGTCGGCCTGGATGGATTCGGCCAGGCGCTCGATGGCGGCATCGAGGTCGCGATGCTCCACCTTCAGGTCGACCAGCTGCGCGGTAATCCTGGCGAGATCTTCGTCGGCCATCACCCCTCCACCGTTTGCCCCAGCTTACCCTGCGGGAGGGACTTCAGTCCCGATGCCCCCGGCCGGAAAGCATCGGGACTGAAGTCCCTCCCACAGGGGTAAAATACGGCCATGACCCTCCTCCTTGCAGACCCCCTGCCGCGCAAGCCCTCGCTGGAACGCGAGCGCCACAAGCTGGCCAAGCGCCTGCGCCGCCAGGTCGGCCAGGCGATCGCCGACTTCGGCATGATCGAGGACGGCGACAAGGTGATGGTGTGCCTGTCGGGCGGCAAGGACAGCTACACGATGCTCGACCTGCTGCTGCAGCTGCAGAAGAAGGCGCCCGTGCGCTTCGAGCTGGTGGCGGTGAACCTCGACCAGAAGCAGCCCGGCTTCCCCGAACACGTGTTGCCCGACTACCTGCGTTCGCTCGGCGTGCCCTTCACCATCATCGAGCAGGACACCTATTCGGTGGTCAAGCGCGTGGTGCCCGAGGGCAAGACGATGTGCTCGCTGTGCTCGCGCCTGCGCCGCGGCGCGCTCTACCAGCACGCCAAGGACCACGGCTTCACCAAGATCGCCCTGGGCCACCACCGCGACGACGTGCTGGCCACGTTCTTCATGAACCTGTTCTTCCACGCCAAGCTCGCCACCATGCCGCCCAAGCTGCTCAGCGACGACGGCGCGCACGTGGTGATCCGCCCGCTGGCCACCTGCCGCGAGGCCGACCTGGTGGACTACGCCGACTGGAAGCAGTTCCCCATCATTCCCTGCACCCTGTGCGGCTCGCAGGAAAACCTGCAGCGCAAGCAGGTGGCGCGCATGATGGCGGCCTGGGACAAGGAACACCCGGGCCGCACCGAAACCATCGCCAAGGCGCTGTCCGACGTGCGCCCCTCGCAGCTGGCCGA
This sequence comes from Arenimonas sp., assembly GCA_026398695.1. Taxonomy (GTDB): domain Bacteria; phylum Pseudomonadota; class Gammaproteobacteria; order Xanthomonadales; family Xanthomonadaceae; genus Arenimonas. The sequence goes on from JAPLSJ010000098.1 coordinate 1,762, forward strand.
CCCGTCGGCCTTCGACTTCGCCAACCTTGGCCGCAACACCGCCACGCCGCTGCCCGACGCCCACGCCTGGCTCGCCGGCGACCCCGACATTCCCCCTGGATTGGATTCTTGATGTTCTTTCGCAACCTGACGTTTTTCCGCTTTCCCGCTTCGCTCGCCAAAGCCTTCGTTGAAATCGACGCCCGCCTCGAAGACCACCGCCTCAAGCCGGTCGGTCCGTCCGAGCTGATCACGCGCGGCTTCGTCTCGCCCTTCGGCCGCGACGAGCCGGCCATGAGCCTGCGCCTGCAGGACGCCCTTTGGATCACCCTGGGCGGCGAAGAGCGCCTGCTGCCTTCGGCCGTGATCAACGACGAACTGGCCAAGCGCATCGAGGCCATGGAAGAGAAGGAAGGCCGCAAGCTCGGCGGCCGCGCCCGCAAGCGCCTCAAGGAAGACCTGGTGGTGGAGCTGCTGCCGCGCGCCTTCGTGCGGCCCATGCGCACCAACGCCACGCTCGACCTGCAGCACGGCTTCATCGCCGTGGACGCCAGCTCGCGCAAGTCGGCCGAAAACCTGGTGTCGGAGCTGCGCCACGCCATGGGCAGCTTCCCCGCCCTGCCGCTGAACGCCGAAGTGTCCGCGCGCGCCGTGCTCACCGGCTGGATCGCCGGCGAAGCGCTGCCGCCGGGCCTGTCGCTGGGCGACGAGTGCGAGATGAAGGACCCGATCGACGGCGGCGCCGTGGTGAAGTGCCAGCGCCAGGAGCTGCTGTGCGACGAGATCAAGAAGCACCTGGAGTCGGGCAAGCAGGTCACCCGCCTGGCCCTGGTGCTGGACGACCACGTCAGCTTCGTCCTGGGCGAGGACCTGGTGGTGCGCAAGCTCAAGTTCCTCGACGGCGTGGTGGACCAGCTCGAGGGCACCGACCGCGACGGCGTCCAGGCCGAGCTCACCGCCCGCTACGCGCTGATGGCCGGCGAGCTCAAGCGCCTGTTCGCCGTGCTCGAGGGCGCGCTCAAGTTCAGCCCCGCCGAGGCCTGAGCCACCGCCCCCGGCGCGGCGCTTGACGCCTGCGCCCGGGGCGGCATGCTGGACACCATGTTCTTCCGCCTCGCCCGCCCCGCGCCGGACAAGCCCGCGCCGCCCGACATCCGCCCGCTGGCGCTCGCCGACGGGCGCACGGTGGACGTGCGCTGGGTGCGCGACGCGCGCTCGCGCCGGCTGCGCCTGATCGTTTCGGAGAAGGGCGCGCGGCTCACCCTGCCGCGCTCGGTGTCGGAGCGGGCCGCGCTGGCCTTCCTGCACGAGCATCGCGGCTGGCTGGCCGGCCAGCTCGACCGCGAGCCCCGCGCCTCGGCCGAGCCGCTGCGCCGCGGCCACGAGCCCTCGCTGCCGCTGCGCGGCGCCGACATCCCCCTGCACTGGCGCGAAGGCCGCTACGCCCGCGCCGAGCTGCGCGACGAAGGCGTGGTGCTGCAGCTGCCCGAACGCGCCAGCGACGCCCAGCTCAAGTCCGCGCTGCGCGATTTCTATACCCAGCAGGCACGCCAGGACCTCGGCGCCTGGCTGCCGCGCTACCTGCCCGGGCTGCCCCGGGCGCCGCTGGCGTTCAAGCTGCGGCCGCTGTCGTCGCTGTGGGGGTCGCTGAGCCCGACCGATGCGCTGTCGCTGGACCTGTCGCTGGTGCTGGGCCGGCCGGCGGCGTTCGAATACGTGCTGGTGCACGAGCTGTGCCACCTGATCCACGCCAACCATTCGCCGCGCTTCTGGCGCGAGGTCGAGGCCCGCTGGCCGGACTGGCGCGACGAGCGCACCTACCTGCGCGGCGAGGGCTTGGCCTTGAAGGCCCAGCTTGCCCGTTTGGTTGGCTGAAGGGCCCGCCATCGGGGCCCGCCGCCCCGGAGAACCCCCATGAACCGTCGCCCACCCCTGATCGCCGCCCTGGCGCTGGCCCTGGTGCTGTCCGCCTGCGGCAAGTCCGAGGAAAAGGCCGCCGAAACCCTGGCCGAGCAGGCCCTGGAGGCCAATTCGGGCCAGGAGGTGGACGTGGACATCGAAGAAGACGGGCAGACCGTCACCATCCAGACCGAGCAGGGCACGCTCAAGCAGAGCAGCGGCGACAACGTGGCGCTGCCGGAAGACTTCCCCACCGACGTCACGCTTCCCTCCGACTACAAGCTGATGTCGGTGATGACGATGGGGCCGGTGACCTCGGTGGTGATGGAGGTGCCGCAGTCGCCGTCGGAGGTGTTCGACGCCTTCAAGTCGGGCCAGGCCGACCAGGGGTGGAAGCAGACGCTGTCGATGCAGGGCGCGGACGGGTCGATGCTGGGCTTCGAGAAGGAAGACCGCAGCCTGCTGGTGAACCTGGGCAGCAGTGAATCGGGCGGCACGATGCTGTCGCTCAGCCTGCAGAGCAAGCAGTAGCCGATTACCCGGCGAGGAAGCGCAGCAGCGGCTCGGCAACCCGCGCCGCCTGCTCCATGTGCAGATGATGGCCGCCTTCGAAGACCACGGCGCGGCCGTCGGCCAGGCAGGCCAGGCGCGCTTCGCGCACCCCGGCTGAAAAATAGGGCGGCGACGGGTCGGCCGCGATCACCAGCACCGGCGACTCGATGGCGCGCAGCAGCGACTGCACCGTTTCCTCCGCCATGCGCAGCGCACTGGGCAGCGTGAGCCGCGGATCGCTGCGCCAGGCATGCCCGCCCTCGACCGGCCGCAGGTTGCGCTCCACGATCAGGCGCGCCGCCTCGGGCGTCATCCGGCTGGCGGCCAGGCGCGCCGCCACCGCCGTGTCGATGTCCGCGATCACCCGCGCGGGTCGCGGCGCGATGGCCCGGCGCGCCGCCACCGCGTCACGCAGCCGCTGGCCTGCCTGGCCCGGATCGCCCGAGATCGGGCCCAGCGCCTCCACCAGCGCCAGGCGCCGCACCCGCGCCGGTGCCGCGGCCGCCACGGCCGAGGCGATCGCCCCGCCCATCGAATGCCCCAGCAGGTCGGCCTGGGCCCAGCCCAGCGAATCCATCGCGTCCAGCACGTCGTGCACCCAGTCGGCGAACGCGTAGTCGTAGCCCGGCGCGCGGTGGGCCGAGGCGCCGTGGCCCGGCAGGTCCAGCGCCACCAGGTCGAAATGCGCCAGGTGCGGGGCCAGCGGCAGGAAGCTGGCCGCGTTGTCCAGCCAGCCGTGCAGGCACAGCAGGCGCGGGCCACCGGGCGTGCCGCCACGCAGCGCGGCCAGCTCGCCGCGCGGGGAGTCGAGCACGATCTCCCGCAGGCCGGTCGGCATCAGTGCGGCCAGCCCAGCAGGTGGCGGCGGGTGACGCCGGCCAGCGCAGCCACGTGGCCCGGCTCGTCGTTGAGCGCGCTGATGTAGCGCAGCTCGCCGCCGCCGGCATGGCGGAACACCTCGTTGTTCTCGACCGCGATTTCCTCCAGCGTTTCCAGGCAGTCCACCGCGAAGCCGGGGCAGACCACGTCGATGGTCTTCAGGCCCTGCTTGCCCAGCGCTTCCAGGGTCTTGTCGGTGTAGGGCTGCAGCCAGGCCTCGCGGCCGAAGCGCGACTGGTAGGTCAGCAGCCACTCGTCGGCCGACAGGCCCAGGCGCGCGGCCAGCGCGGCGGCGCCGGCCTCGCACTGGCGCGGGTACGGGTCGCCGGCGCGCTCGAAGCGCTGCGGCAGGCCGTGGAAGGAGAACATCAGCCGGTCGCCGCGGCCCTTGAGGTCCCAGTGCGCGCGGATGCGCGCTTCCATCGCGTCCAGCCAGCCCGAATCGTCGTGGTAGTCGGCGATGAAGCGCAGCTCGGGCACCCGGCGCCAGGTGCCGATTTCCTTGTTCACCGCGTCCAGCACGGCGGCGCTGGTGCTGGCCGAATACTGCGGGTACAGCGGCAGCACCAGCAGGCGGGTCATGCCCTCGGCCTCGAGCGCACGCAGCACCGACGAAATGGACGGGTTGCCGTAGCGCATCGCCATGCGCACCGGCACGTCCGGCAGCGCGTGCTGCAGGGCCTGGGCCAGGCGCTTGGTGAGCACCAGCAGCGGCGAGCCGTCGGCCATCCACACCGAGGCGTAGTTGCGGGCCACCCGGCGCGCGCGCAGCGGCAGGATGATGCCGTGAAGGATCGGGCACCACAGCCAGCGGGTCAGCTCCACCACGCGGTAGTCGTGCAGGAACTGCGCCAGGTAGCGCCGCACCGCCGCGGGGGTGGCGGCGTCGGGCGTGCCCAGGTTCACCAGCAGCACGGCGGTGCGGCCGGGGCCGGTGGTCTTGGGGGAATCGCGGAAGGTCTGGCCCATGCGGAACTGTCCTTGTTTGCTGCGCTCAAACTATCATCGCCCGGATGAAGGCACGGCTCACGCCCGGTTCATGGCGCGCGGCCATACTCCCAGCAACGCTATGCCCCGGAGAACCCCCCGATGACTCGCTATTTCACCCCGATCGCCGCCACCCTGGCCCTGCTGTTCGCCTTTGCCGGCCCGGCCCAGGCCGGCGTCAAGGAAGACACCAAGGCCGCCGACGCCGCCCGCGTGCTGGCCGAGATCATGCGCATCCCTGAAACCGCGGTGCCGGGAAAGATGTTCGAGGAAGCCCACGCCATCGCCGTGTTCCCGGACGTGGTGAAGGTGGGCCTGGTGATCGGCGGCCGGCGCGGCAAGGGCCTGATCTCGGTGCGCAGCCCGGACGGCACCTGGTCCAACCCCAGTTTCGTCACCATCACCGGCGGCAGCGTCGGCTTCCAGGCCGGCGTGCAGTCGTCGGACGTGATCCTGGTGTTCCGCAGCCCGCGCGGCGTGGACAACATCGTCAACGGCAAGTTCACCCTCGGCGCCGACGCCAGCGTGGCCGCCGGCCCGGTGGGCCGCAGCGCCCAGGCCAGCACCGACGAACAGCTCAAGGCCGAGATCTACAGCTATTCCCGCGCCCGCGGCCTGTTCGCCGGCGTGGCCCTGGACGGCGCGGTGCTGAGCATCGACCACAAGGCCAACCAGCGCGCCTACGGCCAGAACACCACCCCGCGCGCCATCTTCGAGGGCCGTTCGCCCGCCCCCAGCGCGCCGCTGGTGGATTTCCGCGACCACCTGGAAGAGAACACCGTCAGCCAGTGACCGATGGCCGGCGCAGCCGCGGGCCGGCTGCGCTATCCTTCAGGCCTCAAATCAACGCGGGTAAACGCACATGGGCAGCTTCAGCATCTGGCACTGGCTTATCGTCCTGGTCGTGGTGGTGCTGGTGTTCGGCACCAAGAAACTGCGCGGCGTGGGCAAGGATCTTGGTGAAGGCATCCAGGGCTTCAAGGAAGGCCTGAAGGGCAAGGACGACGACAAGCCGTCCCAGCTGGGCAACGAGCGCCGCGAGACGCCGCAGGACGAAGCCAGCCGCCAGGACAGCCAGCGCAAGGATTCCTGAGCCCCGGCCCCGGCCGGGAGCCATCCGCAATGTTCGATATCGGTTTCAGCGAACTGCTGGTGATCGCGGTGGTGGCCCTGCTGGTGCTCGGCCCCGAGCGCCTTCCCAAGGCCGCCCGCTTCGCCGGGCTGTGGGTGCGCAAGGCGCGCGCGCAGTGGTATTCGGTGAAGTCCGAGTTCGAGCGCGAGATGGCCTCGGATGAACTCAAGCGCAGCGTGGGCAACCCGCTGGACGACCTGCGCAGCGCGGTGAGCGAGGCCGGCAAGGAGCTCGACGACGCCGGCCGCAACTTCGGCGACGCCCTGCGCGACACGCAGGCCCTGGCCACCGCCGACGCCGACGCGGCCACCGCCGTGCAGGACATCCCCGCCGCCGCGCCGGCGACGGCCGAAACGCCGCCCGTCATCGCCTCCGAAGCCGCGCCCGGGGCCGCACCCGTGCAGGCCGGGCTCGACGATTTCGAGTTCTACACCGACCCCGAGCCGGCGCCCCCCGCTCCGGGCCGCAGCGACCCGTCGCCGCCATGACCTCACGCCCGGGCCAGCCCGAAGAGTCGCTGATGGGCCACCTGCTGGAGCTGCGCTCGCGGCTGCTGCGCGGCGTCATCGCGGTGCTGGCGGTGTTCCTGGCGCTGATGCCGTTCGCCAGCCAGATCTACGAACTCTTTTCCTCGCCGCTGCTGGCCAAGCTGCCCCGGGGCAGCCAGCTGCAGGCCATCGACGTGGCGGGCGGTTTTTTCATCCCGATCAAGCTGGCCTTCTTCGCGGCGCTGCTGGTGGCCATGCCCTACCTGATCTACCAGGCCTGGGCCTTCGTGGCGCCGGGGCTGTACCAGAGCGAAAAGAAGCTGGCGCGGCCGATCCTGCTGGCGGCGGTGGCGCTGTTCTACGTCGGCTGCGCGTTTGCCTGGTTCCTGGTGCTGCCGATGGTGTTCGGCTTCCTGGCGATGTTCACGCCCGAAACCGTCACCATGATCCCCGACGTGGCCCGCTACCTCGACTTCGTGCTGGTGATCCTGCTGGCCTTCGGCCTGAGCTTCGAGCTGCCGGTGGCGGTGGTGATCCTGGTGGTGCTGGGCGTGGTGACGCCGGCACAGCTGCGCGAGGCGCGCGGCTACGTGGTGGTGGGCGTGTTCATCCTGGCCGCCATCATCACCCCGCCCGACGTGGTGTCGCAGCTGATGCTGGCGATCCCGCTGTGCCTGCTCTACGAGATCGGCATCATCGCCGGCGCCCTGCTGCGGCCCAAGCCCGCCACCGCCTGAGCGCATGAACCCGCCGGCCGGCTTCTGGCGTCGCTACGCGGCCTACAGCCTGGACCTGTTCGCCATCGGCCTGCTGAGCCTGCCCCTGCTGTGGTCGCGGCTGCAGGACGCCGCCCGCGTGGTCCTGGGCGCCGCCGACGCGCTGCTCGACCGGATCTTCCCGATGCTCGACCAGTACTCGTCGGGGGCGGGCGTGGTGCCCTGGGACGTCCTGGACCTGGCGCGCGACCCGGCGCTGCACCGGCTGATGCTGCAGCCCGCCGCCGACCTGCTGGGGCTGGGGCTGCAGGGCACGGCGATCGTGGTGGCGGTGGCGGCACTGTGGTTCATCGCCGGCGAGTCGTCGCGCTGGCAGGCCAGCCCGGGCAAGCATTGGCTGGGGCTGCGGGTCACCGACCTGCACGGCGGGCGCTGCGGGCGCGGCCGCATTGCGCTGCGGTTCGTCGCGGGCGCGCCGTCGTGGCTGCTGCTCAACCTGGGCCACGCCATGGCGGGCGTGACGCCCGGCAAGCGCGCGCTGCACGATTACCTGGCCGGCACCCGCGTGGAACTGGCGCCCGGCGCATCGCCGGCCATGCCGCGCGGCGCGCGCGGCTGGCTGCTGCTGCAGGCCGCGGCCTTCTTCGGCTTCGTCGGCTTCGTGGTGATGCGCTACGTGCAGCTGCTGTGGGCGATCACCGCCGGCGGCTACTGATTCAGGCGGCGATGGCGTCCATCGGGTCCGCCGCGGGCTGGCCGAAGATCCCGCGCCAGGCGTGGTAGTAGAAGCCGTACAGCACGACGATGAGCAGCAGGACGGTGGCCAGGTAGACCGGCAAAAGCACCACGCCCGCCAGCACCGGGCTGGCCATGGCCAGCACCACCGCCAGCAGGCCCAGCACCAGCATCACCAGGAACGCGGCCACGAAGCCGATCACCAGCATGGCCAGGGTGAAGACGGTGAGCGGCAGGATGTTCCTGAGCGTGCCGGTGATGCCGCTCAGCAACGCGTGCAGCGGGCCCTGCCCGGACAGCGCGGCGTGGGTGGTGGCGAGCAGCTGCACGTGCATGGCGGTGAAAAGCACCGCCGCGCTGCCCACCAGCCACAGGAACAGCCAGGGCAGGCTGGCCGGATCGAAGTCCAGGCCGGTCATGTCCGGCTGGCCGCCGGGCGGCGTCGCCATGGAACGGGTGACGATCTCGACCATCATTTCCTTGGCCGGCAACAGCGCGAACAGCACGCCCATCAGCACCAGGTAGAACGCGAACAGCAGCAGCGACGTCAGCACCATGCGCAGGGCGAAGGCGCCGTCGCGGTAGCCGTCGAACACGTCCAGGGCCGCCGCCGGCTGGCCGGATTCACAGGCGTGCAGCAGGCGGATGGCGGCACCGGTCAGCGGCGGCATGGCCAGCACGCTGGCCAGCATCACCAGGCCGTAGAGCGACCACATCAGCACCGGGCTGTCGGCCAGCAGCGCCTGCAGCACCATCTGCACCACCGAGGGCACCATGCTGATCAGGACCACGATGGCAAAACCGCCGAACAGCGCGCGCGGATTGCGGCGGCCCACGTCGATGGCTTTCATCAGCCAGCTGAAAGGGGTGCCGATGCTTACGGTCCGTGCGGTCATGCCTTGCTCCGTTGGCGGGCGCGATGGTGCGCCACGTGGATGAATCGCTTGAGTACCCGGCGCGCGGTGGGCGCCGGCCTGACGTCGCGCAGCAGGCCGCGGTGGCAGGTGCCTTCCTCGGCGAGTGCACCGGAACGCGCCTGGATGTAGCCGCGCATCATGCCGGTGCTGAATTCGGGGTGGAACTGCACGCCCCACGTGGCCTCGCCCCAGCGGAAGGCCTGGCAGTCGTCGCGCTCGGAGCGCGCCAGCACCGTGGCCTCCGGCGGCGGCGCCAGCACGGTCTGCAGGTGGGTGGTGTGGGCGGCGAATTCGCCGCCCAGGCCGGTGAACAGCGGGTCGGCCGAAGCGCCGGCCAGCGTGGCCACGGGCACGGTGCCCATCTCGCGGCCGCGCGGGTTGTAGCCCACGCTGCCGCCCAGGGCGTGGGCCAGCAGCTGGTGGCCGTAGCAGATGCCGAACAGCGGCGTGCCGGCCTGCGCGGCGTCGCGCAGCCAGCCGGCGCTGCGTTCGCTCCAGTCGGCGCGTTCGGTGACCATCGCGCCCGAGCCGGTCACCAGCACGCCGGCGTGGTCGGCGGCGTCGGGCAGCGGCTCGCCGTCGGCGACGAAGCACGAGCGCACCTGGCGGCCGTGCAGGCCGGCGGCGACGCGTATCCAGTGGCCGAAGCCACCGTGCCGGCGCAGGGCCGGGATCGGCGTGCCGGTCTCGAGGATCAGGAAGGGTTTCATGGGGCGCGCAGCGAGCCGTGATGCGGTTCACCGTTATACTAGCGCGCTTATGGCATACGGCGAACCGGCGATGACCGCACCCACGTTCCAGGAACTCATCCTGCGGCTCAACCAGTACTGGGCCGACCAGGGCTGCGTCCTGATCCAGCCGCTCGACCTGGAGGTCGGCGCCGGCACTTTCCACCCCGCCACCTTCCTGCGCGCGCTCGGCCCCGAGCCGTGGCGCGCCGCCTACGTGCAGCCCTGCCGCCGCCCCACCGACGGCCGCTACGGCGAAAACCCCAACCGCCTGCAGCGCTACTACCAGTACCAGGTGGTGCTCAAGCCCAACCCCGACGACATCCTCGACCTCTACATCGGCTCGCTGAAGGTGCTGGGCATCGACCCGCTGGTGCACGACCTGCGCTTCGTCGAGGACAACTGGGAATCCCCCACGCTCGGCGCCTGGGGCCTGGGCTGGGAAGTCTGGCTCAACGGCATGGAAGTCACGCAGTTCACCTACTTCCAGCAGGCCGGCGGCCTGGAGTGCAAGCCCGTCACGGGCGAGATCACCTACGGCCTCGAGCGCCTGTGCATGTACCTGCAGGACGTGGACAACGTCTTCGACCTGGTCTGGACCCGCGGCCCGCAGGGCGACGTCACCTACCGCGACGTCTACCACCAGAACGAAGTCGAGCAGAGCACCTACAACTTCGAACACGCCGACGTGGCCGAACTCTTCCACCGCTTCGACGCCTGCGAGGCCGAGGCGCTCAAGCTGGTGGAGCTGGGCCTGCCGCTGCCGGCCTACGAACAGGTCTGCAAGGCCAGCCACTCGTTCAACCTGCTCGACGCCCGCCGCGCCATTTCCGTGACCGAGCGCCAGCGCTACATCCTGCGCGTGCGCACGCTGTCGCGCGCCTGCGCCGAAGCCTATTACGCCCAGCGCGAGAAGCTCGGCTTCCCGGGCCTCAAGTCAAAGGAGGCCGCGAATGGCTGACCACCTGCCCCTGCTGATCGAGATCGGCACCGAGGAACTGCCGCCCAAGGCGCTGCCCGAACTGGCGCAGGCCTTCTACGAAGGCGTGCTCAAGGCGCTGGCGTCGCGACGCATCGCGCTGCCCGAAATCCCGGGCGAGCTGCCCGCGCGGCCGCTGTATTCGCCGCGCCGCCTGGCGGTGTTCCTGCCGGCCGTGTCCACGCAGCAGCCGCAGCAGCACAGCGAAGTGCTGGGCCCGTACACCAACGTCGGCCTGGACGCTTCGGGCAACCCGACGCCGGCGCTGCTGGGCTTCGCGCAGAAGAACGGCCTGGAGTGGCAGAAGCTCGACCGCGTCACCGACGCCAAGGGCATGCGCTTCGTGGCCCGCAGCAACCGCCCCGGTGCGCAGACCGTCGACCTGCTGTCGGACATCGTCAACGAAGCCGTGAAGGGCCTGCCGATCCCCAAGCCGATGCGCTGGGGCACGCGCGAAGTGGGCTTCGTGCGGCCGATGCACTGGCTGGTGATCCTGTTCGGGCGCGACGTGGCGCCGGGCGAGGTGCTGGGCTTCAAGGCCGACCGCATGAGCCGCGGCCACCGCTTCCACCATCCCAAGCCCGTCTGGCTCAACGACGCCGGTGAATACCTGCAGGCGCTGCGCGAGGCCTTCGTGCTGGCCGACCCGCGCGAGCGCCGCGACCGCGTGCGCGCCGAGATCACCGCCGCCGCCCGCGAAGCCGGCGGCACCGCCCGCATCCCCGACGAGCTGCTGGAAGAAGTGAACTGCCTGGTCGAATGGCCCAAGGCCATCGCGTGCAGCTTCGAGCCGGACTTCCTGCGCGTGCCGCAGGAAGCGCTGGTGTCGACGATGGAAACCAACCAGAAGTTCTTCCCCGTGCTGGCGGCCGACGGCAAGCTGAGCGAGAAGTTCATCGGCGTGGCCAACCTCGACAGCAAGGACCCGTCGCAGATCCGCCAGGGCTATGAGCGCGTGATCCGCCCGCGCTTCGCCGACGCGCAGTTCTTCTACGACGAAGACCTCAAGCAGGGCCTGGCCTCGATGGCCCAGGGCCTGGCCAGCGTGACCTACCAGCAGAAGCTGGGCAGCTACGCCGACAAGACCACGCGCGTGGCGGCGCTTGCCGCGGCCATCGCGCCCCAGGTGGGTGCCGATGCCGCACAGGCGCGCCGCGCCGCCGAACTGTCCAAGGCCGACCTGCAGAGCCGCATGGTGGGCGAGTTCCCCGAGCTGCAGGGCATCGCGGGCCGCTACTACGCCGCCGCCGCGGGCGAGCCGGCCGACGTCGCCAACGCGATCGACGAGGCCTACCAGCCGCGTTTCGCCGGCGACGCCATCGCGCCCTCGAAGCTGGGCCAGGTGCTGGCGATCGCCGAACGCCTGGACACGCTGGCGGGTGGCTTCGCCGCGGGCCTCAAGCCCACCGGCAACAAGGACCCGTTCGCCCTGCGCCGCAATGCGCTGGGCCTGGCGCGCACCATCATCGAAGCCGGCTTCGACCTGGACCTGCCGGCGCTGATTGATTCGGCGCTTGATCGCGTGGCGATCAACATGACGCTCGTGGCCAAGCGCAACGGCGACGGCGTGGCGACGGCCGTCGACCCGGCGCAGGTCAACGAACTCTACGACTTCATCCTCGAACGCCTGCGCGGCTACTACGCCGACCGCAACGTGCCGGGCACGCAGTTCGACGCCGTGGCCGACGGCCGCTGGCCGTCGCTGCTCGATTTCGACCGCCGCCTGAAGGCCATCGCCGAGTTCGCGCGCCTGCGCGAGGCCTCGTCGCTGGCCGCCGCCAACAAGCGCATCCGCAACATCCTGCGCAAGGTCGAGACGCCGATCCCGGCCGCCGTCGATCCCGACAGGCTGGTCGAGCTGGCCGAAAAGGCCCTGCACCAAGCGCTGGTGTCCGCCCTCGCCGACACCGACCCGCTGCTCGCGCAGCGCGACTACGTCGGCACGCTCAAGCGCCTGGCGTCGCTGCAGGCCCCGGTGGACACGTTCTTCGAGCACACCATGGTGATGGCCGACGACGCAGCGCTGCGCGACAACCGGCTGGCGCTGCTCAAGCAGGTGGCGGATCGCTTCGCCACCGTCGCCGCGGTGGAGCAGCTGTCGGCCGGCTGACGGCGGCGCAACGCTTCACGATCGCGCCGGCGCACCCCGCCGGCGCTTTTTTTTCGCCCGGCGATCCAGGTACAGCTGCCAGCCGGTGATCGTGAACAGCGGCATCAGCAGGCTGGCCAGGGCAAACAGCACCAGCCCGGGCATGCCGAAGAAGCCGCCGCTGTGCAGCGGGAAAATGCTCGCCATCAGCTTCTGGCCAACGGGCCTGTCGACGTAGCGCTCGTGCGCGGTCACCGCCAGCGTGGCGGCATCCAGCACCAGCCGGTTGTTCGCACGCTCGTGCGCCGGGTCCGTGTCGAGGTAGCTGAATTCAAGCGGCTGGCCCGGTGACGCCGGCAGCCGCAGCGTCAGCGTGGATCGCGCGGGCACGACGTTGTCGAAAGCGGCGAACGCCGCAGCGAGGTCCGGCGGCGCTGCAGCCATCGGCGGCGCCTTCGCATCGCCGCCGGCCGACGGCCCGCCGCGCTGCGCGGGGACCGGCGTACCGGTGATCGCATACAGCCCGCCGCGATACCACTCGTATGACCAGAACAGCCCCGTGAGCGACATCACCAGGTACGCCAGCACCACCCACGTGCCCACGACCACGTGCAGCTGCCGCAGGAAGCCACGGCCCTTGAGCCGCCAATGCAGCTGCAGCCAGGCGCGCCCGTTCCACCACCTGCGCGGCCAGCGCAGGTAGAGGCCCGACAGGCAGAAGAACACCAGCGCCAGCGTGGACGCGCCGACGATCTGCTTGCCGGTGTCGCCCGCCGCCAGCCAGCGATGGATCTGCATCGTGGAGCGGAAAAAACCTTCGCCGCGCGGCGGCGCCAGCAGCGCGCCGCTGTACGGATCGACGTAGCGGTTCTCGCCGCGCGGCCGCCCGCCCGGACCCGGCGGCGTACCCGGCGGCGGTGCGAAGCCCACGCGCGCGCTGTCGCCCGGCGCGCCGGGCAGCGTGAGCGAAGTGATCTGCTTGCCGGGCTCGGCGCTGGCGATGCGCGCCACCAGCTCGGCCGGCGGCAGCGGCGTGCGGCCGTCCACGGGGACGGTCATCACGCCGGCATTCATCGCCCTGAGCAGGTCGTGTTCGAAGGAAAGCATCGCGCCGGTGACGCCGACGATCGCCAGCACGAGGCCGGCGGTGATGCCCAGGAACCAGTGGATCTGGAAGATGGCGTTCTTGAACATGGGTCCGCTCAGCACTCCGCCCAGCGGCGCAGCAGGTTGTGGTAACTGCCCGTCAGCTGCACCAGCGCGGCGTGGCCGGGCGCGGCGAGCGTGAGGGCCTGGATGGCGCGGTCGAGTTCGAACAGCTCGCGGCGCTGGCCGGGGTCGCGCACCAGGCTCTGCATCCAGAAGAAGCAGGCCGTGCGTTCACCGCGGGTCACCGGCGTCACTTCGTGCAGGCTGTTGCCGGGGTAGAGCACCAGGTCGCCCGCGGCCAGCTTCACGCGCTGCGTGCCGTAGGTGTCCTGGATCACCAGCTCGCCGCCGTCATAGTCGGCCGGGTCGCTGAGGAAGAGCGTGGCCGACAGGTCGGTGCGCACCGGCTCGCTGCGGGGGCCGCTGCGGTCGTAGCGGATGGCGTTGTCCACGTGCAAGCCGAACGACTGCCCGCCCGCGTAGCGGTTGAACAGCGGCGGGTAGATGCGGCGCGGCAGCGCCGCGCTGAAGAACAGCGGGCTGCGGCCCAGCGCATCCAGCACCCGGCCGCCAAGCTCGCGCGCCACCGGATCGTTTTCCGGCAGCTGCTGGTTGTGCTTGGCCTGCGCCGACTGGTAGCCGGCCGTGAGCTTGCCGTCGGCCCAGCCGGCGCCCGACAGCCTTGCGCGGAACGCCGCGATTTGTGCGGCGTCGAGCACCCGGGGAATCTGCAGCAGCATCACGCTCTCCTGGCAAAGGCTGGCGAGGGACGGGTCAGAACGCGTAGGTCGCCGTGACCGTGGCCGAGCGCGCCTCGCCCGGCGTGGCCCAGCCGTTGTTGCGCACGCGGATGAAGTAGTCCTCGTCGAACACGTTGTTGACGTTGAGCTGCAGCGACAGCGCCGCATTCACCGTGTAGCCGAGCATGGCGCGGTGGGTGGTGTAGCCCTGGGTGTAGTTGCCTGCGGCCAGACGGAACTTGTCCTGGTAGGTGATGCCGTAGCCCAGCAGCCAGCCCTTCGCGAGTTCGTAGGTGGTCCACAGGCTGGCCGAGCGTTCGGGCGTCTGCACGATCGGCTGGCCGGCCTCGGGGTCGGGGTTGGCCACGGTGTTGGCGCAGCCGTTCTGGCCCGGGTTGGCCAGGCAGAAATCGGAGACGCTGCGCAGCACCTCGCTGTCCAGGAAGGTGGCGTTGGCGAACACCGACCACGCCCCGGTGATCCGCCCCGCCACGCCGAGGGTGAGTCCGTCCACGCGCGCCTCGCCGTCGAGCGTCTGTTCGCCCAGCAGCGGGTTGGCCGGGTCGAAGTCGGCCACCTTGTAGTTCTCGCGGGTGTTGCGGAACACCGCGGCGGTCAGCGCCAGGTGTTCGTCGAACAGCTCCCACTTCGTGCCCAGCTCGATGTTGCTGGCCGACTCGGGATCGACGTTGCAGGTGAGCGCCGTGCAGGCACCATTCACCGAGGCTTTCGACGGCGTCTGGCTGTTGGAATAGCTGAGGTACACGGTGCCGCGTTCGGTGGGCTTGTAGACCAGGCCGGCGCGGTACGAGAACAGGCGCTCGTCGTTTTCCAGCGTCGGATTCTTGCCGGTGATCGTGCCGATGCCGGGAATCGCCGGCGCGCCGAGGGCGGGCGCCGCCACCACGGTCCAGCTGGCGTTGCTGCCGCGGTGGGATTCGTAGCGCGCGCCGAGGTTGAGCATCCACTGGTCGTTGAAGGTCAACGTGTCGAAGGCGTACAGCGCGGCGTTCGACAGCTCGCCTTCGCTGCGGGCGGTGAGCGTGTAGTTCACCGGGCCGGTCCAGGTCGATTCCGGCTGGGACAGGTCCAAACGCGGCAGCGCCACCAGCGTGCCGTCGGCATTGCGCAGCAGGCTGCCCACGTCCAGGTCGAAGCTCTCGTGCGCGAACGAGGCGCCCACCACCAGCGCGTGGCCGATGCCGCCGGTGTCGAAGCGCGCGGTGAGGTCGGTCTGGCTGATCGCCAGCCCGTTCACGGTGTCGCGCTGGTAGCCGCGCGGGCCGCTGGGCTGGTAGGTGCCGGCGGGCTGGCCACCGGTGCAGGCCAGGCCGGTGGCCGGGTTGATGCCGCTGTCCAGGCACCAGGTCCCCTGCACGGCATCCACCACGGTGGTTTGTTCAACGCGCTGGTAGCGGGCCAGGCTGCGCAGCGTCACCGCGTCGCTGAAGTCGTGCTCGAACACGGCGGTGACGCTGCCGTGGCTGATGTCCTGGCGATCGAGGTTGCTGTAGCCGTAGTAGCCCTCTTCGTCGATGCCGGGCAGCGTGCCGCCGTAGGCGGAGAAGTAAGGCAGGCCGTACTGCGGCGTGTTCTCGTCCTGCTGGTGCACGGCGCTCAGCGTGAGCCGCGTAGCCGAGTCCAGCGCCAGCCCCAGCGACGGCGCGATGCCCCAGCGCTTGAACGATTCGAAGTCGCGGTCGGGCACGTCGTTGCGGTGGGCCATCGCGTTGAGGCGCAGCGCGGTGTCGTCGCCGAGCACCTGGTTGGTGTCGAAGGTGGCGCGGCCGAAGGCATCGGTGCCCACGCCCAGCGACAGCACGCTGAATTCGTCCAGGCCCGCCGCCTTGCTGACCAGGTTGATGTTGCCGCCGACCGAGCCGGCGCCCGAGTAGACCGAGTTGGCGCCGTTCACCAGCTCCAGCGATTCGAGGTTGAAGTTGTCGGTGCGGCTGTACTGCGCGCTGTCGCGCACGCCGTCCGAGGTGATGTCGGCGTTGGCGCTGAAGCCGCGCAGGTTGATGCTGTCGCCATAGCCACCGCCGCCTTCGCCGGCGCCGAAGGTGATGCCGGGCAGCGTGCTGAGCACGTCGCGCAGCGACAGCAGGCCCTGCTGGTCCATCGTGGCGCGGTCGACCACCGTGATGGTTTGCGGCGTGTCCGCCAGCGCTTCGGTGTATTTGGGCGACGCCGGCTTGTCCAGCCGCTCGCCGGTGACCTCGATGCCGTCCAGGCGGGTGGCGGCGGGCCCGGGCGACGCCGGGGCCGGCGCGGCGACCGCGGGCGCGGCACAGGCCGAGGCGATGGCCAGGAAGAACAGATGGCGGGCCGGCGACGCGGCGGCGGGCTTGGGACGGACGACAGACATGGCGAAACCCCGGAGAGTGGAGGCGGGAAGGTTTGGCTGGGTCTGTTCGACTAGCTGATGAGAATGAATCTTATTTGCATCCAGCGCCGATGGCAAGGCCTGCGCCCCTCGGTTCACGAAGGGTGCCGGTGGCCTCCGGGTATTCTTGTGGCCGATGCCGATCCCGCCCCCCGCCCCCTCCCTGTCCGCCTCGCTGGTGGTTGCCCTGCTGCTGGCCGCCGGCGCCGGCCGCGCGGACGCGCTCGAGCTGCGGCAGGTGACCGTGCAGGGCCTGGAAGACGAGGAGATGCGCGACAACGTCGACGACGCCCTGGCGCTGCAGCGGCTCAACCCCAACCGGCGCACGCGGCTCACCGAGAGCCGACTGTCCTACCTGCTGCGCCAGGTGCCGCGCGAAGTGCGCGGCGCGATGGAGCCGTTCGGCTACTACGACCCCACGGTGGAAACACAGGTGCTGCGCGAGGGCGCGCTGGTGAACGTGGTCGTGACCGTGCGGCCGGGCGAACCGGTACGGGTGCGCGAACGGGCGCTGCGCATGGATGGCCCGGCGCAGGCCGACAGCGCGCTGATGCGGCGCCTGCAGCGCTTCCAGCCGCAGCCGGGCCAGCCCTTCCACCACGGCGTGTACGAGGACAGCAAGGCGGCGCTGGACCGCGCGCTGCTCGACCGGGGCTATTTCGACGCCGAACTGGTGACCCACCGGGTCACCGTGAGCCGCGCGCAGCACGCGGCCGACATCGACCTGGCCTGGGTGAGCGGCGACCGCCACGCCCTGGGCGCGGCGAGCTTCGAGGGCCACCGCCTGCGACCCGGGCTGCTGGAGCACCTGGTGCCCTGGAAACCCGGCGACGCCTACGAGCAGAGCAAGCTGCTGGCGCTGCAGAAATCCCTGGCGGAGCTGGACTATTTCAGCGCCATCGACATCACGCCGCAGCCCGACGACGCCACCGGCCTGCAGGTGCCGGTGAAAGTGGCGCTGGCGATGGGCAAGCGCAGCATCTATTCCGCCGGCCTGCGGGTGGGCACCGACGCGGGCCTGGGCGTCACCGGCGGCGTGGAGCGCCGGTGGGTGAACGACCGCGGCCACAAGCTCAAGGCGCTGGCCAGCCTGGCCCAGCGCAAGAACGACGTCACCGTGCAGTACAAGGTCCCCGCCTTCAAATGGCTCGACGGCTGGTACACGCTGTCGGCCAGCGTGCGCGAAGAGCCCATCGACCTGGTGGACAACCAGCTGGTGGAGCTGGTGGGCAGCCGCAGCGGCAAGCTGGGCGACTGGGAACTGGTGGCGGCGATGAACCTGCGCCGCGAACGCTTCGAAGACTCGGTGTCGGGCCAGGACTACAGCTACAGCACCCTGGTCTTCCCGTCGCTGTGGGCCAAGTGGGTGCGCACGGACGACCTGCTGTACCCGCGCCGCGCGATGGGCGTGACGGTGGAGCTCAGCGGCGGCAGCACCGCGCTGGGCTCGGACATCGACTTCCTGCAGCTGCGCGCCCAGGGCCACTGGATCCGCGGCTTCGGCAGCCGCGACCGGCTGCTGCTGCGCGCCGAGGCCGGCACCACGGTGAGCGACGACTTCGCGCAGTTCCCGCCCTCGCTGCGCTTCTACGCCGGCGGCGACCGCAGCGTGCGCGGCTATGGCTACAAGGAAATCGGCCAGTACATCGAAGACGCCAACGGCGACCGCTACGTCTTCGGCGGCAAGCACCTGATGGTGGCGAGTGCGGAATACGAGCGCATGTTCAGCCGCGAATGGGGCGGCGCGGTGTTCGTGGATGCCGGCGACGCCTTCGACAGCTTCGATGCCCACGAGTGGCAGGTGGGCATCGGCGTGGGCGTGCGCTGGCGCTCGCCGGTGGGGCCGGTGCGCGTGGACGTCGCGCACGGCCTGGGCGATGCGGCGCAGTCTTCGGTGCGCCTGCACTTCAACATCGGTCCCGACCTGTGACCGCGCCCGCCGCCGCGAAGAAACCGCCGCGCTCGTTCGCCCGCCGCTGGACGCGCCGGATCGGCCTGGGCAGCGTGGCGCTGGTGGTGGCGGGCGGCGTGCTGCTGTTCTGGCTGCTGGCCACGGCCGGTGGCCGCGACACGCTGCTGGCGCGCGTGGTGCGGCTGCTGCCGGCCGACTCGCTGCGCTGGGAAAAGGCCGAAGGCACCGTGTACGGCCCGCTGGTGCTGCACGGCCTGCGCTACGACCACGGCGGCGTGGTGTTCACCGCCGAGCGCGTGCTGCTGGACGCGCGCGTGCTGCCGGTGCTGGGCCGCCGCCTGCAGCTCGACCTGCTGGAAGTGGACGGCGCGGTGCTGGTGCTGCCGCCCGAAGGCGACGCGCCCTTCGAGCTGCCCACCTGGCCCGACGTGCTGCCGCGCCTGCCGATGCCGCTGCAGGTCAACACCACCCGGCTGGACGTGGACGGCCTGCGCATCGAGCGCGACGACGCCACCCTGCTCGACGTCACCACGCTGGCCGCCACCACCGTGCAGCTGTCCGACGACGGCTTCTCGGTCGAATCCCTGGCGCTGGACAGCCCACGCGGCCAGCTGGCGCTGAAGGGCGAGTACCTGCCGGCGCGCCATTTCCGCATGGACCTGGCCGGCACGCTCGCCCTCCATGCCACCGACACCGCGCCCGCAGCCACGCTGCAGTTCAACGCCAAGGGCGACCTGG
Organism: Arenimonas sp.; assembly: GCA_026398695.1. Taxonomy (GTDB): domain Bacteria; phylum Pseudomonadota; class Gammaproteobacteria; order Xanthomonadales; family Xanthomonadaceae; genus Arenimonas. The sequence goes on from JAPLSJ010000098.1 coordinate 20,767, forward strand.
ACGCACTCACGCTCGACCTCGTGGGCAAGGCGCCCGAAGCGCTCACGCTCAGCCTGTCGCTGCGCGAATCGGCGGCGGTGCCGCTGTGGACGCTCAAGGCGCAGTCGGAGGGCCTGGACCCGGCGCTGCTGGGCCTGGCGGCCGGCGAGCCGTGGCGCGGACGGATCGAGGCCACCGGGCGCGGCGGCGCAGCCGACATCACCGGCGAACTCGCGCAGGGCGACTGGCGCCTCGGCATCGAGCCGTCCCGCGTGCAGCTGGCCTCGCAGGTGCTGCGCGCGCAGCCGCTGGTGCTGACGCTGCCGCAGGGCCCGCTGACGATAACGGGTGACCTCGCGCTCGCCGGCGACGCGTCGGCGTTCGACGCCGTGGCCGCCAGCACCGGCCTGCGCTTCGAGCCCGCCAGCGCCGAGCCCGGCGCCCTGCCCGTCACCGCCGCCGGCGAGCTGCACGCGCGCGGCCGCCTCGAGGCGTGGACGCTCGCGGGTGAAGCCACGCTCGAGCGCGGCGGCGAACAGGCCACGCTGGCGCTGTCGGGCAAGGGCAACGCCGAGTCGCTGACCCTGGACGAACTGCGCGCCGACACGCCCACCGGATCGCTCGACGGCCGCGGCGTGCTGCGCTGGTCGCCGGCGCTGGCGTTCGAGGGGCAGGCGGCACTCACCGGGTTCGACCCCGGCTACTTCGCACCCGATTATCCCGGCGCGCTCAGCGGCGCACTGCAGGCCAACGCCAGCCGCGACGACGCCGGCCGCTGGCAGGGCCGGCTGCAGGTGGACGACCTGCGCGGGCAGCTGCGCGACCGCCCGGTGTCGGGCCGCATGGCCGCGCAGTGGAACGGCGACCGCGGCACCGGCGAAGCGGCGCTGCGCATCGGCGGCAGCGTGGTGGACGTGCGCGGCGGTTTCGGTGCGCGCTACGACCTGGACGCGCGCTTCGAGCCGCTCGTGCTCGACGACGTGCTGGCCGGCGCCCAGGGCCGCGTGCAGGGCACGCTGTCGCTGCGCGGCCCGGCCAACGCCACCGACATCACCGCACGGCTGCAGGGTGAGTCGCTGCGCTGGGGCGACGAACGCGCGGCCTCGCTGCGCCTCGCAGGCACCCTGCCCGCGCGCGGCGCGGGCGGCCGCTTCGACGTGGACGGCAGTGACCTGGTGCTGTCGGGCGTCGCCCTCGACCGCCTGGCGCTGCGCGGCACCGGCAGCCTGGCCGACCTTCAGCTCGAGGGCGACGCCGCCGGCGAACACGGCGAACTCGCCTTGGCCGGCCGCATCGGCCGCCAGGGCGACCAGTGGCGCGGCCACCTCGCCCAGCTGCGCCTGGCCGCCGTGGGTGCCCCGGTGCTGGTGCTCGAATCGGGCGCCGATTTCGCCTTCGGCCCCGGCGTGCTGCAGCTCCAGCGCAGCTGCCTGGCGGCGAAGGACGTCGGCGGCCGGCTGTGCGTGGCCGCGTCGGGCAACGAAGCGTCCCTGCAGGGCGAAGCGCTGCCGCTGTCCCTGGCCCAGCCCTGGCTGGCCGACGACCAGGGACTGGCGCTGGAAATGGACGGCACCCTGGACGCGCGCGCCGAACTCCGCCGCGGCCGCGACGGCCGCTGGCGCGGCACCGGCCGCATCGATTCCGAGCGCGGCGCGCTGCGCCTGGACGAAGACCTCGAGCGCGAAGTGTTCGGCTACCGCGACCTGGCCGTGACGGTGCAGGTGGAAGGCGAGGCCGTCAGCGGTGAACTCAGCGCGATCCTTCCGGACGAAGGCCACGTCTCGGCGCGCGTGCGCACCGGCCTGGCGGACAACGCCGCACTGAGCGGCGAGCTGGCGCTCGACGTGCGCGACCTGACCTGGCTCGAACTGTTCTCCGAAGACCTCGCCGCACCCGCCGGCCGCCTGCAGGGCGAGCTGCTGCTGGCCGGCACCCGCACGCAGCCGCAGCTGTCGGGCAAGGCCCAGCTGCAGCCGTTCTCCGCCGAGCTGCCGGCGCTGGGCGTGAAGCTGAGCGAAGGCGCGTTCACGCTGGTTGGCAATGCCGACGGCACGTCGCGGGTGGTGGGCAGCGTGCGTTCGGGCGACGGCGTGCTGGCCGTGGACGGCAGCCTGAACTTCCGCGACGCCAGCGCGCCGCTGCAGCTGGTGCTGCGCGGTGCGAACGTCACCCTGGCCAGCACGCCCGAGCTCTATCTGGTCGGCACGCCCGAACTGACGATGCGCTGGCTGGAAGACCGCCTGGAGCTGCGCGGCACGCTCGCCGTGCCCGAGGCGCGCGCCGACCTGGAGGCGCTGGACAGCAGCGTGTCGGTGTCGCCCGACGTGGTGGTGGTCGATCCGGTGGACGCCGGCACTGAACGCGCCAAGCCCCTGGACATGGATTTCTCGGTGTCGCTGGGCGACAAGGTCAGCCTCAAGGGCTTCGGCCTGGACGGCGCCATCACCGGCGCACTGCGCCTGCGCGAGCGCCCGGGCCGGCGCGCCACGGCGCTGGGCACGCTGCAGGTCAGCGGCAAGTACCGGGCCTACGGCCAGGCGCTGACCATCCAGCGCGCGCGCCTGTCCTACGCCGACTCGCCCTACGACAATCCCACGCTCGACATCCGCGCCGAGCGCGAGTTCGAAAACGTCACCGTGGGCGTGCAGGTGCGCGGCACCGCCAACCGTCCGGAAACCACGGTGGTCTCGAGCCCGGCGATGGAAACCAGCGAGGCGCTGTCGTGGCTGGTGTTCGGGCGCCCGCTCAGCACCACCAGCGCCGGCGAAAACGAGCAGCTGGGCGCGGCCGCGCTGGCGCTGGGCGCGGGCGGCAACCTGGTGGCGCAGCAGCTGGGTGCGAGCCTGGGCCTGGACGAAGCGGGCGTGCGCGATTCGCGCAACCTCGGCGGCGCCACCTTCACGGTCGGCAAGTACGTGCTGCCGCGCCTGTTCCTGAGCTACGGCGTCTCGCTGGTGGGCACCGGCCAGGTGGTGACGCTGAAATACCTGCTCACCCGCGGCTTCGACATCAGCATCGAGTCCGGCAACGAAAGCGCCGCCTCCCTGAACTGGCGCACCGAGCGCTGAAAAAAAGGCCGCCCCGGAGGGCGGCCTTTGGGGTGTTGCGGTAGCGGTGGATCAGAAGGCGATGCGCATGCCCAGGCTCAGGCTGTCGCGGCCCTGCTGGTCGTCGTTGAAACGACCGGAGTAGGCGGCGAACGCGGTGATGTCGTCGCTCATCTCGAAGTTCACGCCCAGGTCGGCGCTGATCCAGTCGCTCGACGGCGTGAAGCCGCCCATGGTGAAGCGACCCGCCACGGAGTTGGAGCCGGCGTTGACCTGGATCTGGTCGTCTTCGCCTTCCTGGTTCCAGGCAATGCGGGCGAACGGACGGATGTTGCGGTCGCCCGAACCCATGTGGCCCATCAGCTGGTAGCCCGCGCGGGTGATGAACGAATCGCGGTCGAAGGCGGCGTAGTTCATCGAGGTCGCGCTGCCGCTGCCCTCGGCGAAGCCTTCCACTTCCTGGCTCAGCCAGCTCGCGCTGGCGAACGGACCGTGCTGCAGGCCGTCGGCCGAACCGAACAGCCAGCCCATGCCGATTTCCGCACCCAGCTGGGTGGCGCTGGTGGAGCCTTCCTCGGTGCGGGTGGTCGGGCCCATCTCGATGTAGCGCTCGAGCTCGACGCCGGTGGTGCCGCCGCTGAGGGAACCGTGCGCATAACCGCCGCTGCCGAAGCGCAGCGCACCGCCGATCGAGGCAATGGCCGAGTTGCTCACGAGGTTGGCGCTGGCCACGTCGTTGTGGTGGCGGCCAAGCGTCAGCGCAACGCCCCAGGTCGCGTTGTCGGCGATGCGGTGGTTGGCGCCCAGGGTGAGCGCGAGGTAGTCGGACTCGCCGCCCAGGATGTTGGTGCCGGCGTTGTAGTCGTAGTCCTGCTGGCCGAACTGCGTCGTGGCGTAGCCGCGCACGGTGCCGGTTTCACGGTTGAGCTGGAAGTCCGACATCAGCTCGTCGTTGACCGCACGGCTGTGGTTTTCGGAGGCCTGCACGCCGCCCTCGCCCGCGTAGGAGGCCTGGATGGGCGCGGCGATGGTGGACAGCACCACGTTGGCCAGGATCGCGTGGGCGGCACCGGTGGGGTGCACGCCGTCGGCGAACAGGTAGGTCTGGTTGGCGTTGGGCGCGACGTACTGGCCCGGGCCGCAGGCGACCGACGGCACGGCGCCGCAGGCGGTGCCGGTGATGTTGGTGAAGCCGTACAGGCTCGGGTTGGCGGTGATCTCGGAGATCAGGCCGAAGGTGTTGATCGAGATCAGGCCGTTGCCCAGCGTGGCCAGGCCCGCGTTGAGCGCGCTGTTGTACACCACCGTGATCTGGGACACCGCGGCCGAAGTGGCCGGCGAACCGCCGAACGAAGGCAGGGTGAACTGCGGCGTGGCGCCGAGGTTGGGCAGGTTGTAGACCACGATGTAGCGGGCGCCGGCACTCTGCAGGCGGGCGATCTGCTGCACGTAGGCCGTGGCGGCCGCGGCGGTGTTGGCCTGCGCGGTGGCCTGGTTGCCCAGCGCCACGAAGATGTCGTTGGCACCGCCCCAGATGCTGTACAGCGCGTTCGGATCGGCCACGCCGCCGTTGAGCGCCAGGTGCTGCGTCACCTGGGTCGGAATGTTGGGCACCGGGTTGAGGCAGGGCGCGGGCGCCGCGCGGACGCAGGCACCGCCCCAGGCGAAGTTCGTGCCGCCGGGCTGCAGCGACGGATTGGCGGACAAGCCAAAGGCCGCCGCTATGATCTGCGCCGCGACCGGATCGGGGTTGGTGGTGAAGCTGTTGCCGGCAGGCAGCGACTGTGCGAGGGCGATGTTGCCGGAATCACTGAGGCTGTCGCCGAACACGACGACGCGGCTGAACTGCTGCGCCTGGGCGGCACCGGCGCAGCCAAGCGCCAGGGCAACGGCGCCGGCCAAACGATGGAAACGGGGCATGGGGAAACTCCTGTCGGGGCTTTCGATTTTTGTGTGTGCTACGTGCCCAGGGTCTCCTTTGGCATCCCCTGCGCGAACGCCGGCGATGCTCCCTCCCCTTGAGCCGTTACTTTCGCCGCCGGCTTGGCCGGCAACGCCGCATCACCTTAATCCAAAGCCCGAATCCATACCACTGGGTACAGTCAGGGACGCACCCGGGCGCCTCGCAGGCGGGGCTTGCCGCCCACCACTTCGGTCCAGGCCAGCCAGGCCGAGCCGCCCTGGACCTGCATGCGCGGGAACCCCGTGCCCCGGCCACGGCCGGCCACCGTGGCCACCCGGACGCGGAACTGTTCGGTTGCCAGCGCGGGGTCGAACCGGGCCAGCCACAGCGACTGCTCGCCGCCCGCCTCCTGCATCCAGCTCATCCAGACGCCGCTGGCGTCGGCGGCCAGGTCCACGCGGCCCAGCTGCGCTTCGCCCACGGCCACCTGGCGCATCGGCCCGAAGCGGGCGCCGGCATCACTGGATGCCGCGATCCGCACCGACGGCGCAGGGCCCGCACCGGTGTACCAGGCCACCCAGGCCTGGCGGCCGCGCGCGCCGACGGCCGGACCATTCACCGGGCAGGCCGGCATGAACCAGCGGTCGGCGTGCACCGTTGCCGGCGCGGTCCAGGCTTGGCCGTCGAAGCGCGTCACCTTGATGTCTCGGATCTCGCCCGGCTCGCGGTCGCGGTAGGCCACCAGCACGCCGGCGTCGCTCATCGCGGTGTCGGTCTGGCAGCAGTCGCAGGTCATCGCGTCGATTTCCAGCCCGGTGCGGCGCTTGCCCGCGGCGTCGAACGTGGCCGAGCGCATCGTCATGGCGCCGGCGCCACCGTGGTCGGCATGGTCATGGCCACCGGCGGTCTTGCGGCCGTCCAGCCAGACGATGCCCAACTGGTCGCGCGACTGCGGCCAGAGGCTGGCGAAGCCGTGTTCGGTCGGCGTGCCGTCGTCGTGCACGGCGTCGGCCGGCTGCCAGTGCCGGCCGCCATCGCGCGAGACGTGCAGGCGCACGTCGTAGGCGTAGGTGGCGGCGCCGTTCTTCACCAGCGTGTGCGCCCACAGGCTGCCGTCGGGCAGCGCCTGCAGCGCGGGGAAGTCGGCCCAGTTCACGAACCAGTCGCTGCCCTGCGCGATCACGCGCGGCGCCGACCAGCGCGCGTCCTTCGCGTCCTGTCGCGCGAACATCAGGCGATCGCCGCCGGCGGGCTGCTTCTCGATCCAGCTCAACAGCAGGTCGCCGCCGCTGGCCTGCGACAGATGCGGTTGTGCGGAGCCGACGGGCGCGGGCAGCGCCCAGGGCTCGACGGTGGCGGCGGTGGCGAACGCGGGCAGCAGCGCGAGGCAGAGCAGCAGGGTCTTCATGGCGCCAAACTACCTGCTGCCGGGACCTGCGTCATCGTCGCGGTGGGCGCCGTGCCGGTAGCCCAGGCCCGCGTGCAGGGCATCGAGCTGCGCGCGGAAATGGCGCGCCTCCCAGGCCAGCAGCCGCCACAGCCCGTCCACCAGCAGCGCCAGCGCCAGCCCGGCGACGATGCCGCCCACCACCAGCGCATTGGCGGACGCGCCCAGGCGCGTGGCGCCGTCGCCGTAACCCGCCAGGCCGAGCAGCCACGTACCCAGCGAATGCGTGCCGTAGTAGATCGGCCCGAGCGTGAGCGGGTTGGTGACCATCTGCAGCGCCACCATCACCGTGAGGTTGCCGCGCACCAGGATCGCCAGCGCCAGGCCAATGGCCACCTGCAGGCCGTACACCGGCATCAGCGCCAGCACCGATCCCGCGTACAGCGACGCCAGCACCTGCGGCCGCTTGAACGACCACAGATAGGGCCGCCGGCGCGCGGCGTCGGCAAACCACTTGATCACCGGATAGCGCGCCACGTTCGCCCGCCGCGGCAGCGGCCGCAGCCAGCGGCGCAGGCGCCGGCGGCGCGCCAGCCAGCGCCGGTGCAGGGGGTGGGAGCGGACGGGCATCAGCGCGTGGTCGTTCGCGGGCTCACGCCACGCGCCGGCCGCGGCGCTTGGCCAGGCAGACCAGCAGCAGCGAGATGGCCGCCGGCGTCATGCCAGGAATGCGCTGGGCCTGGCCGATGGTCTCGGGCCGCACCTGGCCGAGCTTGGACTGCAGCTCGGCCGACAGGCCGGGGATGCCGGCGTAGTCGAAGTCTTCCGGGATGCGGCTTTCTTCGTTGCGGCGGCTGCGTTCGATGTCCTCGTGCTGGCGCACCAGGTAGCCCGCGTACTTCACGCCGATCTCGACCTGCTCGGCCACGGCGGCGTCGTCCACGCCCGGGCCCACGCTGGGCAGCTGCATCAGCGCGGCGTAGTCCAGTTCCGGTCGCTTCATCAGGTCCAGCACGGTGGCTTCGCGGGTCAGCGTGACGCCGGCGTGCTGCGCCAGTTCGGTGGCCAGGGCACCGCCCGGCGTGGCCCACAGCGCCTGCAGGCGACCGCGCTCGCGCTCGACCGCGTCGGCCTTGCGGGCGAAGGCCTGCCAGCGCGCCTCGTCCACCACGCCCAGCTCGCGGCCGATCGGCGTGAGGCGCGCGTCGGCGTTGTCCTCGCGCAGCTGCAGCCGGTATTCGGCGCGGCTGGTGAACATGCGGTAGGGCTCGGTGGTGCCGTGCGTCACCAGGTCGTCCACCAGCACGCCCAGGTAGGCCTGGTCGCGGCGCGGCGACCACGCCTGGCGCTGCTGCACGTGCAGCGCGGCGTTCAGGCCGGCCAGCAGGCCCTGCGCGGCAGCCTCTTCGTAGCCGGTGGTGCCGTTGATCTGGCCGGCGAAGAACAGCCCGGCGACCAGCTTGGTCTCCAGCGACGCCTTCAGCCCGCGCGGGTCGAAGTAGTCGTATTCGATCGCGTAGCCCGGGCGCGTGATGTGCGCGTTCTCGAAACCCTTGATCGAACGCACCAGGTCCACCTGCACTTCATACGGAAGCGAGGTGGAGATGCCGTTGGGATAGACCTCGTGCGTGTCCAGGCCTTCGGGCTCGACGAACACCTGGTGCGAGGCCTTGTCGGCGAAGCGCACCACCTTGTCCTCGATGCTGGGGCAATAGCGCGGGCCCACGCCTTCGATCACGCCCGAATACATCGGCGAGCGGTCCAGGCCGCCGCGGATGATGTCGTGCGTGCGTTCGCTGGTGTGGGTGATCCAGCACGACACCTGGCGCGGATGGTCGGCGGCGCTGCCCAGGAAGGAAAACACCGGCACCGGCGTGTCGCCCGGCTGCTCGACCAGACCCGAATAATCGATGCTGCGGCCGTCGATGCGCGGCGGCGTTCCGGTCTTGAGCCGGTCCACCGCGAACGGACGCTCGCGCAGGCGCTGGGCCAGCGTGGTGGCCGGCGGGTCGCCGGCGCGGCCGCCGGGATAGTTCACCAGGCCTACGTGGATGCGCCCGGCCAGGAACGTGCCGGCGGTGAGCACCACCGCGCGCGCGTCGAAGCGCAGGCCGCTCTGGGTAATGACGCCGGCGACCCGGTCACCTTCGATCACCAGGTCGTCCACGGCCTGCTGGAAGAGTTCGAGGTTGGGCTGGTTCTCGACGATGGTGCGGATGGCGGCCTTGTAGAGCACGCGGTCGGCCTGCGCACGCGTGGCGCGAACGGCCGGGCCCTTGCTGGCGTTGAGCGTGCGCCACTGGATGCCGGCCCGGTCCGCGGCGCGGGCCATGGCGCCGCCCAGCGCGTCGATCTCGCGCACCAGGTGGCCCTTGCCGATGCCGCCGATGGCCGGGTTGCAGCTCATCTGGCCGACCGTCTCGATGCTGTGGGTGAGCAGCAGCGTGCGCGCACCCGCGCGCGCGGAGGCCAGCGCGGCTTCGGTGCCGGCGTGGCCGCCGCCGATCACGATGACGTCGTAGCTCATGCTCTGCCTTGTCCTGCGGTTGCCGGGTCTGGGTGCGGGCGGATTATCCCGCGCGGCGGGGCCGGTGTCCGCAGGTGGCGATGGTTGGCACGGTTCCTGCTTTGACAAAAAGGCACCTACCGCGGCCAACGCCGGGGGGCGTCGACCAGACTGAACAGGGGCTGGTCAGGCGCGCGGTAGGGATGCCAGGGTCGGGAACTCCCGGGGGGGAGTTCCCGACCCTTTTTTTTGCGCTTTTTCTGGGTGGCCGCGCTGTCGCGGCAGGATTAAAAGTCGGCGCCCGGCGGGTCTTTGGGAACAGGGGGTATCCGGGGGACCTGGTGCCGGGCGCCGAACAGGCGATGCGGGGGCATACGCAGCGTCACTAAACGACGCTTTGGGTCAGTCGACGGTCAAAGGATGGACCGACTGCCGGGGTGACGCAATGACAGTGCACGGGTCACTCGTCATCCGAACTCTCA
>JAPLSJ010000071.1 GCA_026398695.1 Arenimonas sp.
GAGGGTGACGGAGGCGACGACGTAGAGGGTTTCCACGAGGCGCTTTCGTGCGGGCTTGTCGCGCGAGCCGGTCAGGTCCAGCAGCAGCTGCCGCAGCAGGAACGTGTAGAGCACGTAGTAGAGGAAGGGCGTGACGTGCACCCAGGGCGAAAAATCACCCCGCGAGGTCCCGAACCAGCCCAGGATGTAGTTGATCTCGGCCCAGATGCCCAGCAGGCCCAGGCCCGCGTTGATCAGCATCCACTTCACTTCGTCCACGCCGAAGATGGCCAGGTAGAACAGCATGTACACGGTGATGGCGATGCCGCCATGCATGTACAGGAACGCCAGGTCGACCTCGCCAGACCCGTAGGCCATGAAAAAACCCGACAGCCCGAACATCGCCATGTGGAACAGGAAGAACGGGTAGATGAACTTCATCGGCGCCCGGTCGCCCGCGGCGTATTGCTTCCCGCCCACCTTCAAGCCTGAATTGAGCTTCATGCGCCCCTCCCCGATCGGCGACACGTTAGCGCAGGAACGGGGTCAGGTTCACTTCCTGCAGGAAGTGAACCTGACCCCGTTATTAGCTGCGGGCGGAGCGGATTTGGGCGTCTACGGCGGCTATGGCGGTCATGTTGACGACGCGGCGGACGGTGGCCGAGGGGGTCAGGACGTGGGCGGTGCTGGCCAGGCCCATCAGGATCGGGCCGACGCCCACGCCGTCGGTGACGCTGCGCACCAGGTTGTAGCCGGCGTTGGCGGCGTCGAGGTTGGCGAACACCAGCAGGTTGGCGCGGTCGGTGAGGCGGGAGTTGGGGAAGATGCGTTCGCGCGCTTCGGCGTTCAACGCGATGTCGGCGTGCATTTCGCCTTCCACTTCCAGCTTGGGCGCGCGCTCGCGCAGGATATGCAGCGCGTCGCGCATCTTCTGCGAGCTGGCCGATTCGCTGGAGCCGAAGTTGGAATGGCTCACCAGCGCCGCCTTGGGCACGATGCCGAACAGCTTCAGGCGGAACGCCGCCTGGATCACCGACTCGGCGATCTCGGCCGCGGTCGGGTCCACGTTCACGTGCGTGTCGGTGAAGAACAGCACGCCCTTGTCATTCAGGACGGCGCTCAGCGCCGACAGCCCGCGGCTTTCGCTTTCCACGCCCAGGATCTCGCGCACGTACTTGAGCTTGCGCACGAAGCGCCCCACCAGCCCGCACAGCAGCGCGTCGGCCTCGCCCCGGCGCACCATCAGTGCCGCGATCACCACGTCGCGCGAGCGCACCAGCGCCTTGGCCGCCGAGGGCGTGATGCCCTTGCGCTGCATGATCTCGTGGTAGAGCTGCCAGTAGTCGTTGAAGCGCGGATCGTCGTCGATGTTGGTGACTTCCACGTCCACGCCGATGCGCAGCCGCAGGCCCAGGCGCGCGATGCGGCGCTCGATCACCGCCGGGCGGCCCACCAGGATCGGCCGCGCCAGGCCTTCGTCCACCACCGTCTGCACGGCGCGCAGCACGGTTTCTTCCTCACCCTCGGCGTAAACCACGCGCTTGCGGTCGGCGCGCGCGCGGTCGAACACCGGCTTCATCAGCAGGCCGGTGCGGAACACCCAGCTGCTGAGGCGGTCGCGATACGCGGGGATGTCGTCAATGGGTCGCGTGGCCACGCCCGAGTCCATCGCGGCCTGCGCCACGGCGGGCGCCAGGGACACCAGCAAACGCGGGTCGAACGGGCGCGGGATCAGGTATTCAGGGCCGAACGAAGGCGTTTCGCCCGCGTAGGCGGCGCCCAGGTCGGTCGCTTCGCGGCGGGCCAGGTCGGCAATGGCGCGCACGCAGGCCAGCTTCATCGATTCATTGATGGTGGTGGCGCCCACGTCCAGTGCGCCGCGGAAGATGTACGGGAAGCACAGCGCGTTGTTCACCTGGTTCGGGTAATCGCTGCGGCCGGTGGCAATGATCGCGTCCGGGCGCGCCTGCTTGGCCAGCGCCGGGTCGATCTCGGGCGTGGGGTTGGCGAGCGCGAAGATGATCGGCCGCTCGGCCATCGTGGCCAGCATCTCGGGCTTGAGCACGCCGCCCGCCGACACGCCCACGAACACGTCCGCACCCGCCACGATCTCGGCCAGGCAGCGCGCGGTGGTGTCGCGCGCATAGCGCACGATGCCGGCGTTGAAGCCACCCGGTGCCAGGTCGGGCCGGCCGGTGTGCAGCACGCCGTCCTTGTCGCTCACCAGGATGTTGCCGGGCTTCATGCCCAGCGCCACCAGCATGTCCAGGCAGGCGATGCCGGCCGCGCCGGCGCCGCTCACCGCCAGCTTCACGTTGGCGATGTCCTTGCCGACCACGTGCAGCGCGTTGAGCACCGCCGCGCCAACGATGATCGCCGTGCCGTGCTGGTCGTCGTGGAAAACCGGGATCTTCAGCCGCTCGCGCAGCTTGCGCTCGACCTCGAAGCACTCGGGCGCCTTGATGTCCTCGAGGTTGATGCCGCCGAACGTGGGCTCGAGCGAGGCGATGATGTCCACCAGCTTGTCGGGATCGTTTTCATTGATCTCGATGTCGAACACGTCGATGCCGGCGAACTTCTGGAACAGCACCGCCTTGCCTTCCATCACCGGCTTGCCGGCAAGCGGACCAATGTTGCCCAGGCCCAGCACCGCCGTGCCGTTGGTGATCACGCCGACCAGGTTGCCGCGCGCCGTCAGCTGGCTCACCTGACCCGGGTCGGCCACGATGGCCTCGCAGGCCGCGGCCACGCCGGGCGAATACGCCAGGGCCAGGTCGCGCTGGGTGACCATGGCCTTGGTGGGCGTGACCCGGATTTTTCCGGCGGGTGCCAGGCGGTGGTAATCGAGGGCGGCTTGCTTGAAATCTTCGTGTTCGGACATGGGGTTGGGCAGTCTCGGGGCGGGCGCCGGGGCGCCGCCTGAATGGGCCTTGGATTGTAGCGGCCCGATGCGGCCCATGCCGACGGCCCGGGGGCGCGCCCAAAGCAGGGTCAATTGAGATTCATTCTCAAATGATATAAGTTCTCATCCCCTAAGCCCCACCTGACCCCCGAAGGCCATGACCATGACGTTCAAAGGCGCGTTGACCGCTGCCCTGTGCCTGGCGATCGCCCTCGCCACGACCCTGCCCTCGGCCCACGCACGCGACGAGCTGGTGTTCGTCTTCCAGAAACAGAAAGAGCCCGCCGCGCTGCGCGATGCCGCCGACCGGCTGGGAACGGCGCTCGGGGAAGCCTTGAAGCGGCCGGTACGCGTGGTGGTGCCGCTGGATTATTCGGCCTCGGTGCAGGCGCTGGTGAGCGGCCAGGCCGACGCGGCGTACGTGAGCTCGCTGCCGTTCCTGCTGGCGCGCCGCGACGGCGGCGCCGCGCTGCTGCTGGCCGAGCAGCGGGTGGACACCCGCGGCGTCGCCCGCACCGACTACGACTCGGTGTTCGTGGTGCGGGCGGACAGCCCCTTGCGCAGCGTCGACGACATCAAGCCGCAGGCGCGCACGCTGCACATGGTGTTCACCAGCCCGACCAGCACCAGCGGCTATGTCTTTCCGTACCAGCGCCTGATCGACCTGGGCGTGTTGGCCCGGCGGCAGGACCCGCGCAGCGGATTCCGGCAGGTGTCGTTCGGCGGCTCCTATTCCCAGGCCCTGCGCGAAGTGGCCGAAGGGCGCGCCGATATCGCCGCCGTGAGTGACTACACGATGGAAGGACCCCAGGCCGACGTCTACCTGCCGGCCGCCCAGCGCGCCGGCCTGCGCATCCTCGGCCGCACGCCGGGCGTGCCGACGCACCTGGTGGCCGTGCGCAAGGGCCTGGACGAACCCACGCGCGCCGGCATCCGCCGCGCGCTGCTGCACATCAGCCGCACCCAGCCGCAGCTGCTGGCCGACGTCTACGGCGCTTCGACCTTCGTGGAAGTGGACGAAGACCGGCACGTGGCCGCCGCCCTGGCCGCGATCGAGGGCACCGGCATTCCGATCGAAGGCCTGGCGCGCTGAACGCCATGGCCCACCCCCCGGGCGTCAGCCTGCGTGACGTCACGGTGGTGGTGGGCGAAGGCGTGCGCGTGCTCGACCGGCTGTCGCTGGACGTGGCGGCCGGATCGCACGTCGCGATCGTCGGGCCCTCGGGCAGCGGCAAGACGACGCTGCTGCGGGTGCTGGCCGGGCAATGCGCCCCGCGCCAGGGCAGCGTCTTCGTTCCGGGCCGCGTGGCCAGCATCCACCAGGACTTCCGCCTGGTCGGTTCAAGCACCGCCTTGGCCAACGTGCTGCACGGCGCGGCCGCCGAAGCCGGCCTGCTGCGGTCGCTGACCGGCTACGGCGCGCAGCGGCGCGCACGGGCCCGCGGCTGGCTCGAGACGCTGGGCCTGAAGGCCCGCGCCAACGTGCGCGTGGACCGCCTCAGCGGCGGCGAACAGCAGCGCGTGGCGATTGCCCGCGCGCTGATGTCGCGCCCGGCCGTCCTGCTGGCCGACGAGCCCGCCGCGTCGCTGGACCCGGCGTCGTCGCGGGCGCTGATGCAGCTGCTTGACGACCTCCGGCGCACCGAAGGCTTGACCCTCATCACCGTGCTGCACGATGCGGCGCTGGCCGACGAGTTCGCCGACCGCGTGGTGTCGTTGTCCGCCGCGCAACCCGACGCGCAGCCGTCGGCGCAGGGCGGGCCGTCGGGCGCCACGCCCGCACTGCCGGACGCCGGCCGAGCACCCGCGGCGCCGCCCGGGTCCGTCGAGCCGGGTTCGCCGGAAGCGGGATTCGCGCGCGCCGCCGAAGGCGCGCACCAGCCGGCCTGGCGGCGCTGGCTGCGCGGCGGTGCGGCGCTGGCGACACTGGCGGCGGTGACCGCCTTCGCGGTCAGCGCGCTGGAACTGCAGCTGCCGCAGGCCGGCGCGGCAGACAACGCCGCGCGCTTTGCCGCGGCACTGGTGCCCAGCGCGGACCAATGGCGTGCGCTCGACTACCGCGCGCTGGGCGTGGCGCTGCTCGACACCCTGCTGATGGCCTGGCTCGGCACGCTGCTGGCGATCGTGTTTTCGCTGCCGCTGGCGGCCTGCGCCGCCCGCAACGTCGGGCCCACCTGGCTGCGGCTGCCCACGCGGGCGCTGCTCAACGCCATCCGCGCCGTGCCGTCGCTGCTCTGGGCGCTGCTGGCCGTGGGCGCGTTCGGGCTGGGCGCCCTGCCGGGCGTGATCGCGCTGAGCGCGTATTCGCTGGGCTATCTCACCAAGTTCTATTACGAAGCGCTGGAAAGCGTGGACGACCGGGTGCCCGAGGCGCTGCGATCCCTGGGCCTGTCGCGCGCCCAGCAGTTCTTCGCCGGCATCCTGCCGGCCAGCCGCATGGCGCTGATGTCGGCCAGCGTGTTCATGCTCGAGTACAACTTCCGCACGGCCACGGTGCTGGGCATCGTGGGCGCAGGCGGCATCGGCTACGAACTCAAGCTGGCGGTGGACTGGGGCAACTGGCACGTGGTCGGCGTCATCCTGGCCATCCTGGTGGCCGCGGTGATCGCCTTCGACACGGCGGCGGCGCGGCTGCGGCGCGCCTTCGGCTGAGGCCCCGGGCGTGCCTTGACGCGCCTACAGCCCCAGCACCAGGTCGTCGGCATCCACGCGATCGAGCCTGATCTTGTTGGCGAACAGCGAAAACGCCAGCATCCCCGCCAGCCCGTTCGCGCGCTGCATCCACGGCGGCACGTACAGCGGCGCGGCGATGGCGCCCGATTCGAACGCCCCCTCCAGCGCGAACACGTCCTCGAGCGCCATCTTGCCCGCGAACAGCTGCCGCGCCTGCGACAGCTTGTGGTGGCGCAGGCACCAGCGGAAATACGTGTGCACCGACAGCAGGCCGCGCAGGTAGACGGTGTCCTTGGTGAACGCCGCGCCGCCGCCCAGCGGCACGCCGCGGAACACGCGCTGGCTGGAGGTGAAGCTGTCGAGCGGGCTCTGGCCCGACTCGATGAAGAAGCGGAAAACCTCGACGAAATCGGCGCCGTGGATGGCCTTGTCGATGGCCACGATGCGCAGGCTGATGCGCTTCATGCGCTCGATGTCCATCGAGCCCGAAATGAGCTCCGCGAACGTGGCCAGGCCTTCCTGCGTGGCCGTGGTGCGCGGCGAGCCGCGCGCCATCGACTTGAAGTGCGGCTGCTCGCGGCCGTTGAGCCCGGTGAGCGAATGCACGAAGGCCTCGTGCACCAGCAGCTGGTTGCGGTCGTATTCCGAGAAGCCGGTATTCGTGCGCAGGCGGATGCGGGTTGAGCTGGCCGCCGCTTTCGAGATCAGGTTCGGGTCCAGCTCCACGCGCACCTTGTGCTGGGTGAAGAAGGCATCGATGGCCGTTTGCAGCTCCGCCTGCACCGTTTCGGCGGGCAGCACGTAGTCGGGCTCGACCTCGCGCAGCTCCTGGTCCATTTCGTTGGCCAGGCTGATGAAGTGCTGGGCCGCGTCCAGGTGCGTGGGGCCGTCGCCGGGCAGCGATTCCATCGGGCGGCCGAACAGGCGCGTGGAATAGGCGGTGACGCGGTGCGTGCCCACGGCGTCGAGCAGGCGCGTGGTGATGCGCCAGCTTTCCGAGGTGAGCAGCAGGTAGCGGCCCAGCGGGTCGTCGGGGTCGGCGGCCTTGTCCACGGCCTCCAGTTCGGCGCGGATGTCGGCGTAGTCGCCGCGCGGGTACTCGATCTTCGGCAGGTGGATGCGGCCGATCTTCCACGCGGCCAGGAAGGTTTCCTGGGCCTGCGCCGGCCAGCTCACCGATTCAAGCAGGCGGATGCCGCGCACCGCCGCCACCAGGCGTGCGTCGAGCGCGGCGTGGTGCTGCAGCGATCGCGCGGCATCGGTCATCAGCGGCGTCCGAGCTTGTCCTTGTTGCGCTTGTGCGCGGCTTTCCTGGCCAGCTCCTCTTCGGCGCGGCGCGCGGCCTGCGTGATCACCGCCGCCTCCACTTCGCCGCGCAGCTTGAGGTAGTGCAGGAAGCGCGCTTCGTCCAGCGTGTCGTCCTCGATGGCGGCGCGCACGGCGCAGCCGGGCTCGTTGCCGTGCACGCAGTCGCGGAAGCGGCAGTCGGCGGCCAGGGCCTCGATGTCCTCGAAGGCGTCCACGATGTCCTCGTCGCCGCTGAACTTCACTTCGCGCATGCCGGGCGTGTCGATCAGGCAGCCGCCCTGCGGCAGCGGCGTGAGCACGCGCGAGGTGGTGGTGTGCCGGCCGCGCGAGTCGTTGCCGCGCACGGTGTTGGTTTTCATCTTCTCGCGGCCCAGCAGCGTGTTGGTGAGCGTGGACTTGCCCGCGCCCGAGCTGCCCACCAGCACCACGGTGTGGCCGGCGGCGAGATAGGGATGCAGCACGGCGGTGCTGGCCGGGTCCTTGGCGTTCACGGCGTGGATGGGCACGCCCGACTCTTCCACTTCCATCAGCAGGTCGATGCAGTCTTCGACGATTTCGCACTCGTCGGCCTTGGTCAGCACCAGCACCGGCGCGGCGCCGCTGGCGCGGATCACCACCAGGTAGCGCTCGATGCGGCGCGGGTTGAAGTCCTGGTCCAGACCGACAACCACCAGCACATGATCAACATTCGCGGCGATCAGCTGCTGGCGGTGGTGTTCGCCGGCCGCGCCGCGCTTGAGGATCGAACGGCGCGGCAGGAATTCGATGATGTTCTTGCCGGCCTCGTCCAGGGCCACCCAGTCGCCGACGGCGGCGCGGTTTTCCGGGGGGCAGCGCGGGCGGGTCCAGGGCAGCGGTGGCTGCACCTTCATGATTTCGTCGGCCTGGGTGGCCACGTCGTAGGCGCTGCGGTGCTGGCCGACCACGCGGGCCAGGCGGGCGCCCTGGGCGGCGGCGAGCGCGGCGCGGCTGGTGTCGTCGTCGGGCCAGCCGATGGCGCGCAGGCGGTCTAGGGCTTCTTGGGTGGGCTGCATTGCCCCGGATGATACCCCCGCCTGCACACTCCTCTCACTTGCCGGGGGCCAGGATGGCGCCATGGAACGATTCCGCATCACTGTCCTCTCGCTTGCCGGCCTGGGTTTCCTGGGTTTCGGCCTCGCCATCGTGGCCGCGCCGGAGGCGGTGCTGGGGCCGGTCGGTATCTCGGGCACCACGGCCGGGTTGATCGAGCTGCGGGCCTTCTACGGTGGGCTGGAGCTGGGCCTGGCGGCCTTCCTGTTCGCCTGCGCCGCCAAGCCGGACTGGCGCGAGGCCGGCCTGTGGTCGGTGGCCCTGGGCAATGGCGGCATCGCCGCGGCGCGGCTGCTGGGCATCGGCCTGACCGGGGAATTCACCGGGTTCTTCGCCGCAGCCCTGGTCTGGGAGATCGGGTTCACACTGGCCGCGATCATCGCCCTGCGCGCCAGGAAAGCCTGAAAACCGCGGGAATCTGCTGATTCCGGGCCACGATTCCGTTAATCTCGAACGCAGATCCCCTGCTCCGAGCCCGCTGTCCCCATGTCCCATTCGCCCCTGCCGACCCGCGAAAGCCTTCGCGAGGTCCGTTATGACATCCGCGGTGAACTGTCCCGCCGCGCCCGCGAGCTCGAGGGCCAGGGCCGCCAGCTGATCCGCCTGAACATCGGCAACCCCGGCGCCTTCGGCTTCCGCACCCCCGCCCACCTGCAGGAAGCCCTGGCCGGCAACGTGGCCGACAGCGACCCCTACACCCACCAGCAGGGCCTGCCCCTGGCCCGCGAAGCCGTGGCGCAGTTCCACCGCGGGCGCGGCACGCCCAATGCCAACGCCGACCGCGTGTTCATCGGCAACGGCGTCAGCGAGCTGATCGACATTTCCCTGCGCGCCCTGCTCAACCCGGGCGAGGAAGTGCTGCTGCCCAGCCCCGATTACCCGCTGTGGAGCGCCGCCACCATCCTCAACCAGGGCCGGCCGGTGTACTACCGCTGCGCGCCGGAAAACGGCTTCATCCCCGACCCCGACGAGATCGAACGCCTGGTGACGCCGCGCACGCGCGCCCTGGTGGTGATCAACCCCAACAACCCCACCGGCGCCAGCTACCCGCGCGAAGTGCTGCAGCGGATGGTGGACATCGCCGCGCGGCACAAGCTGCTGCTGATGGCCGACGAGATCTACGACGGCATCCTTTACGACGAGTCGACCTTCACCCCGCTGGCCCCGCTGGCCGGCGACGTGCCCTGCCTGAGCTACGGCGGGCTGTCGAAGGTCTGGCGCGCCTGCGGCTGGCGCGTGGGCTGGGCGGTGCTGTCGGGCGACCCGCTGAAGATCGGCGACTACCACCACGCCATGGACCTGCTGAGCGCGCTGCGCCTGTGCGCCAACGTGCCGGCGCAGTTCGCCGTGCCCGCGGCGCTCACCGGCCCCGAAACCATCCTCGAGCTGACCGGTGCGGGCGGCCGCCTGCACGAGTCCCGGCGCGCGGCCATCGAATGCTGCGAGGCCAGCGAGCACCTGTCGCTGGTGGCGCCGGCCGGCGCGCTGTACGCGGGCCCGGAAGTGATCGGCGACGCGGCGGTGGACTTCGACGACCAGGCCTTCGCGCTCGAGCTGCTGGAAGAGGAAGACGTGCTCGTGGTGCCGGGCAGTGGCTTCAACGTGCCGGGCTCGCGCCACTTCCGCATCACCCTGCTGCCCGACGCCGACCTGATCCGCGAAGTGTTCACCCGCATCGACCGCGCCCTGGGCAGGCACGCCGCCCGCGCCCGTGCGCGGCAAGTGGCCTGAGGCCGGCGAACCGGTGGCCGCGCCGCTGAGCTACCTGGCGCTGGGTGATTCCTACACCATCGGCGAATCGGTGCCCGAGGCCGGGCGCTGGCCGATGCAGCTGGCCGCGGCGCTGCGCGAACGCGGCATCGCACTGGCCGACCCGCGTTTCATCGCCACCACCGGCTGGACCACCGACGAACTGTCCGCCGCCATGGACGCGGCCGAACCACTGGGCCAGTGGGAGGTTGTGTCCCTGCTGATCGGCGTGAACAACCAGTACCGCGGCCGCGACGTGGCCAACTACGCCGATGAATTCGCGGCCCTGCTCGAGCGCGCCATCGCCCTGGCCGGCGGCCGCCCCGGCCGCGTGCTGGTGCTGTCCATCCCCGACTGGGGCACCACCCCCTTCGGCCAGGCCAGCGGCCGCGACACGGCGCAGATCGCCCGCGAGCTGGACGCCTACAACGCCGCCGCCCGGGCCCGATGCGAGGCCCGCGGCGTCGCCTTCGTCGACATCACCCCCGCCAGCCGCGCCCCCGGCGCCGGCGTGGCCGACGACGGCCTGCACCCCTCCGCGGCGCAATACGCCGCCTGGACGGCACTGTCCCTGCCCCTCGCATCCAGAATGCTGGGCACGGAAAACATACCAGGTACATTTTCACGGGACGCCCGGGAGTCGCCACGGGCTGAGTGAAAATGTACCTGGTATGTTTTCCGTGGGCTGAATGAAAATGTACCTGGTACGTTTTCGCTGGCGTTGCCGGGCGTAAAATGGCGGGATTACCGCTGGAGTCCGCCATGTCCCTGTCGCCCGAAACCCGCAGCCGCATCGAAACGATCCTCGGCACGCACCACGTCGTGCTGTTCATGAAGGGCAACCCGAAGGCGCCCCAGTGCGGCTTCTCGGCCAAGGCCGTGGGCATCCTGGGCGGCCTGGTGCCGGGCTTCGGCCACGTGGACGTGCTGGCCGACCCCGAGATCCGCGAGGGCATCAAGGTGTTCGGCCAGTGGCCGACCATCCCGCAGCTGTACGTCGGCGGCGAGCTGCTGGGCGGCAGCGACATCATCGAGCAGATGCTCAACAGCGGCGAACTGCACGAGGCCCTGGGCCTGCCGGCCCCCGACCGCACCCCGCCGCCGATCGAAATCACCCCGGCCGCGGCCGAGGCCATCGGCCGCGCCCTGGGCGGCGCCGACGACGACGTGGTGCTGCACCTGTCGGTGGACCCGCGCTTCAACACCCGCTTCGAGCTCAAGCCGGCCACCGGCCAGGAGATCGTCACCGAAGCCGCCGGCATCCGCCTGCACCTGGACCTGGCCAGCGCCCCCCGCGCCCGCGGCATCCGCATCGACTGGGTGGAAGACGCCCGCGGCGCCGGCCTGGCCATCCACAACCCCAACGCCCCGCCGGCCGTGAAGTCCATGTCCGTGCAGCAGCTGCACGACCACGTCATCGCCGGCACCATCGACGTGATCGACGTCCGGCCCGCCCACGCCCGGGCCCTGGCCCCCTTCCCGCACCCGCACGACGTGCTGGACGAGGACAGCGCCGAGCGCCTGGCCGAGCTGCCCAAGGACATGCCCATCGCCTTCCTGTGCCACCACGGCAACTCCAGCCGCCAGGCCGCCGAGCACTTCCGCAACCTGGGCTTCCACGACCTCTACAACGTCGAGGGCGGCATTGACGCCTGGTCGACCCAGATCGACCCGTCGGTGCCCCGCTACTGATTGTCCTGACCGGCCCTTCACGTCAGCGCCATTGGCACACATAGAGCATTTGCGCTAATTTGACATCGTCTGCAGGCCCGCCCGGCCGGAGTTCCCTGGTACCCGGGCAATGGCTTGGACCAGGAGGGGTGGGATGCGAACTTGGGTAGTGATCACGATGGCCGCCGCGCTGAGCGCGTGCGGAGGTGGCGGCGAAGCCGCCAGCGGAACGCCGAACGAACTGGCGGCCAAGGCCTGCGAGGAAGCAGCCAAGTCGCGCATCGAGGGCAAACTCTACGAGATGGACCTCGCGGCGCTCGCGGCCAGCATGACCGACGCACCCAACGGTGAGAAATTCCTCACCGCACCGATCGTCATCGAGCCGGGGCTGACGTCGGAAGCCAAGCAGATCGTCGAATGCACGGTGCGCTTCAGCGAAGGCAAGCCGGTGCCGGACGTGGTGGGCTTCGGCTTCACCTGGTAAAACCCAAGCACTTGTGGGAGGGACTTCAGTCCCGACTGCCTTTCGCGAAAAGCATCGGGACTGAAGTCCCTCCCACAGGTATCGTGCGGGCTATTCGTCGAAGCGCAGGTGCTTCACCGACTTGCCGTGGCGGCGGATCAGCCGCAGCGCCTCGATGCCGATCTGGATGTGGCGCTCGACGAAGTGCTCGGTGACCACGCGGTCGGAGGCTTCGGTCTTCACCCCTTCCGGGATCATCGGCTGGTCGGACACCAGCAGCAGCGCGCCGGCGGGAATGGAGTTGGCGAAGCCGGCCGAGAAGATGGTCGCCGTTTCCATGTCGATGGCCATGCAGCGCAGCTTGCGCAGGTATTCCTTGAACGCCTCGTCGTGCTCCCAGACCCGGCGGTTAGTCGTGTAGACGGTGCCGGTCCAGTAGTCATGGCCAAGATCGCGGATCATGGTCGAGACCGCACGCTGCAGGGCGAAGTCCGGCAAGGCCGGCACTTCCGGCGGCAGGTAGTCGCCCG